>DMNK01000008.1:12640-24257 GCA_003453695.1 Acidimicrobiaceae bacterium | reverse complement strand
AGCCCGACTCGGGCCTCGACCCGGTGCGGGTGGCCTACCTCGACGACCTCGTGAACACCGCCCAGCACGAGACCGAGGCCACGTTCTTCATCATCACCCACAACATCCAGTCGGTGATGCGCACCGCCGACTACATGGGCCTGCTCTTCCGGTCCCGGCTCGTCGCCTTCGGGAGCAAGGGCGAGATGACGGCGAGCAGCGATCCCATCGTCAAGCAGTTCCTGTCCGGGCAGGCCCAGGGCCCCATCGGCATGGACGAGATGGCCGAAGGCGACACGCCGGCCGTGAGCGCCGCCTCGGGGGCCAACGTGACCGTGGGCGTCGCCGCCGGCGACCACTGAGCCTGCTCGGTCTGCTGCACCCCCGGGGTTCGTCGGCACGCTCCCGCCCGACGACGGGCATCGACCCCCGAGTTGTCGGTTCCTTGAGCGACCGTTTCTCCGAGTGGCCGGGGACCGCGCTGGGAATGCTTGCTGCGTGGCGGCGTTGACAACTTCCGTGAGCATTCCTCCGTTTTCGGTCACCTACGACTACCGCTGCCCTTTCGCCCGCAACATCCATGAACACCTCATCGAGGCGGTGCGCGCCGGTGCGCAGTGGCAGGTGGAGTTCGTGCCCTTCTCGCTGTCACAGGTCCACGTGGAAGAGGGCGGGACCCCGGTGTGGGACGACCCGGACAAGGCCCCCTCGCTTCTCGCCATGGAGGCGGGGCTGGTCGTCCGGGACCGGTTCCCGGACCGCTTCCTCGACGTGCACGAGGCGCTGTTCGCCGCCCGTCACGACCAAGGCGAGGACCTCCGCCGGCAGCCGGTGGTGGGCCGGGTCCTCGACGACGCCGGTGTGGACGCCGACGAGGTGTTCGAGGCCGTCACCGAGGGCTGGCCCGGCGAGGTGTTCCGCAAGGCCCACGAGGCGGCGGTGTCCTCCCATCAGGTCTTCGGAGTGCCGACGTTCATCGTCGGTGACGCGGCGGTGTTCGTGCGCGTCATGACCCGTCCCGCCGGCGACCCCGAGCTGGCCCGCTCGACCATCGAGCACGTGCTGGCGCTGATGGCCGACCGTCGCGAGCTCAACGAGTTCAAGCACACGACCATCAGCCGATAGGGTCGCTGTCCATGTCTGTGGCCGTGGTGATGGGCAGCGCGTCCGACCTCCCGGTGATGGAGGGCGCCGTCGAGGCACTGAAGGAGTTCTCGGTGCCGGTGGAGGTGCGGGTGCTGTCCGCCCATCGCACGCCGGACGACGCCATCGACTTCGCCCGCGGCGCCGCCGAACGCGGGGTCCGTGTGGTCATCGCCGGAGCAGGTGGGGCGGCGCACCTCGCCGGCGTGCTGGCTGCGGCCACGGCGCTGCCGGTGATCGGTGTGCCCATCGCCGTGGGCGACCTGGGCGGCATGGACTCCTTGCTCGCCATGGTGCAGATGCCGAAGGGCGTCCCGGTGGCGACGGTGGCCGTGAACGGTGCCCGCAACGCCGGGCTGCTGGCTGTGCGCATGCTGGCACTGGCGGAGCCCCGCCTGGAAGCGGAGCTCGAGAAGCACCGCCAGGTCATGGCCTCCCAGGTCCGGGCGGCCGACGCCGAGGTGCGCGCCCGCTACGCCGAGCCGGGCTGAGTGGGGAGCTCCGGCGTGGCCTTCTCGGCTCCGGCCGGGGCGCCGGGAGGCCGGTGGCCCAAGAACCCGGTGAGCAGTTCGATGGGCACCGGGAACACCAGCGTGGAGTTGTGCTCGCTCGCCACCTCGGCCAGCGTCTGCAACGCCCGCAGTTGCAAGGCGCCCGGTGACTCGTACAGCTTGGCGGCCGCTTCGGACAACTCGGAACTGGCCTCGAGCTCGCCGGTGGCGGCGATCACCTTGGCCCGCCGTTCGCGCTCTGCCTCGGCCTGACGGGCCATGGCCCGGAGCAACTCGGGCGGCAGGGTGATGTCGCGCAGCTCGACCTGGCGGACCTCGACCCCCCAGTGATGCGTGGAGGCGGCGATCACCGTGCGCAACTCGTTGTTCACGTCCTCGCGGTGTGCGAGCAGGTTGTCGAGCTCGTGGCGGCCGATGATGGAGCGCAGGCTGGTCATGGCGATCCGTTGGCTGGCGAAGCGGAAGTTGTCGACGCCGAGCACGGCCTGCACCGGGTCGACGACCTGGAAGTAGACGACGGCGTCCACCTGAATGGTCACGTTGTCCTTGGTGATCACGGCTTGGGGCGGGATGTCCACCACCTCGACGCGCAGCGTCACCCGCACCAGCCGGTCGACCCCGGGGATCCGGAAGATCACCCCCGGCCCCTTGGCGTCGGGACGCACGTGGCCCAGGCGGAAGAACACCGAGCGCTCGTACTCGGTGACGATCCGCACCGCCGAGGACAGGAAGATGAGCCCGACCACCACGAAGGCGATGACGCCCAGGATGATGCCCACCTCGGCCCCCGAGGCGGCCGCCAACACCGCCCCCGGCGCCGCTGTCATGGGCCGAAGTCTCGCGCCCGTCGCCCCGCCCTGCCGGACAAGTCCCGCCCTGGCTCGTCGAAGCCGTGGCGGCCCGCCGGCCGGCTCGAAGAGACGGCCACGACCTGGCCCCTAGTGTCGGCGACAGGCCACCGAGAAGGAGCACTCCCATGCGGGTGGCGGTGAGCGGGGCGAGCGGCCTGATCGGGTCGGAGCTGTGCCGGGCGCTGGAGGCCCGTGGCGACCACGTGGTGCGGCTCGTCCGCCGGTCCCCCCGAGCCGGAGAGGTGGCGTGGGACCCCGGGTCGGGCGCCCTCGAGGGCCACGACCTCTCCGGCGTCGACGCCGCCGTGCATCTGTCGGGGGCGGGGATCGGCGACCGGCGCTGGACGCCGGCACGGCGGGCGTCGCTCGTCTCCAGCCGGATCGACTCGACGGCGCTGCTGGCGGTCACGCTGGCCGGCGTCGACCCACGGCCCCGGGTGCTGGTGAACGCCTCGGCGGTGGGGATCTACGGCGACCGGGGCTCCGAGGAACTGACCGAGGCCAGCCCCCTCGGCACCGGGTTCCTGGCCGAGCTGTGCCGGCGCTGGGAAGCGGCGACAGCCCCGGCGGCGGCGGCCGGGATCCGCACCGTGTGCCTCCGCTCGGGCATCGTGCTCTCTCGCTCCGGTGGTGCCCTGGCCCGCCAGCTGCCGCTGTTCCGCCTGGGCCTCGGCGGCCGGCTGGGCTCGGGGCGGCAGTGGGTGAGCTGGATCTCGATCACCGACGAGGTGAACGCCGTGCTGCACGCCGTCGACGGCGACACCCTGTCCGGGCCGGTCAACGCCGTGGCGCCCAACCCGGTCACGAACACCGAGTTCACCTCGGTGCTCGCCGGCACCGTGCACCGCCCGGCCGTGCTGGCCGTGCCCGCCCCGGTGCTGCGCCTCGCCCTCGGGCGCGAACTCGTCGACGAGGTGCTGCTGGCCAGCCAGCGCGCCCAGCCGGCGGCCCTGCACGACAGCGGCTTCGTGTTCTCGCACCCCCGCCTCGACAGCGCCCTGGCCGACGTGGTCGGTGGCTGACCCGACCGGTGGCGAGAGAGGCCCCGGGCCTCGGCCGGGCCGGCCGGGCCGGTTCAGCCGGCGGGGCTCAGCTCGGCGACGGCCCGCTCGAAATCGTCGGCACCGGGGAGGACGGCCAGCACCGGGACCGTGACCCCGTTGTCGACGTAGCGCTGCACGTGCTCCCGGCAGGCTGGCGGTGAGCCGTGCACGATGAGGGCGTCGACGACCTCGTCGGGGATGGCGGACACCGCCGCCTTGCGATCCCCGGCCCGCCACGCCTCCCACATGCCTTTGAGCAGCGGACCGCGCCCCAGCCACTCGTGGAAGGCGGCGTACACGGCCACGTTGAGGTAGGCGGCGATGCCGAGCCGCCCGACCATCCTGGCCCGATCGACGTCGTCGGTGGGGCACACGAAGATGCGCGCCACCACTTCCTTGTCCGGCCCCACCTCGGCCACCACTTGCGGGACGTCGTCGGCGGCCAGCCAGTTGAGGATGGCGCCGTCGGCCTCCCGCCCGGCGAGGCGCAGCATGCCCGGACGCAAGGCGGCGACGTAGATGGGAGGAGGCGCGGCGATCTTGCGCCCCAGCCGGAAGCCCCGCACCGTGAAGGTGTCGTACTCGGCGTCCACCTTCTCACCGGTGAGGGCCCGGCGCAGGAAGCGGACAGTGTCCCGCACGCGGCGGTAGGGCTCGTCGAACGAGCCGGCGTTCCAGCGCTCGACGATGACGTCGGAGCTCGAGCCGATGCCGAGGGCGAAGCGTCCCGGGGCCAGCTCGGCCATGGTGGCGGCCTGCATGGCCAGCAGGCCGGGGCCGCGGGTGTATACGGGGACCACTGCCGTGCCCAGATGGAGCTCCGGCGCCGACAGGGCGGCCACCGCCAGGGGCGTGAACCCGTCGGCGGCATTGGCTTCGCCGGTCCACACATCGGTGTAGCCCAGCTCGGCGAGACGGGTGAACCAGCGGGGATGCTCGGCGAGTGGGACGTCGTCGAAGGGGACGGTGATGCCGTAGCGCTCCACCCGGCTCAGTGTTACACCCTCCGCCCACAATGGCCACATGCAGGAACCGCTGCCGATGACCATCGAGAACCCGACACCGAAGCCCTCGCCTGCAACGCCGTCGCGCCCGGGCCATGGGGAGTGGCGGATCGACGCACAGACCAGGCGGCTGGGGCTCGTCGGCGTGGCCCGAGCCCGCGCCGTCCTCGAGGCCGGCCGGGCCGGTCACGGTCAGCCCGACGCCGCCTGATCGAGCAATCGGCCGGTGTACCGTCGGGCGCATGCCCACGCTGGCCGAGCGCCTCGGATTCGACGCCGACGCCAAGCTCCTCATCCTCACCTGTGACGACCTCGGTCTCTGCCACGCCGCCAACGTCGGCGTCTACCGGTCGCTGCGGGAGGGCCGTGCCTCGAGCGCCAGCCTCATGGTCCCCTGTCCCTGGGCGCGCGAAGCGGCCGCCGGCTACCGCGGCGACGACGTCGGCGTGCACCTCACCCTGAACGCCGAGCTCGACCTGTACCGGTGGGGCCCCATCACCCAGGCACCGTCGCTGCTCGACGGCGACGGCGGCTTCCCCCGCACCGTCGACGACCTGTGGGACCACGCCGATGTCGACGAGGTGCGACGTGAGTGCCGGGCCCAGGTCGAGCGGGCCATCCTGTGGGGGTTCGACGTGAGCCACCTCGACGCCCACCTCGACGCCCTGCAGAACCGGCCCGAGTTCTTCGACGTCTACCTCGAATTGGCTGTCGAGTTCGGCCTTCCCCTTCGCCTGTCGAGCGCGTCCACCGAGACGCTCGCCGGGTTCCCCTTCCGGGCCCTCGCCTCCGAGGCCGGCCTGGTGTTCCCCGACCATCTCGTGAAGGTGCCGGGGGTGGGCGCCCGCAAGGCCCTGGTCGACGCCCTCGCCGAGCTGGAGCCCGGCGTGACCGAGGTGTACCTGCACCCTGCCGTGTCGAGCCCCGAGCTCGAGGCACTCGCCCCCGATTGGCAGTCGCGCGTGGACGACTACGAGCTGCTGGTGGACGGCCAGGACCTGCCCGCCGCTCTGGAGCGCGCCGGGGCGGCGGTGATCGGCTACCGGGCCCTGCGCCAGCTCATGCGCCGCGCCTGACGAAGGGGCGCACCGGACGACGCGCCGGTGGCGCAGGACCCGGGCGCTGCGGGAGCCCGGGGCCCTAGAACTCGGTGATGGCGGAGATCTCGGCCTGGAGCTGCTTGTACTCGGGGGAGTTGGTGATGGGCAGCAGCGACATGACCTTGGCCATGTTGCCGGTGACCTTCACCTTGCCCTGCATGAAGGCGGCGTTGGCGTCCAGCTCACCCTTCTGGATCTTCATGGCGTCGTCATAGCCTGTGGTGAGGGTGACCTCGGCGTCGTCGAGACGGCCCAGCTGGCTCTCGAGGATCTTGCCGTTCTCGAGGACCCAGTAGTACTCGATGTCCCCGTCGGGAGCGCCAGTGACGACGTACTGCATCCGGGCGGACGCTCCAGGGCGATCGGGCTGGCCCTCCGCCATCTTCCTGGTCTCGTCCAGCCACTCCTGGCTCAGCCACTTGGACATGTAGTGCCTCCATCGTCGCAGCGTGGCGCCGGTGTCGACGCCGGCGCACCGGCCCCTGGGCCGCGCCGGGGCATGTTATCGATTGGCGGGGTCCCGCACACCGGCGAACAAATCGTCCTCCTGAGCACCGATGTCAGCGGCCACCCGGAGCGATCCGGGGTCACCGGAGGCGGCGGCGACGTCGTCGGCCGAGGGCGCCCGGCGGGCGAGGATGTACTCGTCGACGGGATGGACGTCGCGCATCACCTCGGGTGGCAACCCGAACCAGAACGGTGACTCGGGGTCGATCTGTGTGGCGTGGGCGAGCAATGCCCGTCGCCGGACGTCCCCGTAGCCGGAGACGTCGATGCGCGTCGTGTACTGGCGCCGGTGGGTGCGGGCACGCTCCAGCCAGGCGTCGTCGAAGGGTGACTCGAGGCCGAGCTCGAGGAATTTGCCGTGCATGGCGAGCACCCGCTCACCCGAGAAGCCGGCGTAGTAGAGCTTGAGCGGCTGCCACGGCCTCCCCGCCCCTCGATAGGCATCGGGATCACCCGCCGCGTCGAAGGCGGCCACCGACACCTCGTGCACGCGGAGGTGGTCGGGATGGGGATACCCACGCTGGTCCTCGTCGTAGGTGACGATCACCTGGGGGCGCTCGCGGCGGATGACCTCCACCAGCCGGCCCACTGCCTCCCCGAGGGGCGCCCGGGCGAAGCACCGGGGGTCCTCGTTGGCGGGGGTGCCGGGCATGCCCGAATCGCGGTAGCCGAGCATGACCACGTCGTCGTAGCCGATCACGGCCGTGGCGTCGGCCAGTTCCCGGAGCCGGACCTGGGGCAGCGCCGCCCGGACCTCGGGGGTGTCCATGGCGGGGTTGAGGATGTCCCCCTGCTCGCCTCCCGTGCAGCACACGAGCACGGTGCGCACCCCCTGGTCGTGATAGCGGGCGACGGTGGCGGGGCCCTTCGACGCTTCGTCGTCGGGGTGAGCGTGCACGGTGAGCAGACACAGCGACTCGCTCATCGTTCCGCAGCGTACCGGCCCCGTCTGGCGGCGCCCGCCCGACAGAAACCCCTGGCCCCGGGCCCGGAGCCCTATCGGGCGCGCCGGTTCGCCAGCCCCGCTCCCCTATGCTCAGTGGGCATGCCGTGCCCGTGCACGGCCCGTGACACCCACGAAGGGGGCGCACGCCATGGGCGTGTTCCAACGGTTGGCGAACATCTTCCGAGCCAAGGCCAACAAGGTGCTCGACCGCGCCGAAGACCCTCGCGACACTCTCGACCTCTCCTACGAGAAGCAGCTCGAGAACCTGCAGAAGGTACGACGCAGCGTCGCCGAGGTGGCCACGGCCAAGAAGCGCATCGAGATGCAGGCGGCGCAGCTCCAGCAGCAGGGGGCCAAGCTCCAGAGCCAGGCCCGCGCCGCGCTCGGCCAGGGGAACGAGGACCTGGCCCGTGAGGCGCTTTCGCGCCGGGCCGCCATCGCCGCCGAACTGGCTGACCTCGAGACCCAGCACACACAGATCGCCTCGCAGCAGGACAAGCTCACCGAGACCCTGCAGCGGCTCCAGGGCCAGGTGGAGCAGTTCCGCACCCGCAAGGAGACGATGAAGGCCAGCTACACCGCCGCCGAGGCGCAGTCGAAGATCGGCGAGGCGACAGCCGGGATCGGAAGGTCCATGAGCGACGCCGGCATGGCCATGCAGCGTGCCCAGGACAAGATCGCCGCCATGCAAGCACGCGCCGGCGCTCTCGACGAGCTGTTGGCATCAGGCGCGCTGACCGACTTGACCAGCGACACCGACGACATCCAGGCCCAGTTGGACAAGGTGGCCAACGCCTCACAGGTCGACCAGGAGCTGGCGCAGCTCAAGGCCGAGGTGGGCGCAGGCTCGGCCGGCGCCTTGGCGGCGGGCGGATCGGGCGGCGGCGCCGAGCACGACGCGGGCGCCGAGCCCGTCGCAGCAGAACAAGCCGAGGCCGCTCCGGCCCCGCAGACCGAGCACCCAGAGGTGAGCTCCTGATGGCGATCGCCCGCCGCATCCCGCCCGACCGTGGCCTCAACACCCGGATGTTCCTCACCGGGCTGCTCATGGTCATCCTCTATGCAGCCTTCGTCGGAATCCTGTTCGCCTTCCTGAAGAGCATCATCCTCATCGTCATCATCGCCGGGGGGCTGTTGTTCTGTCAGTACTGGTTCTCAGACAAGATCGCTCTGTTCGGGATGGGGGGCCACGTGGTCACCCCCGAGCAGGAGCCCGAGCTCCACGCCGTGGTGGACCGCCTGTGCGCGCTGGCCGACATGAAGAAGCCACGCGTCGCCGTGGCCGAGGTCGACATGCCCAACGCCTTTGCCACGGGACGTAGCCCCAACAACGCCGTGGTGTGTGCCACACGCGGCATCATGCGCCGCCTCGACGAGCCCGAGCTCGAAGCCGTGCTGGCTCACGAGCTCTCCCACGTCGCCCACCGGGACGTGGCGGTCATGACCATCGCCAGCTTTCTCGGGATGCTGGCCGGGCTGACCACCCGGTTCATGCTGTACGCCGGGCTCTTCGGCGGCTTCGGCGGTGGCGGCGGCCGGGGCAACAACAACAACTCCGGGAGCCAGATCGTGCTCGTCGAGATGATCGTGCTGGTGGTGTCCGCCCTCGTCTATGCCATCAGCTACCTGCTCACCATGGCGCTGTCTCGCTACCGGGAGCTGGCCGCCGACCGCTCGGGGGCCATCCTCATCGGGCGGCCCTCGTTGCTGGCCTCGGCGCTCATCAAGGTCACGGGCGAGATGGGGCGCATCCCCACCCGTGACCTGCGCTCCGCCGAGCACTTCAACGCCTTCTACTTCACGCCGGCGATCGCCAACGGCGCCAGCCTGTCGTCGCTGTTCTCGACGCACCCGCCGCTGCAGAAGCGCCTCGACCAGCTGGCCCGCCTCGAGGCGGAGATGGCCGGCCCGGCGGCGTGATCATCCGACACGGCGATCGTCGGGCACGGCAGGGCTGAGTGGGCCTGCTCGACACCATTCTCGGGCGCACCAAGCCGGTTCGCGCCAACCTCGACGCCCTGTTCGCCCTGCCCTCGGCTGCAGTGACCCTGCAGGCCTCGGCAGGCCTCGTCTCGACCGGCCGCGCCGGGGTGTGCTTCAAGCCGCCCGCCGGCGAGCCGTTCGAACAGGTGCAGGACGAGGTGGAGCAGATGCTTCGCATGAACGACGCCGGCGGGGCGCCCCTGACGGTGCGCCACGTGGGCGACCGTTTCGGGTACCGCTGGATCCTCATCGACGCCCCCGCCATCGACGACCTGGTGACCCGCGTGCACGTGGTGCACTCCTCACTCGAGGATGCGGGGTGGAGCACCCAGTTGTTGTGCTCGGTGTTCGGCTTCGCCCCCGGCAGCGCCTCCGACGTCACCGACGCCGTCAGCCAACCGCTGTTTCTCGTCTACCTGGCCAAGCGCGGCGCCTTCTATCCCTTCGCCCCGTGCGGGGAGGAGCAGCGCGACAGCGAGCTCGAGCTTCGCATCCGCAGCATCCTGGGCTCGGACCTCCCCGTCGAGTCCGACCTGTCGCGCTGGTTCCCCCTGTGGGACCTGCCGGTGGCCGGGCCCCCTCCTGACCAGAGCCACTAGTCATCGACGCCCGAAGGACCTAAGGTCGCCAATCGGTCAGTGGGCCCGGTCGATGGCTTGACCGAAACAGCCGGGCAGGAAGAGGGTGGAACCCCGGCGGCGCAGGTGGGCAGACGCCTGCAGAAAGCGCCCCTCGTTGCCTCGCCGGGCCCATTGGCCCGTCAGCCGGGCACCCCGCCAGGCCCGAAGTCCGGTGCGTAGGGATCCCACGCCGGCGGTCCCTGGTCGAGGACAGCCAGCGCGTCCGACACGGCGGACAGGAACGCCTGGGGCGTGAGCGTGCTCTCGGCGCCGTCTTCGCGGGCCAGGGCCGGGGTGATGGCGCCGGCGCCGTCGAAGCGCCACCGGCCTCCGTCGGCCTCCGCCGAGCTCAGCCGGTGGGCGAGCCCGGAGAGATCCACACGCGGCCGGGGGCGGCGGCTCACGAGACGCACCCAGGACTCATAGCGGTAGCGCAGGCTGTATCGCCGCCCGACGACAGTGGCCACCCGCAGACACGAGGTGGCGCTGTGCACCACCCCGGGGTGGACGGCGGAGCCCTCCCAACCCGCCGAGCGCAGACGGGGGTGGTCCTCGTCGACGCGCACCACGGCCAGGTCGAGCCGAGGGTGCTCCTCGATGACCACCCCTCCCGAGTCCTTAAGCGCCAGGGCCGCCTGATAGGCGCTGTGCTCCGGTCCCCACAGCCCTTCGAATTGGCCCGGCCGGGTGAGGAGGCCGGGAAGGTGCTCGAGGGCGCGCCAGGCGGCGCCGGCGGTGGCGTCGGCCCCGGCGTCGGGGCGGCAGTCGCCGCCCGTGGCCGCCGCGCCGTCTGCGCCCAGGGTGCCCAGGGCCCCCAGGGCGAACGCCACGAGCGCATCGGCCGGGTCCCCGATCACGTCGAAGTCCCCGGCGCGCGCCGCCGCCAGCAGGCGCGGGGCGTGGGCGTCCGCCACACCGTCGAGGACCAGCATGGCCAGGGCGATCACCCCGTCGGCGTCGTAGTGGTCGACGGTGGCGATCTCGGCGCCCCGGGGCAGCACCCTCCGGTTCCCGAGAGCGGCCAGCACGATCTCGGCCGAGGTGTCGGCCCACAGCGACCGGGGAGTGGCCGTGCCCGGCCAGTGCGACAACGTGAGCAGCGTGCCAGGCCGGGGGGCGCCGTCGACGACGACGTGCGGTTCCCCGTCGAGGTCGGTGGCCGGGACGTATCGCCAGGGCCGGGACCGCCGGCGACTCACGTGGGTCGGGGCACCTCGCCCATGGCGTCGATGCGTCGGGCCAGCCCCAGGTCGGCATCGGTGATGCCTCCAGCCGAGTGCGTGGACAGCCGCAGCGTCACCACGTTCCAGCGGATGTCGATGTCGGGGTGATGACCGGCCTCCTCCGCCAGCGCCCCCACGGCGTCGACGTAGGCCAGGGAGTCGGCGAAGTCGCGGCCACGGCGGGATTTCACCAACTCGTCGCCGACGCGGTCCCAGGCGATCCCTTCCGCCAGGGCGGCGTCGACGGCCTGCGGGTCGAGGACGGTCACAGGATCACCGGGGGTGGATCATGTCTTCGGGTCGCACGGCCTGGTCGAACTCCTCCCCCGTCAGAAACCCGAGTGCCAGGGTGGCCTCACGCAGGGTCGTGCCGTCGTGATGGGCCTTCTTGGCCACCTCCGCCGCCTTGTCGTAGCCGATGATCGGGTTCAGGGCCGTCACCAGCATGAGGGAGTTGGCCACGTGGGAGGCGATGCGTTCGCCGTCGGCATCGAGGCCCTCGATGGCGAACTGGCGGAACGTCCGGGTGGCATCGGTGAGCAGCCGGACCGAGTGCAGGACGTTGTAGATGATCACCGGCTTGCACACGTTGAGCTCGAGGTTGCCGCGGCTGCCGGCGACGCCGACGGCGGCGTCGTTCCCCATGACCTGGATGCACACCATGATCAGGGCCTCGCACTGGGTGGGGTTGACCTTGCCGGGCATG
>DMNK01000008.1:784-12466 GCA_003453695.1 Acidimicrobiaceae bacterium | reverse complement strand
CCTTGCCGGGCATGATCGACGAGCCCGGCTCGTTGGGGGGGAGCACCAGTTCGCCCAGCCCCGCCCGTGGCCCCGAGCCCAGCCAACGGATGTCGTCGGCGATCTTGGTCAACGACACCGCCAACGTGCGCAGGCTCCCGCTCGCCTGGACGAGGGCGTCGTGGGCGGCCAGGGCGGCGAAGTAGTTCGGGGCGGGCACGAAGGGCAGGGCGGTGAGCTCGGCGATGTAGGCGGCGGCCCGGGCCCCGAACTCGGGGTGGGTGTTGAGCCCCGTCCCCACGGCGGTGCCCCCGAGGGCCAGCTGGTAGAGATCGGGCAGGCACTGCTGCAGGCGCTCGAGATCGGAATCGAGCTGGGCCACGTATCCCGACAACTCCTGCCCGAGGGTGAGCGGCACGGCGTCCATGAGATGGGTGCGGCCGATCTTCACCACGTCGTCGAACTCGTGCGCCTTGCCCGCCAAGGCCTGGCGCAGCGCCCGCAGCGAGGGGAGCAAGGCGTGGACGATCTGCTCGGCGGCGGCGATGTGCATGGCCGTCGGAAACGTGTCGTTGGACGATTGCGACATGTTGACGTGGTCGTTGGGGTGCACAGGGGCCTTCGAGCCGCGCTCGCCGCCGGCGAGCTCGATGGCGCGGTTGGCGATCACCTCGTTGGCGTTCATGTTCGTCTGGGTGCCGCTGCCGGTCTGCCACACGCGCAGGGGGAACTCGCTGTCGAGGGCGCCGTCGGCCACTTGGCGAGAGGCCTCCACGATGAGATCGGCCAGCTCGGGGGCGAGCCTCCCCAGATCGGCGTTGGCACGCGCCGCCGCCTCCTTCAAGACCCCGAAGGCCCTGATCACCTCCCGGGGCATGGTGTCGTCCCCGATCGAGAAGTGCACGAGCGAGCGAGCTGTCTGCGCCCCCCAGTAGTGCTCGGCGGGGACTTCGATCGGCCCCATGGAGTCGGTCTCGACACGGGTGTCGCTCATCAGGTTCGAGGCTACCCCGCCGGCGCGACATCGCCACCGGACGCCAGCTCGGCGCGTCGCGGCTCCCCCGATCCTCGAACGTCCGGCAGTAGCCTCCGTCCGTGATCGTCGGAGTGCCGGCCGAGGTGAAGCCTGGCGAGAACCGCGTGGCGCTCACCCCCGACGGCGCCCGGGAGCTGACCACCCACGGCATCCGGGTGCTGGTGCAGTCGGGTGCCGGCGAGCCCTCGGCGTTGCACGACGCCGACTTCGTCGCCGCCGGTGCCGAACTCGTGGACGGCGAGACGGCGTGGTCTGCCGAGCTGGTGATGAAGGTGAAGGAACCTCAGCCCGAGGAATTTCGATTCCTTCGTGCCGAGCTGGTGCTGTTCACCTATCTCCATCTCGCTGCCTATCCGGCGGTGGCCGACGCCTTGTTGTCGGCGGGCACGACGGCACTCGGCTACGAAACGGTGCGCTCCTCGTCCGGCGGCCTGCCCCTGCTGGCGCCGATGAGCGAGGTGGCAGGCCGTCTCGCCCCACAAGTGGGAGCGCACTTCTTGGAACGGGCGCCGGGCGGGCGCGGGGTGCTCATGGGCGGTGCCCCGGGCGTGCGTCCGGCCCGGGTGGTGGTGGTCGGTGCCGGCACGGTCGGGTTGAACGCGGCGTGGATCGCCCAAGGCATGGAGGCCGAGGTGTTCCTCCTCGACCGCGACCTCGACCGTCTGCGCGTGGTGGACCAGATCCACCGCGGGCGCATCATGACGCTCGCCTCCAACCGTGCCGTCGTCGAACGCTCGGTGGCGGACGCCGATCTGGTCATCGGGGCCGTGCTCGTCCCGGGCGGGCGGGCGCCGGTCGTGATCAGCGAGGACATGGTGCGCCAGATGCGGCGAGGCTCGGTCATCGTCGACGTGGCCGTCGACCAGGGCGGCTGTGTGGCCACCACCAGCGAGACCACCCACGACACGCCCGTGATCGAACACTTCGGCGTGCTCCACTACGGCGTGGGCAACATGCCCGCCGCCGTCCCGCACACCTCCACCTACGCGCTGACCAACGCCACCATCCCCTACGCCGTGACCCTCGCCGCCAACGGTGTGCGCCGCGCCCTCGAGCTCGACCCCGGGCTGGTTGCCGGCCTGGCGGTGACCGGCGGCCACGTCACGAACGCCGCCACCGCCGCCGCACTCGGGCGACCCGCCGTGGATCCGTTCGCGGCACTGGGGACCTCGGCCGCCCACTGAGCCCGGGCCGCAGCCTGGCGTCAGGCGAGGTCGCCCAGCGCTGCGCCCAGCCGCTCGAGGGCCTCGGGGGGCGTGCCCGCCGGCGCTTCCACGACGACGCCGTCGGCGCCGGCCTGTCGCAGCGCCGCTGCCCTTCTCACGAGCACGGCCCGGTCGCTTGACTGCCACCCGGAGAAAGGTGCGTCCAGAGCTGCGATCACGGACACCTCGGCGGGATCGCGCCCGGCCTGCCGGCTCAGCGCGGCCAGCGTCACGACCCGGCGTCGCAAGACCGTCGGAGCCACCTCCATGAAGACGGCGTCGGCACGACGAGCGGCCACGGAGAGAAGCCCGGTGCCCCCGGGGCCGGCGACAAGGATGGGTGGACCCTCCACTTGGACGGGCGCAGGCCGGTTGGCGGCGTGGTCGACGGCGAAGTGCCGTCCGCTGAAGGTGGAGATCTCGTTGCGGAAGAGTGCCCTGCACACCTGCGCCGCCTCGTCGACCCGCTCCAGCTGGGCCCGCCGGCCCGTGAGCCGGCGCCGGACGGCCCGCAGGCCGAGCACGGCTCGTCCACCCGACAGGATGTCGACGGTCGTGACCTGTTTGGCGAGGAGCGACGGCGCCCGGCCGGGGACGGGACTGGCCAGGGCACCCAGGCGAGCCGTGGTGGTGGACACGGCCAGGGCGCCGAGGGTCGTGTACGCCTCGAGCGCCGCCCGGGGGTGCGACCGGGGCCCGCCGGCGGCGTCGGGCACCCACAGCGAGTCGAAGCCGGCCGTCTCGGCGGCGAGGGCCAGATCGACGAGGCCGGGGAGAACGAGGCCAGGCTCGGCGGCGCCGAGAGCAGCGGGCAACAGCAAGCCGAGTCGCGTCAGGGGAGGCACTGCGCCGGGCGCCTATCGGTCGAGCCGCTGGCGAAAGGTGTTCGAGCCCATGACCGCGGCGCCCAGGGCGCGCACCTTGCCGGCCAGGGCGCCGTCCGAGGTCACGACGACCAACGAGGACGGCTCGGGATCGTCACCGACGTACGAGGCGATGACGTCGTCGGCGGCGTTGGGGCCGCCGGGAGCGAAGCGCACCATCACACCACTCCCGGCCGCTTCGTCCAGTTCCCCGGCGTCGGGACGGCCGTCGAAGACCACCGTGACGGCGGCACCGTCGCACATCGTGGAGAGGGCCTGGACCAGCTTCCGCCGGGCCGCGGACCGGTCACGCCACCACTGGTCGGGCCGGGTCCCGATGACGTTCATCCCGTCGACGAGGTAGCGCACGACACAGGATGGCTCATGGCCGGGGCGCCACGCCCGGCCGGGCCCAGAACCCGCCTTCGGACACCGCCAAGCCGGCGTCGGCGAGACGTTCGAGGGCGAGCGCCACGGAGGACAGCGACAGACCGGTGCGCAGCACGAGGGCGTCGAGCCCGAGGCTGTCGCCTCCGAGCGCGTCGAACACCGACGCCTCGAGCGGGTCGAGCCCGTCGGTGGGACCGGGCGAGGCGACAGGCGAGGCGTCGGACAGCGACGACGCCGGCACCCAGCGGGTGAGGCGGGACAACAGGGCCAGCGCATCGCTTCCGTCGCGGACGCAGAACGCCCCGTGGACGAGGAGCGCGTTGGTGCCCTCCGACGCCGGGTTGCGGAGCGAACCGGGCACGGCCGCCACCGCCACCTGACGGCGGCGGGCGGCCCGCACGGTGTGCAGCGCGCCTCCCTCGGCGTGACTCTCGACGACCACCACCACGTCGGCCAGGGCGGCCATGACGCGGTTGCGGACGGCGAACCTCCACCGGGCGCTGGGCGCGCCGGGAGGAAGCTCCGAGATCACGGCGCCGGTCTCGGCGATGGAGGCGGCCAGCCGGCGCTGCTCGGCCGTGCCCAGGGTGTCCGGGGCGGTTCCCACCACCGCCACCGAAGGTGCGACCGTGGATCGCGCTGTGCTCCTTGCGCCGGACAGGGCGGCGCAGTCGATGCCCAGGGCCAGTCCCGACACCACGCCTGCGCCCGACGCCGCCAGGGCCGCACCCATGTCGAAGGCGACGCGCCGGCCCAGCTCGCTGGGGCTGCGGGTGCCCACCACTGCTGCACGTGGAACGTCGTCGAGGACGCCGCCGTCACCGCGGACGAACAAGACGGCAGGCGCCTCGGGGTCGTCGGCCAGGCGCCGTGGATAGCCGGCGGCGCCCAACACCAGCGTGGACAGGCCGGCACCGCGGCATCGGCGCTCCACGTGCTCGGGCAACCCGGGCCGGCAGCGGGCAGCCAGCCGGCCATCGGGGTCGTCGGGGTGCGACCCGGAACCAAGCCGGCCCCAGACCTCTCTGGGGCGGGCGCCGAGGAGCAGCCGGCGCAGGCGGGCCGGGGACAGGCCCAGCGACGCCAGGGCGGCGGCACAGGCGAGGTCCTCGTCGACGAGCGGGCTGTCCTCGTGCGCTGCCTCCGGTGCCGGCACGGCGGATCACCGACGCGTCGTCAGGGTGTCACGACCTGCCCGCAAGGCCAGCGCCTCGGCCACGTGCTGCTCGGTCATGGGCCCGTGCGGATCGTCGAGATCGGCGACGGTGCGAGCGACACGCCACACTCGGTGCAGGCCCCGCGCCGACAACGCCCCGGTAAGGAGGCGTCGTTCGAGCAGCGACGTCGCCGCAGGCGACAGCGGGCAGCAGGCGCGCAGCGCGGCGCTGGACAACTCGGCGTTGCACCGCACGCCCCGCGTCGTGGCCGCCCCGCGGGCCGCCTCTACCCGGGCGGCGACCACCGACGTCGACTCGCCGGCGACGCCGCCGAGCAGGTCGCCCACCTCCGGTCGCGACAGGGACACCGCCAGGTCGAAGCGATCGAGGAGCGGGCCCGAGAGGCGCCGCTCGTAGCGCGCCCGGGCGGCGTCGCTGCACCGGCAGGCGCCACGCACGGCCCCCTCCCCGCAGGGGCAGGGGTTCATGGCCGCCACGAGCAGCACGCGCGCCGGCAGGTCGGCGGCGCCCCGAGCCCGCCGCACCCGCACCACGCCCTCCTCGAGGGGCTGGCGCAAGGCGTCGAGCACGGCGGGGGCGAACTCCCCCAGCTCGTCGAGGAACAGCACGCCGCAGTGCGCCAGGCTCGCTTCGCCGGGACGGAGCCAGGCCGTGCCCCCGCCCACCAGCGACACCTCGGTGGCGCCGTGGTGGGGGGCGCGAAACGGCGGCCGGGTGACGAGCCCGCCGGCGGAGGGCAACCCGGCCGCGGAGTGCACGCGGGTGACCTCGAGCGCATCGGCGCGGCTGAGCGGGGGCAGGAGACCGGGAAGCCGGGTCGCCAGCATGGTCTTGCCGGATCCGGGCGGGCCCAGGAGCAGCAGGTGGTGTCCACCGGCGGCGGCCACCTCGACCGCACGTCGTCCGAGGGGCTGGCCACGCACCTCGGCCAGGTCGGGGCAGGCCGGCACCTGCGGCGCCGGTGCCGGGGTGGCCTCGGGCCAGGGAGCCTGCCGGCGCAAGGCGCACACCACCTCGGACAGGTTGCGGGCGCCACGCACGTGCGGGGACACGAGCCTCGCTTCGGCGACGCAGGCCATGGGCACGACCACCGGCGCCGGGCCGAGGGCGTCCACCATGGGCACGATCCCGGTCACCGGCCGCAGCGAGCCGTCGAGCCCGAGCTCGCCGATGAAGCCGGTGCCGGCCACGTGGGTCTCGGCGAGCAGCTGGGTGGCCGTCAGCACGCCCACGGCGACGGCCAGGTCGAGCCCGGCGCCACTCTTCCTGAGCGACGACGGCGCCAGATTGACCGTGACACGCGAGGACGGCCAGGGAAAGCCGCTCGACAGGACGGCGGCGCGGACGCGATCGCGCGACTCGCGCACGGCCGTGTCCGGGAGCCCCACGACCGTGAACGACGGAAGCCCTGCACAGACGTGCACCTCGACGTCGACGCCATGGCCCTGGACGCCCTGCAGGGTCGCCGACCAGATGGTGGCCAGCACGGCCATCTCCTTTCGGAGGGCGACGGGTGTCGCCGCTTGTCCGAGAGGGCCGTGCTCGAAGGGCGCCGGCCGCACGAAGCGCCGACGAGAACGCTAGGCCAGAGGTGTGACGCCCAGGAGGCGCCGGGCCGTCGCCGGCCGCGGCATCACCCGTGGGCTTCGGCGCAGCGGACGCCGTCGGGGCCGACCGAGGCGGCGTGTGGCGTGCCCGGCTGCAGCACCAGGCGCTCTCCCGCCTCCAGGGTGACGTCGCCGTCGGGGGTGTGGAAGACGATGGAGCCCTCCAAGCAGCACAGCGTCTTGCGATAGGGGTGCGTGTGCTCGCTGTAGCGGTAGCCGGGCTCGTTCGACCAGCGACTCGTTGTCCGCCCGGAGGCGGCCATCTCTGCCTCGAAATCGTCGTTCACGGACTCGGGCAGGTGGACGGGTCGCCCCGGCCGGAGCGTGGCTGGTCGGAGGACGCCGGGGTCACAAGGTGGCGCTGGCGCTCACGGCGGCGCGGGCCGCCTTTCGAGCAGCGGCGGCGGCGTCGCGACCCAAGCGGGCGAGCGGCCCGAGGCGCGCCGGTTTGGCCAGCACGTAGCGCAGCGTGCGCGTCAGGTTGACGGTGCCGTCCAGCTCGAGGAGCTCGAAGACCCCCTGGTCGAGAAGCCCGTCCTCGGGACGATCGCTCACCACGCGGAACACCGACCAGGGGCGGCCCCGCTCCTCGCACACCTCCGCCACGGCGGCGGTCTCCATGTCGAGGGCGACCACCCCTCGTTCCACCAGTGCTGCCACCGCCCCTTCGTCGACGATGAGCTCGGCCGTCGTGGAGAGGACGCCGGCAGGCGGGTGATAGCCGAGGGTGGTGGGCGTGAAGCGGCGGCCGTTCGAGAGATCCTCCACCTCGGCCGGAGTCACCAGCTCGCCCACGGGGGCCTGGTGTCCGACTCCCCCGGCGATGCCGCTCACCACGACGTGGTCGAAGGCGCCGGCGTCGAGCAGGCGTTCGGTCGAGCGCCGTGCCGCCTCGGGGCCCACGCCGATCATGGCTGCGGTGACGGCCGCACGTCCGGTCCGTCCGATGTGCACGGCCACGCCACCGATTCGATCGGGACGTCCGCCCGTCAATCGCACCAGCGGGCGCAACTCGGAGCGCATCGGCGCCAGCATCAACACTTGGGGCCCCCTGGCGCTCACCGTGACCTCAGCGACCCTCGAAACGCGGCTCGCGCTTCTCGGCGAAGGCCCGCATTGCCTCGGCGGTGTCGGCTGTGAAGAAATTCACGGTCTGGCTCGTCGCTTCGTCCTCCAGGGCCTGGGCCATCGTCACGAGCGACCCGTTGTTCAGCAGCCGCTTGGTCATGGACAGCGCCAGCGGGGGCCCGGCCGCCAGGCGGTCGGCCCAGTTGTAGACGAAGGTGTCGAGCTCGGCATCGGGCACCACCCGGTTGACGAGACCGATGTCCGCCGCCTCCTCGGCCGAGAGGATGTCGGCGAAGTAGGCGAGCTCCTTGGCCCGGTGCAGGCCGACCAAGCGGGGCAGCGACCACGAAGAGCCGCCGTCGACGGACAGCCCTCTGCGCGAGAAGATCTCCGAGAAGCGGGCGCTGTGGGAGGCCACCGTGAGGTCGCACTGCAGCGCCAGGCTCAATCCCGCGCCGGCGGCGATGCCCCCGATCTTGGCGATGGTGGGCTTGGGCAGCTCGTGCAGCGCGAGCATGACTTCGCCGAGGAAGCGCATGCGCACCAGGTGGGGGTCGGCGGGGTCGCCGCTCACCCCGGAGGGATCGGCGATGTCGGCACCGGAGCAGAACGCCCCGCCGGCGCCGGTGACCACGAGGACGCGATCCCGGCGCTCGTGGGCGACCTCGGCGAACGCCTCGAGGAGCTCCTGCCACATCTGACCGTTGGCGGCGTTCTTGCGCTCGGGTCGGTTGAGCGTGACGGTCACCACGCCGTCTCGCCGGTCCAAAAGGATGGTCTCGGTGCTCCCCACGCTCAGCTCCCGTCCCTGCGTCGCGTCCGCCGCTCTCTCGAACCGGCCCACGCGCCCGTCACCCTACTGATCGCCGCTGATCCGCCACCACGCCGCGGCGTGCACCGCCGCCGGGCGGCGAGGGTCAGACGCCTTCGACGACCTCCACCACCGGGCTGCCTCCCGGCCCGGCACGCACCGACGCCACGTCGATGCGGATGGACCGGGCGACCAGGCCGGGTGGGCGGGACTCGGCCATGAAGCGTGCGGCCAGTGCCCGCAGCCGGCGCTGCTTCGCCCTCGTCACGGCCTCGGCCGGAGACCCGTAGCGACCGGAGGTCCTGGTCTTCACCTCGCAGAAGACGACGGTGTCGCCGCACGGATCGAGCAGGATCAGGTCGAGCTCACCCGAGGAGCAGCGCCAGTTCGTCGCCACCACCGAGAAGCCGCGGGCCCCGTACCAGCCCGCCACGGCCTGCTCACCGCGCCGTCCCAGCGTGGCGTTGCTGTGGCGCACCGGACTCAGGTGTCGCGCTCGGGCAGCCGCTCCACGTTCACGTCCCGGAAGGTCAGCACCCGCACGTGAGGGACGAAACGTGCCGGGCGGTACATGTCCCACACCCAGGCATCGTCGAGCTCGAGCTCGACGACCGTCGGCGTGGCGGCGTCGCGCACCGAGACCTTCACATCGTTGGCGAGATAGAAGCGGCGCTCGGTCTCGACCACGTATCGGAAGAGGGGGAGCACCGTGCGGTACTCCTGGACGAGGGCCAGCTCGATCTCGGCCTCGTATCGTTCGAGATCCTCTTCGCTCATCTCACCCAACGCCACCCTGACGCCGATTCCCACCGGCGGACGTCACCGGCCCGGCGGGCCGCTCAGGGCCGCGCCGTCCGCCTCTCTTTTATCTTGGCGGCCTTGCCCACCCGGCCCCGCAGGTAATAGAGCTTGGCCCGCCGTACATCGCCCCTGGTCAAGACCTCGATCCTGGCCAGGATGGGCGAATGGACCGGGAACGTCCGCTCCACGCCCACCCCGAAGCTCACCTTGCGGACGGTGAAGGTCTCCCGCGCCCCGGTCCCCTGACGCCGGATGACCGGGCCCTGGAAGACCTGGACGCGCTCTCGGTTCCCCTCCACCACCCGGACGTGGACCTTCACGGTGTCCCCGGGGCGGAACTCGGGGACGTCTTCCCGCAGGTTCTCGCGGTCGACGATGTCGGTCGGGTTCATGGCGCGCGTCCTTGGCCGTGGCGTTCGAGCGGCCCGGGCGCCGAGGCACCTGGGCGAGTGGGAGCCGGACGGAGCAGGCCGCACAGATCCCGGAGCCGCCCAGGATATACCGCCCCGATCCGGATCCCCGCACCCCCTACCCGGGGCCCGGGAGGGCGTGTCAGGGTGCGCCCGGGACCTCGGAGAGCTCCTCCAGGAGCAGCCGCTCCTCCTCGCTCAGCCCGCCCCGGGCCTCCACGAGGTCGGGACGCAGGTCGAGCGTCCGCTTCAGGGCCATGGCCCGCCGCCAGCGCAGGATGCGGCCGTGGTCGCCGTTTCGCAGCACCTCGGGGACCTCCCACGCCCGGAACAGGGCGGGCCGGGTGTACTGCGGGTACTCGAGGAGCCCGGCGCTGAAGCTGTCGTCCCCGGCCGAGAGGTCGTTGCCGAGCACGCCGGGGACGAGCCGGGCCACGGCCTCCACCACCACGATGGCGGCGGCCTCCCCCCCGGCGAGCACGTAGTCACCGATGGACAGCTCCCCGTCCACGAGGTGGTCGACCACCCGCTGGTCGACACCCTCGTACCGCCCGCACAAAAGCGAGAAGCCGCCCGACTGGCCGTGGGCGAGCCCGGCGAGCTCCTGGGCCAGGGCGTGGTCGAACCGGCGCCCGCCCGGCCCGAGCAACAGCAGCGGCCGGGGCGGCGACGCCTGCTCCACGGCGGAGAAGATCGGGCCCGGCGCCAGCACCATGCCCGCCCCGCCCCCGTACGGCACGTCGTCGACGCTGCGGCGCGGGTCGGCTGCGGCGGCTCGCAGGTCGCGCACCCGGACGTCGAGCAGCCCGAGGCGACGGGCACGGCCCAGGAGCGAGGCGGCGCAGAAGTGCTCGACGAGGTCGGGGAAGATCGTGAACACGTCGATGCGCAGCGCCGGCACGTTCAGTCTCCGAGCAGCCCGTCGGGGAGGTCGAGCTCGAGCTCACCGGGGCGCCACGCCACGACGAAACGCACGGGCACCAGGGCACCACTCTCCAGCTCGAGCAGGTCGCTGGCCGGGTTCGACACCACCGACACGACACGGCCCACGAAGGACCCGTCGCCGGCCCGCACCGCCCGGGCCCCGACGAGGTCGTGCACCCACAGAGCCTCGGCGTCGGCGATGGGGGCGGCCCGCAGCACCCGCCCACGCAAGGCCTCGGCGCTGCGGCGGTCGTCGACACCGCTGAAGTGCACGAGCCAGCGGTCACCGAAGGGACGGACCTCTGACACCTCGAGGGTGCCGTCGTCGGTGACGAACGTGGCACCCACGCGGGTCCGCTCGGGGCGATTGCTCACCAGGTCGACCACCGTGTCACCCCGCAGGCCGTGGGGACGGACTACCCGGCCCACCTCGAGCAGCGCCCTTCCGGCGCCTCGGCTCCGACCGGCGTCGGGATCGCGCGGGTCAGTCGTCGACGAAGTCGACGTTGGTGTCCATCCCGTCGCGCGAGGCGGCCACGCGCACCACGGTGCGGATGGCCTGGGCCACCCTGCCGCGTCGCCCGATCATCCGCCCCATGTCGCCGGGGGCGACGTGGATACGAAAGCGCGTGCCGCGCCCCGAGGCGTCGGTCTCGATGACCACGGCATCGGGGTCGTCGGCGAGGGAGCGTGCCAGGTATCCGAGCACCGACCGGGCCGTCCCCCCCTCGACCCGATTGCCGATGTCGTCTTCGATCTCGGGGACCCCGGCCTCGTTGCCGGGCCCGGCGCCGTCGTCGTCCAGGGCGTCGTTCATGGGGGCCACGTCCTCACTGGGCCTTGGAGGCGGTGAACTCGTCCCAGGCACCGGAGTTGCGCAGCAGGCGCTCCACCCGCTCGGTGGCCTGCGCACCTTGACGGAGCCACTTCACCGCCTTGGCGTTGTCGATCTCCACCACGGCGGCCGGCTCGGCCCCGGAGCGTCCCCGAGGGGCGTAGGTGCCGAGGACCTCGATGAACCGGCCGTCACGGGGCGAACGGGAATCGGCCGCCACCAGGCGGTAGGTGGGCTGCTTGGTCTTGCCCATGCGCATGAGGCGCAGCTTCACGGACATCAGTCGAACTCCCGTTTCGGTTGCCGGCCCCGGTGGACTGCCATCCCGGCCGGCGCGGACCGTCCATTCTGCCGTGTGCCACCGGCAGGGTCGAACCACCCCGTCCCGGGGCACCCGAGACGGTCGCTCCGTCGGACACCGGTCACCGTGGCGGTCCGGGGCGCCCCGACTTGGGGGTGACGCGCCCGCCCTTCTTCTTCCCCCTGCCCCCCTTGCCCCGGCCGCCGCCCGCCGAGCCTCCGAGCCCGCCGCCCGAAGGCAGGCTCAGCCCAGCCCCGTCGGCGGGCCAGCCGGC
>DMNK01000008.1:341-616 GCA_003453695.1 Acidimicrobiaceae bacterium | reverse complement strand
CCCCGTCGGCGGGCCAGCCGGCCGTCCCGCCGGCACCGAGGTCGTCACCGGCGGCCCCCAGGGCCTCGGCCAGGCGGGCTGCGCCCTTGGCGCCGCCCGGCACCCGTCCGCCGCCGAGAAGCCCCGACAGCATGCCCGGCGAACGCATCATCGCCTGCGCCTCTTTGAACTGCCGCAGCAGCTGGTTCACGTCCTGGGTGGTCGTGCCGCTGCCCCGGGCGATGCGCTGGCGGCGCGATCCGTCTACCACGGCCGGGTCGGACCGCTCGGCCGGC
>DMNK01000008.1:0-173 GCA_003453695.1 Acidimicrobiaceae bacterium | reverse complement strand
CGGCGTCATCGACCGGATGATGGCCTCGACCTGGGAGACCTGGCGGTCCTCGATGGCGTCGGTGGCTCCCTTCAGCTCCTTGGGGACCCCGGGCAGCAACGACAGGATGCCGCCCAGCGAGCCGAGCTTCTTCACCTGCTGCAGTTGCGAAAGGAAGTCCTCGAGCGTGAAGC
>DMNK01000097.1:15871-22158 GCA_003453695.1 Acidimicrobiaceae bacterium | reverse complement strand
CTCTCAAGGTGGAGACACGGGTTCGAATCCCGTTGGGGCTGCTGCGAGCGCTGAACCCCTAAGGCCGGACCAGCGCTATAAGAGTTTGGGCTTGCGATTGTCTGGGAGGGCTGGCCGACGAGCGCGTATCGACGGTGGTGATGCAATCAGACGCTCACCTGGGCGCACACAACAATCAAGGTCAGAACGGCGCCGCGCCCTCAAGGAACGGGGGCGGCGACAAGGATCTCGGACGGTACTCCCCAGCTCTCGATCACCTCGTTCTCTTCGACCTGCCACTTAGTCGGATTGAGGAAGTCCGAGATGCGGATCGGCCTGCAGCCGCCGACGAGGCGCGGGGCTCGGCGCCACACTGCCATCCAAGCGTTCGCCACCATCCGGCTGGACGGGGAACGGCCCCAGGTAAGACTGCTCACACACAGCAGCCCGCCCTCATCGAGAATTCGATGAGCGTCGTCCAGTACCTGCTGGGTGTATGCAGGCTCGAGGAGATCGAAGACATATGCAGCGATGAAACGGTCGGCCGACCGGTCCGGTCGCGGCAGAGGGAGCGTCCCGTGAAGATCGACTACCTGGGCACGCTGGGGCCAGGGGGCAACCCGCCTGCGTGCTAGTTGCACCATGCGCGAGCTCACGTCGCCCCCCACATAGCTGGCGTCCTCAGGCAGCACGTCGGCAAGCAACCTTCGGGCCAAGGCGCCCGTCCCGCAGCCCAGCTCGAACACCGCGTGGGCCTCTCGGAGCCTCCCTACCGTGATCAGTCGCTCGACCGCTCGCCGCTCGATCGGTGCCTGCGTGTCCTGGAGAAGCCCGATCCGGTCGTAGACGCGTGCTGCCACCCTTGGTGGAAGGCCGTCGCGGACTGGGGCATGTCGCAAGAATGCTCCGCGGTGGCTAACGGGCCTCGTGGATCGTCATGGGCAGGCCGTGGCGGGGACGCAACGTCACTCCGAGCTGCGGCTCGACCCTGTGGCCGGGAGCCAGAGCGGGCTGGAAGCGTGCAGCCAAGACCGCCAAGGCGATGAGCGCCTCCTGCATGGCGAACCCGGAGCCGATGCACTGGCGGGGTCCAGCGCCGAAGGGAAGGTAGGCGAGCCTTGGATGTTCTGGAGCACCGGGAAGAAATCGCTCGGGGTCGAAGCCTTCGGGCGCTCTCCAGATCTCCGGGTTTCGGTGGGTCACCCAGGGGCTAATGAGCACGGTGCTTCGTGCCGGGATGGAGTACCCGCCGATCTCATCTGCTTGGCGCGCCTCGCGGGAGATCATCGACACGGGCGGGAAGAGCCGCATGGCCTCTTGGAGAACCGCCTTGGTGTAGATGAGCTTCTCCAAGTCCTCGACCACAACCTCTCGTCCTGCGAGCACCGAACGAAGCTCGTCGTGCAATTGGCGGGCCACGAGGGGGTGGGTCGACAGCAGGTACCACGTCCAGGCGAGGGCGTTGGCCGTGGTCTCGTGACCGGCGATGAGAAAGGTCATCACCTCGTCTCTCACCTGGCGGTCGTCCATCGTCTCGCCGGTCTCCTCGTCCCTCGCCGCGAGCAGCATCGAAAGCAGATCGTGGGGCCGTTCAGATTCCGGGAGGGTCCGGCGGCGGGCTATCAGGCGAGCCACCACGTCGTCCAGGGTGCGAAGCGCCTTTTCGGCCCGGCGGTTGGCCGGCGTCGGAAGTCCAGGCACAAGCAGGGTCAGAAAGCCCACCGCCGAAGACATACGCTCCACCAGCTGGCGTACGAGCAGGCCAACCGCCTGGCTGACCTTCTCAGCCTCGTCGGCGAGGTCGCTCGAGAACAGAGTCCGCCCGACGATGTCCAGGGCGAGGTGCATCATCTCCGCCGCGACGTCCACCGGAGCTCCGTCGGCTGCAAGCTGGTTCCAGCGCTCCGACACCTCCAAGGAGGCTGCGATCATCGGGTCGGCGAAGGCCAAGATCTGGCTGTGGCGGAAAGCGGGCTGGATGAGCCGACGCTGGCGCATCCACAGCGCTCCCTCGCTGGTGACAAGGCCCTGTCCCAGGGTCCTGGCCAGCAACTTGTAGTCAAAGGACTTCGGGTAGGCGTCGCGGGCCTCGAAAAGGACGTGGTGGATGTGCTCGGGGCGGCGGACCAGGTAGGTGGGGAAGTGAACGAGGCGAGGCCCGAACTCGAAGCGCACCACGTCCCCGTAGCGATTGGCGGTGTCGATGAGCATGCCGAGCTCGTCTCGTCGCATGGCCCGCAGCGACCCGTCTAGGACGCTGCCCGGTGGTCCTGGCGCTCGAAGCTGCGAGGGCCTGCCGACCTCCAACAGCCCGATCGAGCGCGCCCTCGAAGATCGTTGTACCTTCGTCAACGCTCTCCCCTCCTTCCGGCGGCGTTCTCTAGCCATGCACCAATGGAACGGGCGGCGGGGCGCAGGGAGAGCCCAGGGTCGACCACCCGGTGAAGAAGAAGGCCGTCCAACGTGGCGAGTAGGAGCGTGGCCATCCCCCGGGAGCCGAGGGAAGCAAGAGGAGAATTTTCTTCCTCGATGGCCTTGGTGAGTCCGGCCCGCAACGTCTCGAGCTCTTTGGCCGCGTGCTCTTGAAGCGCGGGATCCCGTCGGGCCTGGGCCAAACTCTCCACTAACACTCCGGTCTCGGTGGCGAAGATGTCGAGACGCTCGAGCCAGGTCACCGCCGCCTTCATCGCCACCGCTAGGTCATGCTTCGAGAGCTCCAGGGTGGGGGTGGCGAAGGTCTCGCTCACCACCTTCTCCGCGGCGCGTCGCAGAAGATCCTCCATCGATTCGAAGTGGTAGTGGACCAGGGCGTTGTTGAGCCCAGCGCGCTCTGCCACCATGCGGCTGCTCACGTTTCCCCACCCCACTTCGGCGATCAGCTCCGCGGCTGCCTCGAGCAGCAGCTCTTTGGCATTCGACCGCACCCTGACACGTTGGGCGACCGCATTGGGCATATGCCCAAACTTCCACGTTTCCACCGGCGTGTCAAGGGCAACCAACGACAGCGCACAAGGGTCGCGCCAGCGTTTGGCTGCCGCCTATCGCCGATCTGAGCGTCTCGCGTGAGCCGCCACCTGACCTCGTTATGTGCGCCGCTCTCGCCCCAGGCACGAGAGAGAGAGAGAGAGATCTGGCGAGCAAGGTACCGGAGAACCAGGGGGCTAGTACTGCTGTTGCCCGGCTTGCAGGTCTCCTTCGAGTACGTAGCCTCAGGCGGGCATAGGTGCGGGGGCGAAGAGTTCCACTTCGATGCCGTCGGGGTCTCGCAGGACGAAGCCGGATCCGTAGGCGGCGAGCCGTCGTAGTGCCACCCCGCCATCGAGATCAGCATCCTGTTGATCACTGGACGCGCGAAATGGTTGCGGTCCTCGTGGTCGGCCAAGGTCCCGACGGCCTCGTCCTGGGGCAATAAGCGGTGGATCGCCCGGAAGCTTCGGCGCCCGACGCCCACGCGGATGTCGCTCCAGCTACCACGTTCCTGTACGAGTCCGACTTCTCTTCCGACCCCGACACCACCACGGCCTCGCCCTCCGGGTCCCATCTCATGACCGGGCTGGAAGGGCTCGCCCATGGACGGGCAGGTGGGAGACGGTTCGTTCTTGATCCGGTCGCACCCCCGATCGCAAGGTCTGAAGGGAACGACCCGCCTGTGTTGGCTCTACGACGTCGCCGTCAGGGCCAGAGTGCCGCCATCAGCCTCCCGAATCGCCCGGAGGAAGGAGTGCGCAAGCACCGGGTCCGGTGACCTCCCGCGTGTTCTGGTCGGCGCAGGACGGACAGTCAGGGCGGTGACGCCAGGAGCGCAGGAGCCTCGTTCCCTCGGGGTTGAGCCAGACCACGAAGGAGTCCGAAGCCGGATGCTCCTCCAAGCCGTAATAGGGCCGCCATTCTGTGACGGGTTGGTTCACGGCACTTTCGAAACCGCGGAGGATTCGGCGAAACCGGTGATTGCGGACATCGAAGGACCAGGTGCTGTGGCAGGACGCGATGTCTACGTACTCGGGCGACGCCGGGTGTTCCTGCGACGGACCCATGAAGAGCACACGGCCCATCGTCATCGTCCCTGCCTGGCCCCCGCCGATTCGAGCTCGGGCGAAGAGACCGGGAGCGGGCCAGCCCCGGTCTCTTCGCCGTCCCCCGATGACCTGTGCGGTTCTCCTACCACTCCCAGCGCCCGGTAGTGCTCGGCGAGCCAGGACGACCAGTCGAAGAGGCCGGCACCGTGGCGGGCCATGGCCGCCCGGGCCACCCGCTCGCGCCGGCTCATGTCCAATGCTCGCGCCAGAGCCAGACGGCTCTCGAAGACGTCGAAGGGGTTGACGGTCAGGGCGCCGTTGGACATGCACTCCCAGGCGCCGGCGTTCTTCGACAGCACCAGCACGCCGTCGCGGTAGTTGAGGAGAGGTCCCTCCTTGGCCACCAGGTTGAGTCCGTCGCGGATCGGGTTGACGAGCAGCACGTCGTAACGCCCCAAGGCCGCCAACGAGCGATCGGCGTTGTCGCCGATGGTGAGGACGATGGGTGTCCAACCCGGCGTGGCCCACCTGGCGTTGATCTCGGCCACCATTCGCTCAACCTCTCTGCGGTAGGTGGCGTACTCCGCCGACGCCTGCCGAGAGGGATTGGCCAGCGCTAAGAAGACGACCTGTTCCCTCCAGCGTGGCTCGCTATGGAGCAGCTCGTCGAAGGCCTGGAACCCCCGCAGGTGGTTCTTGGCCGGCTCCAGCCGGTCGACGCGCACGATGAGCTTCCTGCCAGCCGCCAGCGTCTCGAGTGCCTCGCCGTAGGCGCGACAGGCGGAGCTCTCCACCCGGGAAGCCAGAGAGGCGCCGTCGGGTCCCAGGGGGGCGACGAGTGTCTTGGGGCACTCGCCGATGAAACGCATCGATGACGACCGGAAGGCCTCCTCCCAGGTTGCACAGTGGAACCCGCACAGGTCGTAGTGGCTCATGGCTTCGAGCAGCTCCCGGGCCACGGCCATGGGGAGCACTTCCAGGTCGGTGGGCGAGGCGAAAGGCGTATGACTGAAGTGGCAGATGGCGAGATCGGGACGGTCCCGGCGCAGGAGGGCCCCCACAAGGGCGAGGTGGTAGTCCTGGACCAACACCACGGCCCCAGCCGGCGCGCTTCGAGCGGCGGCCCGGGCGAAGAGCTTGTTCACGGCGCGGTAACAGTCCCAGGCCTGGTGCCACTCGACATCGAAGGCCCGGCCCGCTACCCGGTCGTACATGCCGTGGTGCACGAACCAGAGCGTCGAGTTGGCGATGTCGTCGTAGTACCGGTGGTAGGTCTCCTCGTCGATCTCGAGGAAGTGGAGGGTATCGTCGCATGATCGCTCGGTCGCTGCCTTGCGCTCTGCGTCCGAATTGGCAGCCGACACCCACCTGACGCCTCTGGCTGAGGCGAGGGGAGCGAGTGCCGCCGCCAGGCCGCCGATGCCCGGGGCCAGGTTGAGCCGGCCATGCTCCTCGGTCACCGAGTAGGGGCTCCTGTTCGAGAGGACCAGTACCTGTTGCGCTGACACCAACGTCATCCCTTCCACCTGTAGATTCGGGCTGCGGTCTTGTCTGTCCAGGCGTCCAACCTAAGAATCGGGTGTTTCATTCTTGTAACGCTTGGGCGACAGTTCGGTGGCGACCGGGCTCAACGGACAGCCGTGACGAAAGAGGCAAGATGACCTCGAAGATCCTGCTCATCGAGGACGATGACAGCATCCGGTCGTCACTGTCTCTGTTCTTGTCCAAAGAGGGATATGGCACCTTTGAGGCTGCCGACGGCGAGCAGGGACTGGGCCTGTTCGGGCGCGACGAACCGGATCTCGTCCTCGTCGATCTCATGCTCCCCGGTATCGACGGCTTCGAGGTCGTGCGACGTCTTCGAAGAACGAGCGACGTCCCCATCGTCATCGTCACTGCCAAGGACGACGTCACCGATTTGGTGGCGGGGCTGGAAGCGGGGGCCGACGACTATGTGACCAAGCCGCTCGTCGCCAAGGAGCTGTCTGCCCGGATCCGGGCCCTTTTGCGCCGAACCTCCAACAAGATGGCCCCCGTCGTCCTGCGCTTCGGAAGTCTCGAGCTGGAGCCCCAGGCGGCCGTGGTGCGCGTCGACGGCGAGGAGGTGTCCCTCACCAGGAGCGAGTTCCAGCTTTTGTGCGAGCTGGCTGAGCGGCCCGGCTGGGTCTTGAGCCGCGCCCAGCTGCTTGAGCGGGTGTGGGACTACGACTACCGCGGCGATACCCGTCTAGTCGACGTCCACGTCCGCCGGCTGCGGGCCAAGATCGGCTCCGAGCACGAGGCCCTGATCGG
>DMNK01000097.1:15523-15729 GCA_003453695.1 Acidimicrobiaceae bacterium | reverse complement strand
GGCTGCGGGCCAAGATCGAGCACGATCCCGCCCGTCCCGAGCGGATCCTCACCGTTCGGGGCATCGGTTACAAGCTCCAGCCGTGAGAACGATCTGGGCGCTCCGGCGGGATGTGCCTCGGGCCCCCGGCCGTCGCCGACACGGATTTGGGCTGCGGGCCCGGGTGACAATGGCGTTCGCCTTGGGAGCGGCCGTGCTGTCCGGTG
>DMNK01000097.1:0-15360 GCA_003453695.1 Acidimicrobiaceae bacterium | reverse complement strand
GCGGCCGTGCTGTCCGGTGCCCTTGCCGGGACCACCTACGCGCTCTTGCACCACTACCTCTTGGCACAACGACAGACCAGTGCACTCCGCCAGAGCTATGCCAGCGCCCGCCTTGTCCGCCAGGACTTGAACGCCAGTGGGACGGACGTCGCCCAGGTCCTGTCCTCCTTGACCTTGAACAACTCCACACGTTCGTTCGTCTACCGAGGGGGCAGGTGGTACTCGACCACCGTGAGCGTGGGGAAGAGCAGCCTCCCCAAATCTCTCACCGACGCTGTGCTTCGCGGTCGACCCGCATACCAACGCGTCGACATGGCCGGATCACCGGCTATCGCCATCGGACTCCCGCTTCCGGCCATCTCGGCGGACTATTTCGAAGTTCACTCGCTGGCCGAGCTCCAGACCACGCTTGACACGGCTGCGGTCGTTCTGGCCCTGGTAGCGCTGTTGATCGCCCTCGGAGGCGCGGCGTTGGGCTGGTGGGCAGGCGTGAGGCTGGTACGCCCGCTGCGCGAGGTGACAGGCGTAGCCGAAGCCATATCGTCGGGTGAGCTCGACCGCCGCCTGTCAGGGCCCAACGACTCCGACCTTGCCCCTCTTGTCGGCGCCTTCAACCGGATGGTGGGCGCGCTTCAGGAACGGATCCAACGTGAGCAGCGCTTCACCTCCGACGTGAGTCACGAACTTCGCTCGCCGCTTACGGCCGTCGAGACCTCGGCCGAGGTGCTCGCCATGTTCCGCTCATGCCTCCCGGCCGAGGGCAACAAGGCACTGGACCTGCTCATGCTCGAGACCGGCCGCTTCTCGGGGACGGTCGAAGCCCTTCTCGAAATCTCCCGTATGGACGCAGGGGCCGCCCAGCTGGCCATGGAGGACGTCGAGCTGCGCGAGCTTCTGCAGTTCGCCATCGACACCCACGAGTCGGGCCAGGTCCCCTTTGTGGTCGAACCTGGTGCGGGGGACGTCGCCGTCCACGCCGACAAGCGCCGCCTGCTCCGAGTGGTCGCCAACCTCCTCGACAACGCCGATCAGCACGGCGAGGGCGTGGTTCAAGTCCGATTGGGACGAACAGGGGACTGGGCGCAGATCACGGTGGAGGACGCCGGTCCCGGCGTCGCCGAAGGCGAGCGGGCGCGGGTGTTCGAGCGCTTCTACCGAGGATCGGGCCCGGCCAGCGTGCGGCGCGGCGGAAGCGGCCTCGGGCTGGCTCTCGTGGCCGAGCACGTGCGCGTGCACGGTGGATCCGTCGAGGTGTCCGACAGGCCTGGCGGAGGTGCAAGGTTCATCGTCCAGCTCCCAGTGACGCGCCGATGAGTCGGCACGTCCAGGCCCTCGTCCTCGTCGGCGTGACTCTGTCCGGCGCGGCCTGCGGCGTTGGCACCCAGCGGTCGGCCCAGCTCATCAATCGGCACGACGTGCCCTACGGGCTTCTCGCCTCGGGGCCGACCACCCCGCCCACGGTGGCCGCCCCTTCGGTGGACGTAACCTTGTATTTCGAGGGCCCCCAAGGGCTCGTTCCCGTCGTCCGGAAAGTGCGGGCACCGGGCACGGTGACAGCGTCCCTGGCCGAGCTGGGCAACGGGCCAACCTCCTCCGACGGGAACGGCATGCTTCAGAGCCCGGTGTCGACGGTGACCCCGCTCACTTTGAAGTCGATCCAGAACTCAACCGCCTACGTCTCGGTCCCGACCGCCTTCAGCAACCTGGGTGGGCAAGAGCAGATCGTCGCTGCAGCCCAGGTCGTCTATACGGTGACCGCAGTGGCGGGGTTGAGCGCCGTCGTGCTTCTGGTCAACGGCCAGGCCGCTCAGGTGCCCGTTTCCGGCGGCAACCTGCACCAGGGACCGCTCACCCGCGCTGACTATCAGGGGATGCTCGCCCCTTGATCTCCTGCGTGAAACGTGTGGAGCCCCCGCCACGGCCCCGCTCGGCGAAATGGCGCGACACCTGCTCGATGACCGACGCCGGGACTTTGGCCGTGATAGATATTCGGCCCCCGAGGACCCGAAGCCTGGCTAGGTGCTGGCGACAAGCTCATGCGCAAAGTGATGGCTGGACGTCGTACTCAAGAGCCGTTGCGGCTCCCTCGCGGGTTACACACCACCGAAGGCGCCGTCTCGAACATGACTGCAGCATCCGCCGCGTCGGCGCCGAAGAGCGGGGCGCGCTGGGCCTTCGGCGCCTCAGCGGGCCTGGTCGCTCTCCTTTTAGCCGTACTGCCCTTCTCGGGCGGTCGTGCCTCAGCCCGGATGTCGCCGTCAGCTGCTCCCCGAGTCCATTCCATGACCTACTGCGTCCAAGGCGGCGAGTCGCTCCAGATGACCGTCTTCGAACCGGCCTGGCGGCATCACGACACGCCGGCGGTTGTCCAGGTACACGGGGGCGGATGGGTGGTCGGCAGCCGTTTGTTCTCGTTGGCTCATTCGCCGGTGGCTCGGGCCCTCGTCTCCCACGGACTGGTAGTGGCATCGATCGATTACCGAATGGCGCCCCAATTCGTGTGGCCGGCGGAGATCCAGGACGTGGCCTGCGCGGTGCGATCGCTGCGGGCCCATGCTCGGATGCTGGGCATCGATCCGGAGCACATTGGGCTGTTCGGCTCCAGCGCGGGCGGTCAGCTCGTGAGCCTCTTGGGAACCGACCCCGATGACACGTCGTGGTCGTCGGGGCCGTACCGGGACGAGTCCGATCGGGTTCAGGCCGTGGTCGACGAGTTCGGGCCGGAAGACCTGACCACTGGCGGCTGGAGCTCGTATATGAACCGCCTGGTCGAGAGGGCCTTCGGTGTAGACGCTGGGCAGCGCGTCGGCGTGCTCGAGCAGGCCAGTCCCGCTCTCCACATCGGACCGGGCGATCCCCCCTTTTTGGTCGCTCAAGGAACCGCCGACCGGATCGTGCCGCCCTCGCAGTCAGAGGAGCTCGCCGGGCGCCTCGAAGCAGCGCACGTGCCCACCGAGCTGGTCCTCGTCCGGGGCGGCGGACATGGTCTCGGCAACTCCGGAGAAGAGCCCTCTGCAGGCTCGATCGACCAGGACGTGGTCCGGTTCCTCATCACCAGACTGGAGCCCGGAGGCCAACACCGACCGCCACGGGGATGAGGTGCTTCTTATGCCTTTCCCAGGGTCCTCCAACCTGTGGCTCAGGATGGCGTGGAAGCCTCGCCTGAATGGGGTGGGCGGCCCTATCTCCGTCCGGCACGCCGATACGGCAAGAACGGGGCTTCCGCCCTCTCGGCCACCAGCCGGTGCTCGACGGCGTGCGCGGCCTGGCATGGCTGGCGGTATTCGTCGGCCATGCTGCCCCCGCGCAATTCCTGGCCACGGGCCAAGTGGCCATGTTCGTCTGGTTCGGCCTGAGCGGGTTCCTCATCAGCTCGCTCCTGGTGGGCGAGCGCTCGAAGACCGGAACCCTCTCGCTAGGCAACTTCTACGCCCGGCGGGCACTCCGACTGCTGCCCGCGCTGGGCCTGTTTCTCCTGGCGTGGTTGGCGATGGTGGCCGTCTTCGGCCATGAGCCGTGGATGACCACGGTCCCGCATGGAGGCCACGGCACCGGCGAACCGTTCGGTATCGCCCTTCAGGGTGTCGGCGCCGCGGCCGGCTACGTGACGAACTGGTTCGACATCTTCCATGTGTTCAGCGGATACGTACCACTCGGGCATCTGTGGTCGCTAGCGGTCGAAGAGCAGTTCTACCTGGTGTGGGCGCCGCTGCTCTGGGTGATGCTGGCCGCCCGGAAGGGGCGGGTCGGCGTCCCCGTGATCGGCGCCGTGGTCCTCGCCGCTGGCTCGTTCGCCGACGTCGTCTTCCTCCAGCACGCTCACGACACGACGCGTTGGGTCTTCTTCGGGACCGACACCCGGGCGGGAGCGTTCCTGGTGGGCGGGGCCTTGGGCCTGATGTGGTCCGCGCCCACGGTCTCGAGGCTCTGGGTGCGGATGTGTACCCCGATCATCGTGGTGGCGCTCGGGGTGATGTTGGCCGCAGGCTGGGTGTTCGGCGTCGGTCACCCTGTTCCGGCCTGGCTCTACGACCTCAACTGGATTGCCGTGTCCGTGTCTGGACCGATGCTGGTAGTTGCCTTGGTCGACCGCAGGCGTCGCGCCGGGCCGAGCTTCCTGTGCGGAGGTTTCATCACCTATGTGGGACGGCGGTCCTACGCCCTGTACCTGTGGCACTACGTATGGCTTACCTGGATGCGCGACGTCGGCCCGGCGGGAGTCGTAATCGCATTCGTGGCCAGCTTCGCGTGCGCCGAGATCTCGTGGCGGCTGGTAGAAGCGCCCGCTCTTTCCTTGAAACGGCGCCTCGGCGCGGCGCGGGCGGCACCGCCGGAGGAAGGCGTGCCCAGAGGTGGTACCGGCCAAGCTCCTCTCAGCGAGAGAACGCCGATCCTCGGGCCTGAGCTCGCCACCAGCGGGGTGAACTCCCCCTGAGATCGGGGCGCCACGCAGCCACGGCCGAGCCGGTGGTCAGCGGTCGAGCGAGGCGGCCGGCCGACGGGTAGTGCATGAGCACTGTCCGCCTACGTCAGCTTCTGGGTCGGCGTGCTCTTCATGTTGGCTGGCTGCTGGATGCTGCCCCCGTTGGTCGACTGGCTGGGCGATCGACGGGCCATACCCCATGGGCTGCTCGGACTGGTGGTCGTCTGCCGCCACGACGGGGTGCTGGCACACCGGTGTGGACGCCAGCTACCTTCATGTCGGGCAGCGGTGACGGATCCGTACACTCTCCTGTACGCGTAGTCAGAGCCACGCCGGATCGGCGGTCAGACGGCACCGGACTGAGGCACCGCCCACAAGGAACCCGTGTGCACACGAAGAACTCCAAGCGACGCCGTTTCGGCACATGCACCGGTCGATGCGAATAGCGGGCAGCGTGGCACCTTGGGTCCGAGCCCAAGTGCGGATCCGTTGGAGGGGTTGGGTCCTCCTCGCCCTGCTGATGATCGTCCTCGGTGGTGCGGCGTTGACGGCCGCTGCCGGCGCCCGACGGACCGATACGGCGCTGTCTCGATACGAGGCGTTGTCACACACCGGCGAGGACATCGAGATCGGGCCGGTCTTTCCGGGGATTGGGCGGCTGCCCGAGGTCGAGCACATGGCGGAGATCATCGGAGAGCCGTTGTTCCACGTCCGCCCCGACGGGAGCGTCGACAAGCGCTTTCCCGTGCCCGTCGCCACCACCGGGTACGACCTCACCTCGTTCATTCCTCCGTTGATCCGGGCAGGCAGGGTGCCGCGGCCAGGCCGTCCGTACGAGGCCTTCGCCACAGTGGCAGCAGCAAACAGGCTGCACCTCCACGTCGGCAGCAGGTTGACGCTGCGCGACGTGTCCAGTCTCCTGAGAAACGGTCGCCTCGGGCAAGGCTCGTACATGCCACCCGGCGTGGGGACGCCCGTCACCTTCACGATCGTGGGTATCGGAGTCGGCTACACCGACGTCCTCACCGCTTCGGCCGGTCAACAGGGTGGGGCCGCCGAGTTTGCCACGGTCTATCTCACCCGGGCCTACGCCCTGTCCCACGGCGGTGCATCTGGCGGCATCTACACGGGCGGGCTGCTCCATCTCCGGCAGGGTGCTGACATCGCCAGGGTCCGCCGGGAGATCCACGCCATCGCGACCGCTCATCCCGTTGGCGCGAGCGGCAGCAGTTACGACATGTCGAACCTTCGATTGTCCTACGCCGCCGTGCAGCAGGGCCTCGAGCCCGACGTGGTCTCCCTGTGGCTCTTCGCGAGTCTGGTTGGGTTGGCGGCGCTGCTCGTGGTGGGCCAGGCGCTCAGCCGCCAGGTGTGGACAGCCGCCGCCGACTGGCCGACGCTCCGAGCCCTGGGCACGACCCGCACGCAGTTCCTGATCGCTACGACCATGCCGGCGGCGGTCGTGGCGGGACTGGGCACCCTGGGCGCCGCGGCCACGGCCACCGCCGCCTCTCCCCTGATGCCAGTCGGCCCGGCTCGGGTCGCAGAGACCCACCCCGGGGTTGAGGTGAACGTTGCCCTGTTGGGCGTCGCCCTCGCAGTATTGGTGGTCGGAACATTCGGCCAGGCCGCGCTGGCGTCCCGGCGCGCAACGGCTCGCTCCGGCCCGAGGTGGACCCACGACGACCGTCCGTCGCTCGCACAGCGGACCGCCATACTTGGCCTACCGGTCGCCGCCGCCACCGGATTGCAATTCGCCTTTGCTCGCCGCCACCAGGTCCCGGTGTACCGCACCGTCGCCGCTACCGTGCTCACGATCGCAGCCGTCGTCGCGGCGGTCACCTTCAACGGGAACCTCGCTCGGCTCTACCACACACCTGCGCGTTATGGCTGGAGCTGGGACCTGGCCGTGGACGGCGGCTACAGCCCGCTGCCTGTTGCAGTGGTGTCCTCGGCGCTGCGACGGGTGCCTCAGGTCGCCGCGTGGGCCGGCGGCAACTATGGGACCGTGGTAATCGACAAGAGGATGGTCCCCGCCGTCGGCATCGACGAACTGCACGGATCGGTCTTTCCAACGCTCCTCAACGGACGTCCGCCCCGGGGAACGGACGAGATCGTTCTCGGCGGCCGCACAATGAAAGCCGTGGACGCCCATGTCGGCTCCCGGATCGTCGTGCAGGCCGACGGAGTACGAAAGCGCTCATCTGTCACAGGGCAGGCGGTGCTGCCGGATTTCGAGCGAGGCGGGTTTACAGCCACGGACCTCGGCACGGGTGCTGTCACGACCTCTGCGGTGCTACATCCGACTGGGATACCGACGGGTGCCGCCTACGACTTCGTCCTCGTCCGCTACCAGGCAGGGACCGACGTCCGGGGAGCACAACACTCTGTGGAACGGGCCCTTCGCGAAGCCTGTCGAACCTCCACGTGCAATTACTTCGTCGATCGAAGACCGAACGAAGTGAATGCATACAACCAGGTCGCATGGACCCCCTTGCTCCTTGTCAGCCTCCTCGGTGCACTAGCCGTGCTCGCCGTCGTGCACACGCTGGTGACGTTCGTCCGCCGCCGCCGGCGAGACATCGGCGTATTGAAGACGCTCGGCTTCACGCAAAGACAGGTGTCGACGACGGTGGCCTGGCAGGCCACAACGCTGGTGGCATCTGCGCTCGTCCTCGGTATACCGACTGGTGTTGCCGCCGGCCGCTGGATCTGGAAGGAGTTCGCCGGCCAGCTCGGGGTGGCGGCCGACCCCCTGGTCCCGTTGGCGGCCGTGGTGCTCATCGGTGCCTCGGCACTGCTCGTGGGAAACCTTGTCGCGATCGTGCCGGCATGGACCGCCGCCCGCCTGAACACCGCGCAGGTCCTGAAGACGGAATAGTACGTTCTGCCGGACCTAGTCAGGTGATCGGGTGCGGGTGTCTGCGCCAGTAGGCGTCAATGGCGCCAAGCGCGATGCCGACGGCGATAAGGGCGATCCAGAGGCCTGACGAGCCGACGACGTCGGCAACCAGCATGGCTGCTCCGAAGAGCATCAGAGGAACCGCTATCCAGGCGAGGTATTTCATCGAACAACTCCTTCCCCAAGAACCATCATGCGCCGCGGGCCGAGACCGCCAAGAGCCGAAGGTCCCTGACCCATGGCGGTCGCCTGAGCGGAGGTCGATCCCACGTCTCATCCCAACTGGCAGCCAATGGGCAGTCAGTGCCCTTGACATAGGTGCCTTCTCGCAGATCACCACGGCGTGCTTGCAGAGGCCCCTTCGTCCTCGCCAAGGGAGAGGTAGCTCTCGTCTTCCTGGGCGGTATGGAGCCGGAGAACGGCATGGAGCCCGTAGAGCAGGCGGCGCAGCTCGGCGATGTCCTCGTCGTCGAGGCCATCAGCTCCGATGTCGTCGAGGAGCTGGCCGAGGCGGCGGGTCTGATGGGCGATCTCGACGTGCGCTTTGCTCATCGGGCCCGTCGGGTCGCTGCCCCCGATCAGGCGCTCGAGGGCGGGGTAGAGCACGTCCTGCTCGGCCTCTTCATGAGGTCCGATCTCTTCGACGAGAAGCCGGTGCACCTGGCGCACTTGTTCGATCGCTTCTTTGGGGTCGACCGTCCCCAGGCAGTCAGCGGCCGTTCGAAGGTGGTCGATGTCGCTTCGGATGACCCGGTGCTCGGCCTGGAACCTCCTGGTGATGGCGGCGTCTTGTTGGGCGAGTCGTGCCTCACCGGGTTGAGGCCGAAGGGTTCGAAGGGCGTTCAAGATCACCGCCAGGTCGATCCCTTCTTGGAGGATGGCACCCCACACCGCTGGGAGGAGGCCCAAGGCGGCGGCTCCCATCGCCCCGAGTGACATGACCATGCCGGCGACGACGCTCTGCACAGCGATCGTGCGCGAGCGCTGAGCCAGCAGCCGAGCCTCACCCACGCGATCGAGCCGATCGACAGTGAGTACAACGTCGGCGGTCTCAGAGGAGGCCGTTGCACCTCGGGCGCCCATCGCCACGCCCACGTCTGCAAGCGCCAGCGCTGGGGCGTCGTTGATCCCGTCGCCCACCATGATCGTCGGGGCTCGTTGGCGCTCGGCGCGCACCACGTCGAGCTTCTCCGATGGGGAGCGCTCGGCCAGCACCTCATCCACGCCGATCGCAGTTCCGACTGTTTGTGCCACCTCCGGTCGGTCCCCGGTCACCATCGCCACCCGTCCGATGCCACTTCGGCGAAGCGCTCGGATCGTCCTGGCCGCGTCGTGTCGGATCGGGTCGTCAAGGACGAGCACACCGGCTGGAACGTCGTCGACGGAAACGAAGATGGTGAGGGACCCGTCGAGGCGTGCCCGGCGACGGGCCGACTTCGCCCAGGGAGGAGAGCCGACCACGCCCACCCAGGCCGCCTTTCCGAGAGCGACCCGGTGCCCGTCCACGAGCCCCCGGATGCCCTGGCCCGCCACTTCCTCGACTTTGGCGGGAAGTGCGAGCTCGCATTTGTGGTCGAGCGCCGCCTTGACCACGGCGTGGGCCAGGACATGAGGAGACACCTGGTCGAGCGAGCCCGACAGGCGCAGGATCTCTTCCGGGTCGGTCTCCCCAGACGGCACCACGGCTGCTAAGGCAGGGGTGCCGTTCGTAAGCGTGCCTGTCTTGTCGATGAGCACTGTCGTGCAGCGCGCCAATCGCTCGAGGACGCCCCCGCCTTTCACCACAACGCCCCTTCGAGCGGCGCGTGACAGGCCGCCGACCCACGCAACCGGCGCAGCGAGGATGAGGGGACACGGAGTCGCCACGACGAGCACTGCTACCGCCCGTGCGGCCCCACCGGCTGCCCAAGCGATGGCGGCGCCGCCCAGGGCGACGACCAGGAACACCAGGGCATAGCGGTCGGCGAGACGCACGAAGGGAACTGGAGACGACTCGGCCTCCCGCACAAGCCGCACGATGCCCGCATAGGTGCTCTCGGACGGCGGGGCTGTGACCCGGAGATCGAAGGGTGATCCTGCATTCACCACGCCGCTTGCCAGCACGTCCCCGGGCGCTCGCTCAACGGGGAGAGACTCGCCGGTGAGGGCCGACTCGTCCAGTACGGCCTCGCTGACCAGGATCCCGTCGGTGGGCACCAGCTCACCTGTGCCGATGAGCAGCCGGTCCCCGCGTCGGACGGCCTCGACCGCCACCGTCTCGAGCCCGCCACCGCCGTCGTACCGGCGAGCGATGCGCGGCGCCCTCGCCAGAAGGGCATGCAGGTCGCGTCGAGCGCGCCCTTGTGCCCAGGACTCGAGTGCCTGGCCGCTCGCCACCATGACGCTGATCACCGCTGCCGCCAGGTATTCGCCGACGACGAGTGCACCCAGCAGTGCGAGGAGGGCGATGGCGTCAACCCCCAGGCGGCCGCGTCGAAGCCCCTCGAGCATGTTCCATGTGGCGTAGGCCGCTCCCACCGATCCGGCGGCCGTCCACCCCATGTCGCCTTCCGAGCCCTTCCCGACCAGGTGCAGCAGGGCTCCCAGGCCGAGAAGTCCGATGCTCAGGGCGAACAGCGCCAAGCCCAGATGTCCCCTCACGCGGTCCCGCCCGCCGGCGTGGTCCAGTGAGGGCGGCACCTCGGCGTCCTCAGGGACCCGCCACGAGGCGGAGGTCGACCTCGTCGATCGGAGAGCCGTCCTTCATCGAGACGTCGTAGACGCGCAGGGTGGATGTGGTCTTGGTCGACGTCGAGAAGGAGAAGGTGGCGTCGAACGTTCCCCAGGTGCCCGACCCGGCTGTGGCCTGCACCGGCTCGTCGACCAGGAGCTTCCCGTTACCGTCGATCAGCTGCACCTGGAACTGGGCCTCGTAGACGTTGGCCAGGCCTGCCAGGTGCACCGATCCGTGAAGGGTGTCACCCACTGCCGGCGACTCGACGAGGATGGCGGGAAGCGCCCCGACGACATCGCCTGGCCCTAGCGCTTTGCGCAGCGAAACCGCCCCGCTGGCGAAGGTCGTGGGCGTCGACCCGCCGATCTGGAAGGCGACGATCCTCACGCTCGGGAATTGGGTCAGGGTGAAGACAACCTGTGCCACTCGGGCGAGCTCATCGCCGGGGCTTTCCTTGTCGGCGAAGGCGTCGCTCACGTCGACGGTTGCCGTGCCAGAAGCGATGCGGAGCGCGAGAAGCCTTGTCCCAGCCGGTATGGCGCTCGTCAGCCCTGCGGTCATCTCGTCAGCGTCAGGTCCTCCCATGAGGGCGGACACGGCGGCGGTGGCGACGGCGTCAGCGGCAGGTGCGTTGCGGTGGGCTACACCGAGGTGGCTGGCACGCAGGAAGTAGAGCGAGTACGTGGTGGCCCGACCGCCGGGGGCTGACGTGGAGGTTGTCGACGATGGAGCGGTCGTCGTGGGCGAGTTCGCCGACGGTGAGGAGCTACAGCCCGCGGCAAGAAGAGCAAGCAGCCCCATCACTAGGGCGCCGACGGCTGGAGGGTTTCGGCCTGGCCGGCGCGACGATCTCGCTCTGGCTCGGGCCGAATCGTTCATGGCCCATCCTCCTTACTCTGATCAATGATTTCTCTGGCGGCGCTGCTCCAGTAGGGCCGAATTTCAGTGGCCATTCGGCCCTGGAGGCGGGGTCGGAGAGCGCAGACAATGGCGATGTGGAACGCCTCTGGCGACTGTCCCAGCGCGGCCGCTCCCCTTGCTGCGGGGTGGGGACGAGCGGAGGGACTCCGGCACCGTGTAGGACCTGACGGTGGCGCCTGCCGGGCCCGCTGTCTCGGTCGCCCCCGATGTCGACGCCACCCGCCCAGGCGTCGATCCGCGCCGGGGGCTCGGCTCGGCGGAGGTCCACGACCGCGTCGCCTCCGGCCTCGTCAATGCCGTGCCGCCGACTCCGGGGCGGAGCATCGCCCAGATCCTTCGCGCCAACGTCCTGACCCGCTTCAACGCCATACTCGGATCGCTTCTCGTCGTGGTCGCCGTCGTGGGACCGCCCCAGGACGGCCTGTTCGGCGTCGTGCTCGTCGTCAACACGGCCATCGGTGTCGCTCAGGAAGTGCGCGCCAAGCACGTGTTGGAGCGTCTGGCCATCTTGAGCGCTCCCCGGGCACGCGTCGTGCGAGACGGGGAGATGAGCGAGATCGACGTCGCTGATGTGGTCCTCGACGATGTGATCGAAGTGCACCCCGGTGACCAGATCGTCGTCGATGGGAGGGTGCTGAGCGCGGAGTCGATGGAGCTCGACGAGTCGTTCATCAGCGGAGAAGCCAAGCCGGTGGCGAAGTCCGTCGCCGACACTGCGCTTTCGGGAAGCTTCGTCGTGTCCGGATCCGGACGGATCCAGGCGACCAGGGTGGGGCCTGCGTCCTACGCGGCCCAGCTCGAGGGTCGTGCTCGGCGATTCAGCCTCACTCGCTCGGAGCTCCAACAGGGAACGAACACGATCTTGCGCCTGGTGACCTGGGTGATGGTCCCGGCCGGCGTCGCCCTCCTCCTCAGCCAGCTCCTGCGCAGCCATGAGGGGAGAGCTGACGCCCTGCGCGGATCGATCGCCGGCGTGGCTGCCATGGTCCCCGAGGGTCTCGTCCTTCTCACCTCGATCGCGTTCGCCGTGGGGGCGCTCCGCCTCGCCCGCCACCGCGTGCTCGTCCAGGAGCTCCCCGCCGTGGAAGGGCTGGCGCGGGTCGATGTCTTGTGTATCGACAAGACCGGGACGCTCACCCACCCGGGCATGCGCCTGAGCGCGATCTCCACTCTCTCCACCTTCTCAGAGCCGCAGGTAGCGGAGGTTGTGGAAGCCCTGGTCGCCGCCGACCCGGCTCCCAACGCAACCCTTCGGGCCCTGCATGGCGAAGGATGCGTCCCACCTGCTTGGGAAGTGGAGCAGCGCGTGCCGTTCTCATCAGCGCGCAAGTGGAGCGCCGTGACGTTCACGGGCCATGGGACCTGGGTGCTCGGAGCCCCTGAGGTACTCGTCGGGTCCGCCTCCGAAGCGAGTCCGGTCCCGGCTCTGGCTGCCCAGCGAAGGCTGCTCCTGGCTCTATCGCCGGATGCCCCCGCCGGCCCGGCGCTCCCGCCGAAGCTCGAACCGGTGGCGATACTCGGCCTCGAAGAGTACCTGCGCCCCGACGCCGGGGACACCATCAGCTACCTGTTGGCCCAGAACATCACCTTGAAGGTGCTGTCCGGGGACGCACCTGAGACAGTGGGGGCGGTAGCGGCTCGGGTTGGCATAGCCCTCTCCGAGAGCCCAAGGGACGCGTCGCAGCTCACCGACCCGGCGGCGTTCTCGCATGCGGTGGGCGAGGCCAATGTGTTTGGCCGGGTCGGGCCCGAGCAGAAGCTCACCGCTGTCCGCGCCCTCCAGGACCAGGGACACGTCGTCGCCATGGTGGGAGATGGAGTGAACGACGTGCAAGCCCTCAAGCAAGCCGACATCGGCATCGCCATGGGCGCGGGTAGCCCGTCCAGCCGGGCAGTGGCCCGCTTGGTCCTGTTGGACAACGAGTTCTCCTCGGTTCCAAAGGTTCTGGACGAAGGTCGTCGAGTCATCGCCAACATCGAGCGTGTCGCCAACCTGTTCGTCACAAAGACGGTCTACGCGGCTCTGCTCGCTCTCGTGGTGGCCGCCAGCGCAGTGCCGTTTCCCTTCTTTCCGCGGCACCTCACCATTGTGAGCACCCTCACCATCGGGATCCCCGGTTTCTTCCTTGCCCTGGCCGGAGGCGCCCCGAGGGCCAAGCCCGGCTTCACGAAGCGGGTGCTTCGCTTCACGGTTCCCGCCGGTCTGTGCGGTGCGGCGGCCACCTTCGCCAGTTACGCGATCGCGCGCTCATGGTCGATGACCACGACCACCCAAGCCCGAACCGCTGCCATGCTGGCACTCTTCGTCTACGCACTCTGGATCCTGGCGGTGATCTCTCGTCCCCTCAACCCTGCGAAGCTCCTACTGATCGTGGCCATGGGAGCAGCGGTGATCGTGCCATTCGCCTCCGCCGTCGGGCGGCGGGTGTTCGGGTTGTCACTGCCCAATGCCTCGCTTCTCGTCGCAGTCGCTGGCGTGGTGGCTTTGGCCATTGCGACGCTCGTCATGTGGAGGGCGACCAGCCGGTGGTAGCAACGGGCGTCGGCGGACGGATCAGCCCCCACCGGACTGAAGCTGACTGAAGAGCTCTTTTACCGTCGCAGAGGGAATGGCGAAGCCGATGTTCTGGGCGGTGGCGGAACGGGACGAGGTGGCCACCACTGTGTTGATGCCGATCACTTGTGCAGACGCGTTAACGAGAGGGCCACCGGAGTTTCCGGAGCTGATGGCGGCGTCGGTCTGGAGCATGTTCGTCAATGTCTCGGTCTGACCGTTAGCGGCCTGGGTCGAGACCGACCGTCCCGTCGCCGAGATGATGCCGTCGGTTACGGTCGGCCCGCCTGCGAGGGCGAGCGCGTAGCCCACGGCCAGCACGCCGTCTCCCACCACTGTCTTCTGCGAATCCCCGAGCGTGGCAGGTGTGAGGTTCGAGGCTCCTTCCACCTTGAGGAGTGCCAGATCGTGCGCGGCCGAGGCGCCGAGAAGGTGAGCCGGGAGCGACGAAGATGAGCCGTTCAGCGTCACGGTGATCGACCTTGCGCCGGCGACGACATGATCGTTGGTGATCACCTCTCCGCTCGCGGAGAGGACGATCCCTGTCCCCGATGCGGTGACGATCGAACCGATTCCTGAGCCGAAGAACGGCGATACCTGTGTGGAGGTGGCGGTGATGGAGACGACGCTGGGCAGAATCCTCGCCAAGATTCCCTGGATGTCGGCGGGGCGGTCGCTGATGACACTCGTGTTGGCGACCGCTTGACGGACGATCGTCTGGCGGCCCCAGCCGGTGATACGAGCCACGGTCAGGGAAGCGGCCGATCCGACCAGAGCCCCCACGACAACGAAGACAAGAGGGCGCAGCCACCCGGCACCACTTGGAGGCCGAGTTTCGGGACCGACGTTGGCGATCGCCGGAAGTCTGTTTCCAAGGACGCCACCTTGGCTCTCGCGGGAAGGCTGGAGCAGAAGATCGTCAGTCATCGTGGCCCGATCTCAGACAGCAGCAAGTGCGGCCGTCATCGTCAGTGGTTGACCCCCTCCCTTCATCCGACGGCAGGTGTGGTGCCGCCTGGTGGTGCTGAAAATGGTCCGAACGCCGACGGTCCTTCGGGCTCGTCGCCGCCTGTGTCAAGGCGGAAGGGCGGGTACTCGTCGCGCATGAGCGCTGCATAAGCGAGCACCCGAAAGCACCAGCGGTTGAGCCCGATGAGAAAGTCGAAGAGCTGGGTCGGGTACCGCCGGGTCACGGCCAGGATCACCGCGCTGATGATGGCCAGCACGGCGATGAGCCCGCTCCCGCTCGTGGTGCGCCAGCCTGCCAAGCCGAAGCCCCACCCGCCGGCCAGAATGCCGACCACGATGTACTGGGGGATGGCCAGTAACCACCACTTGACGAGCACCAGACCCCGCGACAGGTGCTCTGGGTAGTCGACCTCCAGGTCGGCCGGGTATGACGCATCCGGGTCGAGGCTGAACGGCGGGTATCTATCGGTGCCGAAGGCGCTGATCCCGTAGAAGCCGACGCGCCAGCTCCAGCGCATCACCCCGACGTTGAAGTCGAAGATCGAGCGCGGGTATCGCCCGGTGAAGAGGATGGCGAATCCGGCCACCACCGTGAGGACGATGAAGGCCACCCAGAGGAAGAACAGGATGACGAAGTGAGGGATGAGCAAGAACCACTTCACGAGCCACAGCCAGCGGTTCGGCTCTCCATCGAGATGGGCTTCGAGCCGGAGGGGATAGTGCGGCATGTCTCTTTACCTCCTTAGGCAGCAAACGTGCGATGCTTGGCTGGGAAGTCGGCGACGGTGCCGCGATCGGGCATCGTTGCCTCCTTTCCACCTGCCTCCGCGGAGAGGGCCTATTGGTCCAGCGTGTGCCCGCCGGGGGCGTCACGCCTA
>DMNK01000051.1:15428-15616 GCA_003453695.1 Acidimicrobiaceae bacterium | reverse complement strand
CCTGGATGGCGATGTCGGCGGCCTGGCCCTGCATCTGGCCCGAGGGCTGGTGCATGAGGATCCGTGAGTGCGGGAGGGCGAGACGCTTGCCGGGGGCGCCTGCGCACAGCAGGAACTGGCCCATGGAGGCGGCCAGGCCCACGCAGATGGTGCTCACGTCCGGCTTCACGTACTGCATGGTGTCGTAG
>DMNK01000051.1:3333-15275 GCA_003453695.1 Acidimicrobiaceae bacterium | reverse complement strand
GCATGGTGTCGTAGATGGCCAGGCCGTCGGTGACCGAACCTCCCGGCGAATTGACGTAGACGGCGATGTCACGCTCGGCGTCCTCGGCGGCGAGCAGCAGCAGCTGGGCGCACACCAGGTTGGCCACGTTCTCGTCGATGGCCGTGCCGATGAAGATGATGCGCTCTTTGAGCAGGCGCTGGAAGATCTCGGTGGAGGCGGCGTCGCTCAAGCTCGTGCGCATGTACGGCGTGCCCGGTGCCCTGAGAGGCCCCGACGAGCCTCGAAATTCACTCTCCATGGGCGAGATGCTACCTGTTGAGGGGTGAAGGGGGGCCTAATGGCAGTAGGCCGAGGTGGTCATGCCCCACACGCTGAGCACGTCCGGCGGCAGCTCGCCGGGGCACGGGAACGGCTCGCCGCCGACCTCGGTCATCTTCCACGCACCGGCCGGGGTGCGGGTGAAGACGCCCACGTTCCCTCCGTCCTGAAAGGAAGCTGCATCCTGACCCGCTGACTGGGACGGCTCGTATCGCGCCGTTCCCCAGAACATCTGCGCCGAAGGCTGGAAGGCCTCGTGGGTCGAGCCCGGCTGGGTGCTGCCGATGTCGGATTCTGGGATGCCGCGGAAAGACGCGTACGCCGCTTCGAAGGCGGCGAGGTCCTGGGCGCTCGGGATGATGTTCTCAGTCGGTCCCGACGCGGGGTACTGCGGCAGCGTGGTGGCGGACGTCGACGGCACCGGCTTGGGGCCCGTCGTCGGGGCGACCGTGGAGGTGGTCGAAGACGACGTCGTGGAGCCGGCGTGGTGGCTCGCCGACGGAGAGGCGCTGCAGGCGGCCAGCGTCACCGTCAACGAGATGAGAACCCCTCCTCCTGCCTTGCGGGCGACGGCCGTCGACACGGCCGGCCGGCACGGCGTCAGGGGGCGACGTAGACCCACTGCTCGCCGGGACTCCAGATGCTCGACGCGTACGGACCGGGCAGAACGTCGTTGTCCTGCTCGACGGCGATGTTCTGGCTCTGCAGGAAGTCGCCGTTCACGATGTCGATCGTCCCGTTCGGGTTCACGGCCGAGACGATACCCACGTGGTCGGCGTAGCCGCCGCCGACAGAGCCGGGCGGGAAGAACACGATGGCGTCTCCCACCTGCGGTGAGCCGCTGTTGGCCACCAGCGATTCGCCCCGTTGGGCACCCCAGGCGTAGAAGCTGGCGGCGCTGGGGCTAAGTACTCCGGTGTTCCACCCCTCACCGGCGGAGAGCCACACCAGCTTGGCGAAGTCGGCGCACCACTCCTCGTTGGCGTTGCGGACGCCGAAGTAGTTGTTGACCCCGCACGCTGCTGCGATGGGGCGCCCGTAGAGCACCGCCGTGTAGGGGTTGCAGTCCAAGGCGAACCGGGTGCTGGGCGGATTGTCGGCGGTGCCGTCCTGGCCGGTGGCGATGGCGGCGGTGACATCGCCCACCCCCGACGGCGGCGGAGGGATGTTGGCGGTCCCGGGGTCGCCCGAGGGGTTGTCCGATCCCGGCGCCCCCGGCCCAGCCGGTCCGACCCACAGGCCGGTGGGCAGGTACCAGTAGATCCACAAGCTGTTGGACGGGCCCTCGACCGCTGCCTCGGGCAGACCTCCCGGCCCGAGGGCCATGCTCGGCGACGAGTACGTGGACCCCGGGCCCCCGGCGCCGGCCGGCCCGTACCAGGCACCGTCGGGTTCCTGCCAGTAGATCCACAAGCTGTTGCCCGGTCCCTGCACGGCGACGTCGGCGACACCGTTCTGGTCGACGGAGATCGAGGGTGCACCATTGGTGGACCCCCACCCTCCCGGCCCGGCCGGGCCGATCCACTGTCCCGTCGAGTTCTGTTGGAAGATGTACAGGGTGTTGCTCGGTCCCTCCACGGCCGCGTAGAGCAGACCCTTCGGACCGGCGGCCAACGACGGTGACGACCACGTGGTGCCGGCGGCGCCCACACCCATCTGGGTCGTCCACGAGCCGTTCAGTTGCTGGGTGTAGGTCCACAGGCTGTTGGCGGGACCCTGGACGGCGATCACGGGCAGGCCCTTGGAGCCGACGGCGATGCTCGGCGACGAATAGGTCGTGCCGATCTGGCCCGGGCCGGCCGGGCCGGCCCACTGCCCGTCGGGCAGCTCCCAGTAGATGTACAGCGTGTTGGACGGCCCCTGCGCCGCCACCATGGCCAGCCCCGAGGGGAGGATCGTCACCGTGGGCGAGCCGTACGTCGAGCCCGGTGCGCCCGGTCCTGCGGGGCCGATCCACTGGCCGGTCGGGAGCTCCCAGTAGATCCACAACGAGTGGTCGGGGCCTTGCACCGCCACCACGCCCAGTCCCGCCTTGGTGACGGCGACCGACGGGCTCGACCAGGTGGACCCGGGGGCGCCCGGGCCGGCGGGGCCGAGCCAGGTGGTGTTGGCGAGCTGCCAGTAGATCCAGAGGCTGTGATTGGGCCCCTGCACCGCCACGACGGGCAGGTTGGGGACGGTGGAGGCCATGCTCGGTGCCGTGGACGCCGCCGCGGCGGGGAGAGCGCTCGGCGCCGCCAGCACGGCGGGAAGGAACGACAGCGCTGCGGAGGCCCCGAGGGCGGTGAGGACCCGGCGCCAGCAGTGGCCGGCGGCGGAGCGCACCCGGCGGCGACCGCCTGCTCGGATGGACGATGTCGGAGTCATGGTGGGCATGGGACGGCTCCTGGGGCCTGATGAACGACGAGGGCGGTCGAGGCGCGGCACAGCGGACGGCTTCAGAGGGAATTCGGCAGATCAGCGCTCGAGTTGAGCGACAGCGCAAGAACTTCGGTGTCCCGGGGCCCGAAAGGCCCGGACCCTATGATCCAGGCCCGTGCCCGGGGAGGACCAGAGCGAGGCGTCGCACGGCCCGACGCCGGCGCAACCGTCGATGCCGACGTTGATTGGCAGGAAGCGAAGGGGCAGGGCGTCGACACGCGGGCGTGACGCGCTGACGGGGGAAACACAGCGATTGCTGACACGACCTCGTCAGTTCTGTCGGGAGCTTCTCCTGCACGAGCACTCCCCGCCCGTCGTGATGGTAACGCTGTGCGTGCTCATCGTCAACGTTCCAACACTGCTTCATGTCGTCACGAACAACCCGCTGCAGCTCGATGCGGTATTGCAATCGGGTAACGCGCACCAGCTGTTCCCCGGCGTGCCGAGCATCGATCCGAACGCCGGCTACATCACCCAGTCGTTCGGTCGGCTCTCGGCCAGCTCCTGGCTGCACGGACACGTCCCTTGGTGGAATCCCTTCGAGGGCATCGGCGCCCCGCTGGCCGGCGAGATGCAATCAGCGGCCTTCTTCCCGCTGGTGCTGCTGTTCGACGGCGGCGCCTGGGGATTCGTCCTCTTCCATCTCCTTCTCGAGCTGACCGCCGGTTGGTCGACCTACTTCCTGCTGCGACGGCTGCGCATCGGGCGACTCGGGGCAACGGCAGGCGCCGTCGCCTTCGGCCTGTGCGGCACGTTCGCCTGGTTCACCCACGCCCCTGCCAACCCCGTCGCCTTCCTGCCGCTCACCTTGCTGGCAGTCGAGCGCTGCCTGGACGGGGCGCGACACAAGAGAATGAGCGGCTGGGCCCTCCTGGCGGTGGCACTGGCGTTGGCCGCCGTCTCCGGATTTCCAGAGACGGCATATCTGGACGGCTTGTTCGCCGTGCTGTGGGTGGGGGTCCGCTTCGTCACGAGCGGAACGGATCGGAGCCGGTTCGTCGGCAAGTTGGCGGTGGGGGCGATCGTCGGCGGCTTGTTGAGCGCGCCCATCCTGGTGGCGTTCGCCACCTACCTGCCCCACGCCGACATCGGCGTGCACGCCACATCGGTGGCCAACGCCGCCCTGCCGCCCCGGGCGCTGTCCACGGTGGTGCTGCCCTATGTGTACGGCCCGATCTTCGCCTTCCACTCCACTGATTCGCAGACCCTGACCGTCATCTGGGGCAATGTCGGCGGCTATGTCAGCGCCGCCCTGACCGTGTGCGCCTTGGTCGGCGTCGTGGGCCGGCGCCTGCGTCTGCTGCGCCTGGCCCTGGTGCTCTGGATCTTCCTGGCCCTGGCCAAGAGCTACGGCCTGGATCCCCTGGCTCGGTGGCTCACCCACTTCCCCGGGCTCCAGCACACCGCCACCTACCGCTATTCGCCGGCGTCGTGGGAGATGGCGGTGGTGGTGCTCGCCGCCCTCGGGATCGACGACGTGGTGCGGGGACGAGTCCGCCCCTGGGTGCCCGTCGCCGCCGCCGCCGTCACCCTGGGCCTGGTGACGGGGGCCATGGCCGCCGCCTGGCCCGTCGTCACCCACAGCGTCGGCAATGCGGGCACGAGCACGGTGGGGACGGCCCACCGCCACGTCTACGACCTCGCCAACGGGATGTGGGCGATGGTCACCGTGGCGGTCATCACGGCGTGCTTCCTGGTGGCCGGGCGACGGGGCGCCCCCGAAGGCGCACCACCGAACCGGCGACGGCTGCGCCGTGGTGCGCTGGCATTGGCCGGGTGCGTGGTGGTCCTCGACGCCGTGGTGATGTTCGCCACCCCGCTTCTCTCGGCGCCCACGCGCCAACCGGTCGACCTGGCCGTCGTCCAATTCCTCCAGCACAACCTCGGTCTGCACCGATTCGCCACGCTGGGACCGCTGCAGCCCAACTACGGGTCCTACTTCGACATCGCCCAGGTGAACGTCAACGACGTCCCCGTCCCCACCGCCTACGCGCACTACATCGCCCACCATCTCGACACCAACGTGGACCCGCTCAACTTCACGGGGGCCGTCACCAAGAACCCTGCCGGTACCTCCGCCGGCGAGGAGCTCACCGGTCACCTGGCCAGCTACGAGGCCATCGGCGTCAAGTACGTCGTGGAATTCCTCAGCGGGCTGGACTCGACCGGCCACCCGTGGCCGCCACCACAGCTGTCCGGGGTGCCCCTGGTGTTCGCCGACCAGCTCACCAGGGTGTACCAGCTGCCCCATCCGGCACCGTTCTTCTCCGTGGCGGACGCCCGGTGCACGGTGGCAGCGCAGGACTGGGCCACGGCCACGGTGTCGTGCCCACGGCGGGCCGTGCTCGTCCGTCATGAGCTCTCGCTGCAGGGTTGGAGCGCCACCGTGGACGGCCGGGCGGCGCCGGTGAAGACGGTGGGGGGCATCTTCGAGGCGCTGTCCGTGCCGGCCGGGGTGTCGACCGTGCACTTCAGCTTCGCCCCACCGCATCTGTTGTGGGCGTTGCTCGCCTTCTTCGTCGGATTGGCCGTGCTCGTAGGCGCCGGTGTGTGGGCGTTGTGGCGTGGCGGCACAGTGCCGAGGGTGCACGAGACCGACCGGGCGCGACCGATAAGGTCCGGTCATTCGCCCTCCTGAGTCCCTTTCACGCCTGCGTTCGAGGCGCCCTTTGCGGCGCGGCGCCGTCTTCGGCATCGGCATGCTGGCAGCGGCACTGGGCGCCGCCGGCTGCGGCAACGGAGGTCCGTCCGGGTCGACGTCATCGACGAGCTCGAGCCCCACGGCCGTACCGCTCACGTCCGCCCCGAGCACGACGTCGACCTCGTCGGCCGGGGCTGGGGCCCTGCCGGCGAACGGGACCTACGCCGACGGGCCCACCGGAACACCGCACACCTACGTCGTGCTCGCCGTGCAGCCTGACGGTGCCGTGAGCGGCACCGTCAACTACGTCTACCAGGACGGGACGTCGAAGCCGGAGTTCTCCTTCACCGGCAGTGCCGGAGGAGGACAGGCGCAGCTCACGTCCCAAGGCGGCGGGCCGGGCCAGTTCACCGCCACCTACTCGGGCAGCACCTTCGTGCTCGGGGGGTGCACCGGCTACCTGCGCTTCGTGGCTTCAGCCTCCCAGTGCAGCTTCACCCTGACCGCGGCACCACAGTGAGCACGGACCCGCTCGGCGAGCGCCGACGGGACCGGCACGCGTAGCGAGGGGTCAGGACGACTGGCTGGTCTGCATGTTGGCGCTCACCAGCAGTCCGGGCGCCGTCGAGGTGCTGTTGGCCGGGGCCACGGTGCCGGCACCCCAGAAGCCACCCTGGGGGATGTACCAGTAGTTCAGGAGAGCCCCGTTCCCGCCTTGGACGAACACCGACGGATCGCCGTTCGACTGCGGCACCACCCCGGGCGCCGAGTACACAGAGCCGTTGCCGGCCACGGTGCCGGCACCCCAGAAGCCACCCTGGGGGATGTACCAGTAGTTGAGCAGCGCACCCCCGGGTGACTGCACGAAGATCGTGGGGGCGGTGTTGGGCTGCAACATGACGGCCGGGGTGCTCGCCGTGGAGCCCGAACCTTCCACCGTGCCTGCGCCCCAGATCCCGGGATCGGGGATGTACCAGTAGTTGATGAGCGCACCACCCGGCGTGTGGACGAACACCGTGGGCGCACCGTTGGCCGGCTGGTTCACGACACCCACCGCCCCCGCTGTGCTCCCCGGACCGGCGATGACGTGGCTGTTCCAGCCTCCGGTCTCGGGCACGTACCAGTAGTTGACCAACGTGCCACCGGGCCCCGCCACGAACACCGAGGGTGCCCCGTTGTTCTGTGCCACCACGGCCGGGGCCGAAGCCACCGATCCGGGCGGCGCCACGGTGGCGGCGCCCCAGGCCCCGCTCTGGGGGATGTACCAGTAATTGAACAGCGACCCCCCGGGACCCTCGACGAACACCGACGGGCTGCCGTTGAGCTGGTTGATGGCGCCCGGAGCGGAGAAGGCCGAACCCTGGCCGGCCACCGTGGCGGCGCCCCAGCCCCCCGTAGCGGGCACGTACCAGTAGTTCATGAGGGCGTTGCCGGCGCCGGCCACGAAGACGGTGGCGGCCCCGTTGGGCTGGTTCAAGGTGGCCACCTGCGACGCCACGCCCGAGCCCGCCACGGCCGAGCTGTACCAGGTGCCGTCGGTGTACCAGTAGTTCATGAGGGCGCTGTTACCCGGGACCACGAACACCGACGGGGTGCCGACGCACGGGCCTTCCCAGGGTGGGGCGGGCGGGTTGTAGGCAAGGCCGAGGTTGCCGGTGGCGTTGGTCGTTCCCCATGCCGAGTTGTCCACGGCATCGGTCACGGCCTGGGCGTTGTTGCCCGCCTTCAGGGCAGAGAGGATCTGGTCGTAACCGGTGGAAGCGGTGAACGAGTCACCCGGTGGGTAGGCGCCGTTGTCGGTGATGGTCTCGGCCGTGGCGTAGACGCCGTCGTCCCAGTTGCTGTACGCCTGCACGTTGACGCTGTTCATGGAGGTGGACCCGTCGTAGTGGGCCCCGCCTCCCGGCCAAGTCGTGTCCAACGGGTTGAACTTGGCGGTGTTCTTCCAGTTGCCTCCCTCGGCGCGCTCCCAGGCGATGATGGCCTCGACGTTCTGGGCCGTGATCGGCATCGAGATGGAATTCAGAAAGGCGTGGGCGAAGTCCACCGGGTTGTAGACGCAAGGCGGGACGGTGGGCGGCGCCGGTGTCTGCACCGCCGCCGTCGCCATGGGCTGCGAGCACAGTTGCAACACCGGGAGGACGAGAGCGGACAGCCCGACGGCGAAACACCGTCTCGGGCTTGCGAGCGAACGCACCACGACGAGGGCCTTTCTGAAAGATCTGGGGGAAGAGACCGGGCCCGCCACCCGGCACGACAACGGGGGAAAACGGTACAGGAAACTCGGTGGGCAGGGAAGGAATTGTTTGGATGGACAATGGGGGTTGTTTCGGCCTGTCGGCTTCCACTCGAAGCGCTCCGCCTACCTCCGTCGTGTCAGTCGGCGTCGGGCATGGCGCACGAGGGCCTGCCTGGTCACCCGGCGACGGTGCCCGCTCCCCACGATCCACTTTGCGGGATGTACCAGTAGTTCAGGTCCGGGTTGGCGACGAAGACCGAGGGTGCGCCGTTGGACTGGGCGATCACTCCCGGCGCCGATGAGACGCTGCCCAGGCTGGCCACGGTGCCCGCACCCCAGCCGCCGCCCTGTGGGATGTACCAGAAGTTGAGCAGCGACCCACCCGGGCCCTCGACGAAGACGGTCGGGGCACCGTTGGACTGCTCCAAGGCGGTCGGTGCCGAGGCGACGTTGCCGAGGCCGGCCACGGTGCCCGCACCCCAGCCGCCGCCCTGTGGGATGTACCAGAAGTTGAGCAGCGACCCACCCGGGCCCTCGACGAAGACCGACGGGGCACCGTTGGACTGCGGGACCACGGTCGGAGCCGAGGCGACGTTGCCCAGGCCGGCCACGGTGCCCGCACCCCAGCCGCCGCCCTGTGGGATGTACCAGAAGTTGAGCAGCGACCCACCCGGGCCCTCGACGAAGGCCGACGGGGCACCGTTGGACTGCGGGACCACGGTCGGAGCCGAGGCGACGTTGCCCAGGCCGGCCACGGTGCCCGCGCCCCAGGACCCGTTCTGGGGGATGTACCAGTAGTTCATGAGCGAGCCACCAGGGCCCTCCACGAACACGGTGGGAGCGCCGTTGGACTGCTCGAGGACGCCGGGGGTGGACGCCACATTGCCCTGGCCGGCGACGGTGGCGGCGCCCCAGGACCCGTTCTGGGGGATGTACCAGTAGTTCATGAGGGCCCCGCCCGGGCCTTCGACGAACACCGAGGGTGCGCCGTTGGACTGCTCGATCACCGAGGGCTCGGAGCTGACGCTCCCGGGCCCGGCCACCGTGCCCTCACCCCACGAACCCGAGGACGGGATGTACCAGAAGTTGAGCAGCGAGCCACCAGGGCCCTCCACGAACACCGACGGCGCGCCGTTCGACTGCGCCACCACTCCGGGCGCCGAGGCGGCATTGCCGGGCCCGGCCACGGTGCCCGCGCCCCAGGACCCGCTCTGGGGGATGTACCAGTAGTTCATGAGCGAGCCACCGGGTCCCTCGACGAACATCGAGGGCGCGCCGTTCGACTGTTCGATCACCCCCGGAGCAGGACCGTTCCCGCCCTGGGCCGTCGACGGGCCCGGAGGCGGTGCGGAAGGTCCCGGACCAGCCGGGTAGACCTGGGCCCACGAGTAGTCGAGCTGCGGACTGCCCGAGGTGTCCACGAGGATCTCGGCCCAGCTCGGGTACCCCTGGTAACCGGATCCGTTGTATGCGGTCCCCATGTCGCACGGCTGGCACCGCAGGTTCATGAGCACGTTGTCGCGATGTCCCCAGCAGCCGCTCGTGTTCGACGGTGTGCAGTCGATGTTCCCCGACCCCTGGCCGTCGTCGTACATCCAGTAGTAGATGGCCTCGAGAGGGTTGCCGACGGCGCCGGCCCAGTTACTGCCCCACGACGACCAGGGGAACCCGGCGGGCGGCTCGGGGTCCTGGCTCGTCGCCGCGCCCTGAGCGGCAGAACCGTCGAGGGCGCTCGCCATGCCGGACAGAACAGGCAGCCCGCGATCGGCACGCTCGAGGTTGGTGGCGACGTAGAGCTGCTGAGCCGGGCTCAGCGAGTACCACTGCGACGGCAGCGCCATGGGACCGAGCCCTTCATGGGTCCGGGCGTTGTCGATGGCCGTGATGGCTGCGTTGGTGCAGCTCGACGAATTGTCGTACTGACTCCCCGAGCAGTTGTTCAGGAAGTTCGGACTGGGCGGGATGTTCTGCGGTGGGTTGCTCGGCGGAACGATGCCGGCCGCGGCCGTGACGGGAGCAGGCTGTCCGTGAGCCGGCCCCTTGACCGCGCCGGGCTGGGCGACACCGGGCGTCGTGACCATGGCGCTACCGCAGACACCGCATGCACCGATCAGCACCGCGGCGCCGACACGCCGACGGATGGCACGGGAAGCGAGACGAACAGGACCCTGGGGGAAGTGGGTGTGAAATTTCACACAAGGCTTATCGGGCGGACCTCGTGCCTGATTGAAGCGACAACGGCCGTACCATCGGCACTTTGTTGCGGAGTTGTGGCCGGAACCGACGGAGTACGCTGACCCGCCGATGACCAGGCCTGACGAGGGTTCCCGCCACGGCCTGCGGGTCCAGACGGTGCTGCACGGCACGGATGCGGCCACATTCGGCCGGTTCGTCCAAGGCATGTCGGCGGCATGCGCTCTGGCAAAGGACGCAGGGCGGATCGCCACAGCCACTCTGGCGGTGGCCGACCTGTCGCGTGCGCCGTGGGCGTCGGCGCCGAGCGTCGACGAACTCGCCGACGAGCTGTTCGACGAAACGGCGTACGTCCGCGTCGAGGAGGACGTCGGGCCGGCTGGAGCGCACAATCGCCTCTTCGAGCAGGCCGGCCCGGGCGGGGGCACGAGCCCCGATGTGGCCATAGTCGCGGTCCCACACGCGTATGCGGGCCCGCGTCTCGTCGGCGAGCTCATGACGCCGCTTGCAGATCCGAAGGTGGGCATCGTGGAAGCGCGACAGCTTCCCCTCGAGCTCTCGAAGTCGTACGACCCCGACACCGGCGACACGAGTTGGGCGTCGGCGACGTGCTTTCTCGTGCGTACCGACGTGATCGAGCAGACGGGTGGCTTCGACACGACGGATCTGGCGTGGTCGGGCTACGACGTCGACCTGTCGTGGCGCGCCCGCCAGCGAGGATGGCGGGTGGTGCACCGTCCCGGCGCCCGCGTCTTTGTCGACGACAGGCTCGAGCCCAGTGGTGTGCCCCTGCGGCGCGATGAGCAAGAGCCGGAAGCACGCCGGCACCGGGCGCGGGCACGCGTGCTGTTGCCGTGGCGCTACAACCGACCTGACGTGGCAGTCGAGCGCCTCGCCTCCTTGACGGCTTCGTCGGACGCCGTGGAGCGGGCCGTGGCCGAAGAACTCCGCGCCCGGATCGACGGAGACGCGATGCCGGAGCCGGTCGACCCCGAGCACGCCGTCGGGCAGTTCGTGGCGGGCGGGCACGCCGTCGAGCGCTTCTCCTACCAGACGCCATGACGACACGGAAGGGTGCGGCCCGGTCTGCGCTCGACCTTCTCGAACGGTACGGGCTCCGTCCGGGCGACGTCGTGGTCGACGTGGCCTTCGGTATGGCGCCCGTCGCCGAGCGCATGCGGGAGCTCGGGTTCGGCTTTCTCGGAGTGGGCGACGACCCGGCCGTCAGCGCCGATCTGGCGCGCCGCGGCTTCGCGACGCGCCTGGCGGACCCCTCTGACCCCGAGACACTGCTGCAGGAGATCGAATCGGGCCTGGAAGGGCGCCCCCCTGGTGCGCTGTGCCTAGTGGGCACCCTCTCCGAGGTGCGGTCTCCCGGGGCGCTGTTGTCCCGATTGCGTCGGTGGGCAGAGACGCGCCGTGCCCTGCCCGTCGTGTTCACGGTGGCCAACGCCACCCACGTCGATGTGGTCGGCAGCCTCTTGACCAACCGGTGGGAGCCCGCCGGCGACCCGCCGGCGGATGAGGGGCGGGCGACGGTGCTGTACGCGGCCGCCCCGTTCGAGCGTCTTCTCGCCACGACCGGGTGGGAGCAGGCCGACGAGAACGATCTCGTCCTCGAACATCCGGACCCGGGTCTGTCCGTCGACGACCCGGCTCTCGACCCCGCCACCCCCCTGGGCGGACATCTGGCCCGTGTCCGTGACTCAGCAGGACCGGGCGGGCGGGTGGTGGAGTTCGTGCGGCTGTGCCGTCCAGGCGCCGCCACGCCGGCCGACCGGGGGCCGGCGCCGGACGCACTGTTCTTATCTGTGCTTCTCCGCACCCAAGGAAGGCGCCTCGCCACCCTGCAGGAGGCGTTGTTGAGCTTGGCCGCCCAGACCAGCGACGACTTCGAGGTGATCCTGGTCGCACACGACGCCGATCCGTCGGCGCGCAAGGATGTCGAGACCTTGGTGGCGGAGTTCCACCCGCGCTTCGCCGAGCGGGTGCGGCTGATCGAGGTGAAAGGGGGCCAGCGTGCCCGTCCCCTCAACGAAGGGGCGCGCTTCGCCTCCGGGCGCTACCTGGCCACGTTGGACGAAGACGACCTCGTGTTCGCCCACTGGGTGCGCGACCTCGAAGAGCTCGCCGCCGCTGCGCCCGGCC
>DMNK01000051.1:2843-3051 GCA_003453695.1 Acidimicrobiaceae bacterium | reverse complement strand
ACGTCGAGCACCTCTACGAGAACCGCACGCCCAACTGCGCCTACGCCGTGCCGCGCTCGCTCGTCACCCGGCTGGGCCAGACCTGGGACGAGTCGCTCGTGGTGCTCGAGGACTGGGATCACCTTCTGCGTGTCGCCTCCCTGGCCGGGGTGGTGAGCCGGCCTGTCGTGACGGGGCTCATCCGCTCCTGGCGCAACGCCGAGACATC
>DMNK01000051.1:0-2686 GCA_003453695.1 Acidimicrobiaceae bacterium | reverse complement strand
ACCTGGCGCAACGCCGAGGCATCGAAGATGCTCCACGGGCCCGAGGCTTGGGAGGAGAGCCGCCGGCGGGTGGTGGAGAAGCAGGATTCCCACCCGCTGCTCTTGGACCGCGGCGCGGTGTCGCGACTGCGTCAACTGGTTCACTCCGAGGAGACCGCCCGGCAGGAGGCGGCTCGCTTGGCAACGCAGCTCTCGGCGACCCAGGACTCCCTGGCCGGGACCAAAAAGGCCCTGGAGCACATCCTGAACGTGCTGGTGGACACCGAGCGCCGTCTCGACGAGGTGCTCGGGTCGACGAGCTGGCGGATCACGGCGGGAGTGCGGAAGTTGAGCGGCGGGCTGCGCCGGGTGACGTCCCCGGGCGGAGGTGTCACGGAGGCTGGCAGTGGCCGGCTTCCCGACGAGCCTCCTCGGCAGGCACCGCTCACGACGGGGCGGTCGGACTACGAGCGCTGGGCGCGGTTGTTCGACACCCTCGACACGGTGGTCAAGAAGCAGATCGCCCAGCGGCTGGAGCCCTTGAGCGAGCATCCCCTCATCTCGGTCTTGGTCCCGGTGTACAACACGCCGCCGGCCTTCCTACGGGCGGCTGTGGAATCGGTTCGCGACCAGGTCTACGAGAACTGGGAGCTGTGCATCGCCGACGACCACTCCACCGACCCTGCCGTCGGCACCCTGTTGACCGAGCTCGCCGCCAGCGATCACCGGATCAAGGTCGTCGCCCGACCCGAGAACGGCCACATCGCCGCTGCCACCAACTCGGCGCTCGAGGTGGCACAAGGTGAGTGGGTGGCGTTCCTCGACCACGACGACGTGCTGCCGGCCCACGCCCTGGCGCTGGTCGTCCTGGCCCTGTCACAGCGCCCCGAGGCGGCACTCGTCTACAGCGACGAGGACAAGGTGGACGTCGAAGGCCGGCGCTTCGACCCCTACTTCAAGCCGGACTTCGATCCGCTGTTGTTGCTCGGCCAGAACTACCTCGCCCACTTCCTGGTCGTCCGTCGCCGGCTCGTCCAACGCCTGGGGGGTCTGCGCCAGGGCTTCGAAGGAGCCCAGGACTGGGACTTCGCCCTCCGGGTGACCGAGCTCATCGAGCCCGATCAGGTCGTGCACATCCCGCACGTGCTGTACCACTGGCGGGCGCACGGCCAGTCCACCGCCGAAGCACTGGACGCCAAGCCCTATGCCGTCGATGCCGGGCGGAGGACGGTGACCGAGCATCTCCTGCGGACGGGGGGCCCGGCCGAGGTCACCACCATCCCCGTGACCGGTCACAATCGGATCCGGTGGCCGGTGCCCCACCCTGCCCCCCTGGTGACCATGGTGGTGCCCACCCGGGACGGCAGGTACCTGGAGTCGTGCATCGAGAGCGTGCTGCGACACACCACCTATCCCGCCTTCGAGGTGCTCATCGTCGACAACGGGAGCGAGGACCCCGCCATCCTCGACTACATGACCCGCCATCCGGATCCTCGAGTGAGGGTCATGCGCGACGCCCGGCCCTTCAACTACTCGGCCCTCAACAACGCCGCCGTTCACGAAGCTCGGGGAGAGCTGGTCCTGCTCCTGAACGACGACACGGAGGTCGCCTCTGCGTCATGGCTCGACGACATGGTGAGCCAGGTGAGCAGACCCGGGGTAGGTGTTGTCGGCGCCAAGCTGTACTACGACAACGGGACCATCCAGCACGCCGGCGTCCTGCTGGGCATCGGCGGCGTCGCCGGGCACGCCTACCGGTTCTGGGCCCATGACTCGTCGGGGTACATGGGCCGCCTCTTGCTGGCGCAAACCATGTCGGCGGTCACCGGGGCCTGCATGCTGGTGCGTCGCGAGGTGTGGCAGGCGGTAGGGGGACTCGAAGAGGAGCACTTGGCCGTCGCCTTCAACGACATCGACTTCTGCCTGCGCGTCCGTCAGGCGGGTTGGCGCGTGGTGTGGACGCCCCTGGCCGAGCTCGTCCATCACGAGTCGGTCACCCGGGGTCCGGAGACCCTGCGGATCAAGGAGTTCGTCGCTGAGACTCGCTTCATGCAGAAACGATGGGGAGTGGACCTAGAACGCGACCCGGCCTACAACCCCAACCTCACCCTCGTGTACGAGGACTGGTCGCTCGCCTGGCCGCCACGCGTCGCCTACGGAGGCGAGCCCGCCCCATAGCCAGGGCGGACGAGCGGCCCTGTGGCAGACTCGGGCCGACGCTACCGAGCACGTCCGTCGCCTCGGTGGTGAGCACCGCGGGCGTGGCGGAACTGGTAGACGCGCCGGGTTTAGGTCCCGGTCCCTCCGGGGGTGGGAGTTCGAGTCTCCCCGCCCGCACGCTTTGCCGTCAGTGCGGCTCCGGCACAGGGACGGCTCGAGCCTGTCGCCTGCCGAAACCGCCGCTCGGGGTCCTCGTGGCCGGATCAGTGGCCGCTGTTGCCAGGAGCAGTGCCCGCGTTCTGTCCGGGGGCGGTGTCGCTGTTCCCCTGAGAACCCTTGCCGCCGCCGTTGCCGGAGGCGCCGCTGTTGCCCGGCACCGAGCCTTCGACATGGCCAGGTGAGTTGTCGCTGTTTCCCTGCGACCCAGACCCTCCTGAGGCACCGCCATTGCTTCCCCCCTTGTTGCCCTGACCGGTGTTGGTGCCACCGTTAGAGCCGGAGTTGCCGCCGTTGCCGGGGTTCGATCCACCCTGGCCGGGTGCGTTGC
>DMNK01000166.1:5008-5446 GCA_003453695.1 Acidimicrobiaceae bacterium | reverse complement strand
GGAGTCGGTCTCCTCGATCTCCTTTTTGATCTGGGCGATGCGGCCCTTCACGTCGGCCTCGGATCCGGCGCCCTCCACGAGCGTCGTGTCGTCCTTGGTGACGATCACCCGCCGGGCCCGGCCCAAGAGGTCGAGGGTGGTGTTCTCGAGCTTGAGCCCGACCTCTTCGGAGATGACCTGGGCGCCGCTGAGGATGGCCATGTCCTGGAGCATCGCCTTGCGGCGCTCACCGAACCCGGGCGCTTTCACCGCCACCGACACGAAGGTTCCCCGGATCTTGTTCACCACCAGCGTGGCGAGGGCTTCACCTTCCACGTCCTCGGCGATGACCAGCAGGGGCTTCGACGTCTGGATGATCTTCTCGAGCACCGGTACGAGGTCGTGCACGGCGCTGATCTTCTGGTTGGCGATGAGGACGTAGGGATCCTCGAGCACCGC
>DMNK01000166.1:4448-4706 GCA_003453695.1 Acidimicrobiaceae bacterium | reverse complement strand
CCTTGCCCACCTTGTCGATGGCCTCGGCCAGCACCTCGCCGATGGACGGGTCGGCCGCCGAGATGGACGCCACCTGGGCGATCTCCGTCCTCGAGTCGATGTCCTTGGCCTGCTTCTTCACCGACTCGACCACCGCCGCGACACCGCGCTCGATGCCCCGCTTCAACGACATGGGGTTGGCACCGGCGGCCACGTTGCGCAGGCCCTCGTGGATCAGTGCCTGGGCCAGCACGGTGGCGGTGGTCGTGCCGTCACCGG
>DMNK01000166.1:3789-4137 GCA_003453695.1 Acidimicrobiaceae bacterium | reverse complement strand
ACCACGTTGCGGCCCTTGGGCCCGAGCGTCACCTTGACGGTGTCGGCCAGCTTGTCGACGCCGGACTCGAGGGCACGGCGCGCTTGTTCGTCGAACTTGAGGATCTTCGGCATGGCGGCTGCTTTCGGCTCGGAGGTGTTACTTCTTGCCCTGGACCTTGGCCAGGACGTCGCGGCTCGAGAGGATGAGGAGGTCCTCGCCGTCGACGGTGATCTCGGTGCCGCCGTACTTGGAGTAGACGACGGTGTCGCCCACCTTGACGTCGAGGGGCACGATCTCCCCGGTGTTCTCGGCCCGGCGGCCCGGGCCTACGGCCAGGACCTCGCCCTGCTGGGGCTTCTCCTTGGC
>DMNK01000166.1:3351-3616 GCA_003453695.1 Acidimicrobiaceae bacterium | reverse complement strand
CGGTGTCGGGGATGACCAGGCCCGAGGCGGTGGTCTCCTCTGACTCACCGGGGCGGACCACGATGCGGTCTTCGAGGGGCTGGAGATTCATGGCGGCGATGGCCTCCTGGGACGGTTAGCACTCTGAGGTTCCGAGTGCTAACGATAGCGGGAGGTCCGGGGTCGGGCAACCGCGCCGGGCGCCGGTCGCCGGGCGCCGGGCGCCGGGCCCGCCGCGGAGACCCGCCCGCCGCGGAGACCCGCCCGCCGGGGAGACCCGACCGCC
>DMNK01000166.1:794-3143 GCA_003453695.1 Acidimicrobiaceae bacterium | reverse complement strand
GGAGACCCGACCGCCTAGGACAGCAGCGGCAGCGCCAGGGCCGGGTCGCAGGGCAGGTCGAGAGGGCTCGGCCCGAGGTGCTCGAGCTGCCACCACCCCGCCGCCGCGATCATCGCCGCGTTGTCGGTGCACATGGCCCGGCTCGGCAGGTAGACGGGCAGGCCCAGCTCTCCGGCGGCCCGGGTGGCGGCGTGGCGGAGGGGCCCGTTGGCGGCCACCCCTCCGGCGAGGCAGATGCCGCCCGCCGACACCGCCCCGGCGCCGCGCACCGTCTTCTCCACCAGCACCTCCACGACCGCGGCCTGGAAGGAGGCGGCCACGTCCTCGTCACTGGCCTCGGGCCGGGCCCGCACGGCGCGGACCACGGCCGTCTTGAGCCCGCTGAAGGAGAGGTCGAGCCCGTCGTCGCGAAGCGGTCGGGGGAAGGAGAACGCGACGGGGTCGCCCGACTGGGCCGCCTGCTCGATGGCGGGCCCGCCCGGGTAGCCGAGGCCGAGGAAGCGGGCCACCTTGTCGAAGGCCTCGCCGGCGGCGTCGTCCAGGGTGGCCCCGAGACGGCGGTAACGGCCGGGGCCGTCCATGGCGAGCAGGAGGGTGTGGCCCCCGGACACGAGCAGCACCACGAGCGGCCAGCGGACGTCGCCGTGCTCGAGGAGGGCGGCGAAGAGGTGCCCTTCGAGGTGGTTGACCCCCACGAAGGGGACGTCCCACGCCAGTGCCAGGGCCTTGGCCTCGCTCGCCCCTACGAGGAGCGACCCCATGAGCCCGGGCCCCACCGTGGCCGCCACGGCGCACAGGTCCGGGCGCCGGCGGTCGAGCCCTGCCCCGGACAAGGCCTCGGCCAGGAGGGGTGTGAGCACCTCCAGATGGGCGCGCCCGGCCAGCTCGGGGACGACGCCGCCATAGGTGGCGTGCAGGTCGACCTGGCTCGAGAGCACCGACGAGCGGATGTCGCGCCCGCCGGCGACCACGGCGACCGCCGTCTCGTCACAGGAGGTCTCGATGCCGAGGACGGTCCCTCGGGCGGGGCCCTGGCCGTTGCCGCTCACGAGCCCGAACGCAGGCGCGCTTCGATGGACGCCAGGCGCTGGGTGTACGACTCGCCGTCGATGTCGTGCACCCACATGACGATGGCGTCCTCCCCCGTTTCGGCGTAGTAGTTGCGCCGCACCCCGGCGGGGGCGAAGCCGAAGCGGCGGTACAACACCTGGGCGGCGGAATTGGACGCCCGCACCTCCAGGGTCATGTGCCGGCATCCCAGCCCCAGAGCGGCGCGCGCCATGTCGAGCAACAACACGGTGCCGATGCCGTGGCGCTGCCACTCGGGGTCCACGGTCAAGGTGGTGACGTGTCCCTCGTCCTGCACCACCATGAGCCCGCAGTAGCCGACCACGAGAGGGCCGATGGTGGCCACCGTGTAGCGACGCGACGTCCGCTGGGCCAGCTCGGAGAGAAACAGCGTGGCCGACCACGGCCGCGGGTAGCACTCCTCCTCGATACGCATCACCGAGCGCAGCTGGCGGCGCCGCATGGGCACGACGCGCACGGCGCCGACGATGTCACCGCCCTGGTCGGCCCGGTCGAAGAGCTCGCCCACGTTCACGTCCCTGCCACCGGACGGGTCGGCATGCGCTGCTCCCAGTTGATGCGAACGTCGGCAGGCCGCAGGTACCGGGCGGCCACCTGCTCGGCGGGACACCCCGCACCGGCGGTGGCGCGCGCCAGGCCGGTGACGGCCAGCACGCCGACGTCGGGGAAGAGCGGGGACGGCGACACCTCCGCACCCCGGCGGCGCAGCAGCTCGGCGAACCGACGGGCGCCGTCGCCGATGCACACACAGCGCCGCCCTTCCTCGACGAGGGCGGCGATCTGCGCGGCGAGGGCCTCGGGGTCGAACAGGCCGTCCTCTCCCAGGCGGCGGAGCGGCAGTGCTGCGCCGGTGAGCTCGTAACGAGCGGAGAACACGAGCGCCCGGCGGGCGTCCACCACGGGCACGAGCACGCAACCGGCGGCACCGTCCGCCCAGGGCGAGCCGGCGGCCGCCAGAGCCAGCACCTCGAGGCTCGTCATCTCCACCACCGGGATGTCGAGGGCGAAACCGAGGGCCTTGGCGGTCGAGACACCCACCCGCAACCCCGTGAACAGTCCCGGGCCCACGTCGACGCACAGCGCGTCCAGCTCCGACAGGCGCACCCCGGCGCGCTCGCACACGAACGACACGGCGGGGGCCATGCTCTCGCCGTGACGGCGGCCCCGTTGGAGCGTGAAGGCGGCGAGCACCCCGTCGTCGTCGGCCAGGGCGACGCCGGCGGCCTCGGTGCGGGTCTTGACGTCGAGCTTGGCGAGGAT
>DMNK01000166.1:420-564 GCA_003453695.1 Acidimicrobiaceae bacterium | reverse complement strand
CCCGCCCTCGCGGACCACGTCGACGGTGATGTGGCGGAGGTCCTCCTGAGCCATGTCGGGGTCGATCCGCACCACCACGGCGGCACTCCCGAGCGCCCCGCCGGCGGCGTCGCCCCACTCCACCACGGCGGCGGCGTCCTCCTC
>DMNK01000166.1:0-202 GCA_003453695.1 Acidimicrobiaceae bacterium | reverse complement strand
GCCAGATCGGCGAGCTCGCCGGTGCGCTCCATCCGGTACAGATCGGCGTGGAGCAGCGTGCGCAGCGCCGTGGGGTTCCCGGGGCCTCCCGCCGGGGCGCAGCTGTAGGGGCGAAGGAGCGTGAAGGTCGGGCTCGTCACCTGTTCCTCCACGCCGAGCCCCATGGCCATGCCTTGGACGAAGGTCGTCTTCCCGGCACCCA
>DMNK01000111.1:888-11108 GCA_003453695.1 Acidimicrobiaceae bacterium | reverse complement strand
GGAACGGGACCTCGTGGAACGGCACTTCGTGGAACGGGTCCTCCTGGAACGGGTCCTCCTGGAACGGCGCCTCCTGGGGCTGATCCACATGGCCGTGATGGGGTGAACGCCGCACACAAGACTCGTGCCTTAACGCTGCCTTGGCCCGCTGTTGGGGTCATTGCTGCCATTGCCGCGGCCGGCGTCGCCGTGGCCGCCCTGGCAACGACGGACTTCGTCCGTCGTTGGCCACCTCGCCCCGACGAAGCAGCCGTGCTGGTCGTCTTCGGGGTGTTGTGGACGATCGCCTGGGTGTGGCCGCTCGTCATGTTCCAGGGCGACCAGTCGGAAGCCATCAGTCTCGACGAAGGCTTCTTCGTGGTGTTGGCCCTGTTGTGCCCGCCTGGAGCGGTCGTCCTCACCGTGGGCGCAGTGACGCTCGTAGCGCAGCTCATCAAGCGACGCCCGTTGGCCAAGGTCATCTTCAACTCGGGGCAAATGCTCGTTTCGGTTGCGGCAGGCGAAGCGACGTTTGTCGCCATTCACGGGTTCCACCGGCCTCTCACCGCCATGGCGGTGTTGGCCGCGGTGGCCGGTGCGCTGGTATTCATCGTGGTGAACTCCGGCGCGGTCGCCTCGATCCTCGGTGTCACCGGCACGCCTCTGCGGGCGGCCCTGCTCGACGGTGTGGAGATCCGGCTCCTCGTGAACGGTGCAGGAGTGAGCATCGCCATCGTGGTGGCACTCGTGGCCGCTGCCTACAACTGGGCGCTGCCATTCGCCGTCCTGCCCCTGCTGGTACTGCGGTTCGTCCTCGCCGGGCACTTCGAGGCTCGAAGTGATCGAAGCCGGCTTCAAGGGCTCTTCGAGTCCACACTGGAGATCAGCAGTTCCATCGAGGCCACCCGGACGACGCAGTCGGCGATCCTCGACTCTGCCAGGAAGCTCCTGAGATGCAGCGACGCCCAACTGAGCGAGCCGGGCGCGCCGGCAGGGCCGCTGCAGGCCACCTTGCGGCTCGTCGACGGTCCGCTCGTGCTCAGTGTGGCAGGGCGGAACCGAGCCGAGCCCTTCGACGGGGCCGACCGAGCCATGCTCGATGCATTGGCGATGGTGGGTGCCACATCGCTTGGCAACGCTGCTCTCTACAAAGAGACTCGGCAACAGCGCGAGCGCCTGTCAGCGATCACCGCCAGCTTGGGTGAGGGCGTGTGCGCCGTGGACCGCCTGGGCCGCATCACCTTCCTCAACCCGGCCGCGGCGGCGATGCTGGGCTGGGACGAGCTCTGCCGGACGGATGGCACCTGGTTCGACAACGATCTCCTGTTGTCTGCCGCCACACCGAGCTTCATCCTGGCCCATGCCCAAAGAGCCATTGCCAAGCTCGACACGATCACCAACGACGATGCTCGATTCACCTCGCCGAACGGCACCACCCACAATGTGGCTGTGACGGTGGCGCCCATCATCGAGGGCGAGGTCGCCACCGGAGCGGTGCTGACCTTCAGGGACATCACCGAACGAAAGCGGTTCGAGGAGGAACTGGCGCGCTACGCCTTCTATGACGCCCTGACCGGCCTGCCCAACCGTCGTCTTTTCATGGACCACCTGGACCATGCCTTGACCCGATCGGAGCGGTCCGGCGAACAACACGCCGTCCTCTTTGCCGATGTGGACCGATTCAAGGTCATCAACGACTCGCTTGGGCACCAGTCGGGCGACCACCTGCTCATGGCCATCGCGCAGCGTCTCAAGGCTTCCGTGCGTCCCGGCGACGTCTTGTCTCGGTTCGGAGGGGACGAGTTCACCCTGCTGCTGGAGGGCATCACCCCAGAGGATTCGATCGCCTGCGCCCAGCGGATCCTGGACCGAATGCGCGAGCCCGTGACGCTTCCGGACGGGCACGAGGTCGTCACCAGCGTGAGCATCGGTGTCGGCCTCACCGGAGGAGGCAAGACCCGTGACGACGTCCTGCGCGACGCCGACGTCGCCATGTACCAGGCCAAAGCACGCGGACGCGGCGCCTGCTACAAGGTCTTCGACGTCGACGCCATGGGGCTTCGCTCGGCGGAGCGGATCGAGCTCGAGGCCGGGCTCCGCCGGGCTCTCGAGAACGACGAGTTCGTCGTGCATTTCCAGCCGGTGGTCGACCTGGTCGAGTCCCGGGTCGTTGGTGCCGAGGCCTTGGTCCGTTGGAACCACCCGACCAAGGGGGTGCTCCTCCCTTCGGACTTCATCGGCGTGGCTGAGGACACCGGGTTGATCATGCCGCTCGGGCTCCGGGTGCTCGAAGAGGCCTGCACACTCGCCCGGCAGTGGCGGGACGAGTTCGGCGTGGCGCTCGACATCGCTGTCAACCTGTCCGCATACCAGTTCCGTGAGGCCGGCCTCTTCGAGAGCGTCCGTGCCATCCTCGAGCACACGGGGGTGCACCCCGCGCAGATCTGCCTCGAGATCACCGAGAGCCTGGCCATGGAGGATACCGAGCGCACCGCCATGGTGTTCGAGCGGCTGAAGGGTCTCGGAGTGCGGTTGTCGATCGACGACTTCGGCACGGGGTACTCAGCGCTCGGCTACCTCGCCAGCTTCCCGGTCGATCTCGTGAAGGTCGATCGCAGCTTCGTCGAAGGCATCGACCGCGACCCGGTGCGCTCCGCCATCATCGGCGCCGTGGTCAGCCTGTCCGAGGCCATCGGGATCGCGGCCGTGATCGAGGGCATCGAGACAGAGGGTCAGCTCGAGCACCTTCGCTCTCTCGGATGCCGGAGGGGCCAGGGCTTCCTCTTCGCCAGGGCCCTCCCGGCGCAGGAGTTGGCGGAGTTGCTGGGCTCGGGGCAACGGCTCTACCCGCCCACTGCCGACGAGCGCCGAGACGCCGAGGCAATGTCGACGGATGACCCATCCGGCGTCGGGCGGGAAGACCAGCTGACGGCGTGGAGAGTGGGGGCATGAGCCCGGGCCAACCCCCACGGGCCGCCTTTCGGTCCTGACCCAGCCGGCACCACCTGCGCCGTTGCGCGCCAGGCCTGCGGGACGGCGATTTCAGCGTCCCGTCAGCCCGGGCGGAGTAGACCGATACCTGTGCTGACGTCCGCCCACCGGAGGCAGCCGGCGCTGTGACCGAGGCCAGGCGGGCCAACCTGCGACACGCCATCCGCGTCGCCGCCACGGCGACCGCTGTCGTCGCGCTCGTGTACCTCTTGGCCGTCGCCATCTTCGACGTCATCGTCGTCAACCACCTCTACGAGCAGGCCGACAGCCGGCTCCACGCCCGTGTGGTGGAGGCCACCCGGAATCCGGAAGGGCTCCCCACCGTGCCATCGGGCTCGAACCGGATTGCAGTGGAGCCTGCTACCGCCGGCGATCTCGATGACGCCCCTGTCTTCCTCTGGGTGGTCGGGCCGACAGCACGGACCACCGCCGCCAGCCCCGGTGCCCCGGCGTTGCCGGCGCGGTCGTGGGCGAAGAGCGGAGGCGAGACGACGGCGACGCTTCGCCACAGCGCCTTCCGTCTCTCCTCTGCTCGGTTCCACGGGGGCTGGGTCGTCGCTGGTGTGAGCCTGGCCAACGAACGTCACCTCCAGGGGATCGTCGTCGGGGCCGAGGTGATCGTCGGGCCCATCGTCCTTCTGGGCATGTTCCTCGGGTCTCTCGTCATCGGCGTCAAGGCGTCGGCCCCCGTGGAGCGCGCCCGTCGTCGCCAGCTCGAGTTCACCGCCGACGCCTCACACGAGTTGCGCACCCCGTTGACCGTCATCGAAGCCGAGGTCGACCTGGCGCTGCACAGCGCTCGCGACGCCACCGGCTACCGGGAGTCGCTCGAGCGCGTGCGCGAAGAGAGCAGACGACTGTCGCGCATCGTCGAGGACCTGTTGTGGCTGGCACGGCTGGACTCGAGCCTGCCGCCACCGATCGGCGAGCCGGTCGACCTGGCGACAATCGCCCAGACGTGTGCCGACCGCTTCCAGTCTCTGGCCGCCTCGCGTCGGATCCGCCTTAGCGCCGAGTCCCGGGGACAGGGCCTCCCCTGGGTGAGCGCACCGGCAGAGTGGATCGACCGCCTGGCCGGGGTGCTCGTCGACAACGCCTGTCGGTATTCGCCGCCGGGCGGGACTGTCCTCGTCGTCGTCGAAGCCCGCAACGGGCTGGTGAGCCTCGCCGTGGAGGACAACGGACCCGGCATCGCCCCCGAGGAGCGCTCGAGGTTGTTCGACCGGTTCCACCGCTCGTCCGACGTTCCCGGGGGCACGGGTCTCGGCCTCGCCATCGCCGATTCGATCGTTCGCTCCACCGATGGGCGGTGGCACATCGGTGAGTCGGTCCTCGGCGGGGCCTCGGTCCAGGTGACCTGGCACCGGCCGAGCGCCCGCGGCCAGAGCTACGGCCCGGACGCCCGAGCACAGCGGTCAGCGGCCGCCCGGGACGAGCCAGGGGCCGACCTTCCCGAGCAGCAGCAGGCCGAGAGGGACGCCGAGGGCGATGCTCGACACGAGCGCCCACCGGCGAACGCCGGCGCCGGCGACGTCGCGCCGGGTTCGCCGGAGCCAGTCGAGCGGGGCCAGGCGGGCGGTGTCGACCAGGTGACCGAGCACGTGCACGGCCGTGGCGCCGAACCACAGCACGAAGCTGGCCTTGTGCACGACGAGCATGTCGTGTCGGAGCCCTGAGCCGGCGAACAGCAGGGCGATCCCGCTGCCGAAGACGACGAGGGTGAGGACGACCACGAACGGCCCGAGGAAGCGCAGGAGGGCGGGCGGCGGCCCCTTGCGCCGGTAGGCAGGAGATCCGGCGTAGTAGCGGACGAACCTCCATGTCGTGCTGCCCACTTTGAGCAGGACGGGCGGCACGAGGAGCATGCCGATGAAGACGTGGGCAGAGAGCAGGCCCCGGATCCTGAGGATGGTGACCCCCTCGGCGGCGAGCAGCACGAAGAGCACCACTCCCGCGGAAGCCGTCAAGCGGGCGTTGGAGGCGACCCCGTCTTGGGCGCCGGCACCATCCCGCTCACCGACCTCCTCGGGGCCTGCACCGACTCGGCGGACCGTCTCGCTCACCCCGGCGACGCTACGTGCCTCCCCTGACGCCACGATGAAGGTGATCGTCGGGGGGAGGCGGGCTCACCTCTTGATGCCGACGACCACCGCCGCCTCTGCCACGACCTCGTCGCCGTGGACCGCCGAGAAGCCCGCCTCCTCCAGGTACTGCTGCCACCGCTCCATGGTGACAGGGCGTTCCTGGAGCCGGAAGCCGAACCGGGTCACGTTCTTGAGCACGCGCCACCAACCACCTGGGCCCTTTCGAGCCAGCGCCACGACTTTGGAGCGGATGATGACGCGGTCTCGGGGCTCGAGTCCCCGGCCGAACATCATGTCGCCGATGACGAAGCGCCCGCCCGGCCGCAGCCACCGGAGCACCGATTTGGCCAGGGCACGCTTGTCGGGGTCGCGCAGATGGTGGAGGGCGTAGTTGGACACGACCAGGTCCACGCTCGCGCTCGCCACCCCGAACTCCTCGATCGGAGAGACCACGGGCACGACGCCATCGAGTTCCTCGGAATCGGCGTTCTCCTGCAGCCGGACGATCATCTCCGGGCTCACGTCGACGGCGGTGACCTGCGCCCCGGCCTCGGCCAGCCGCATCGTGATCTGGCCGCTTCCGCACCCCAGGTCGACAGCCGTGAGCCCCGGTCGAGGCGAGGCGGCGCGCACCACGGCGTCGACCACGTCCCCCAGCCCGGCCGCGCCTTCGTGGTCCCAGGTGTCGGCCCGTCGGTCCCAGACGCGGCGTTGCAGGCGGGCGGAGGAGAGGGCCATAAGAGACTTCTAGCCCAAGAGGCTGACGCCACCATGAATTCACCGGGTGCAAACGGGCGGGCAAAGCCAGTCAGAAACGCAGGTCAAAGCGGTAACGGAAGAATTGTTCGCCACTTTGGCTCGTGAGCTCACCGACGCGCTGCCATCCGAGATGTTCGTAGAAGCCGATGGCCGCCAGATCGGGCGGCGTGACGAGGACCAGCTCGCCCAGCCCAGCGCGTCGGGCCTCCTCTTGGGCGCGCTCCAGCAGGGCTCGACCGACGCCACTGCCGCGGGCATCGGCGCGCACCATGACATGGGTCACCTCGGCGATGGCTGCGGGGTCGGAACGCTCACCGGGGACAGGAACTGCAGACGACGACGTGTCGTCGAGTGCAGCAGCGCCGCCTCGCCCGCGGAACGACCGGGGAGCGCGCAGCGAGCCGGCCAGCATTCTCGTGAGCCCGCGCAGGTAGCGGTACGCCCGGGTGACGACCAGCTCCCGGGCCAGAAGTGGGTGCGCCACCGAGCGCCCGAGCAGCCACAGGGCCAACGATGCTCCATGGCGCCGCACCATGGCGCGGTAGTGGGCGGCAGGGTGGAGCGAACCGAGCAGCACCCCGACGACGCCACCCTCGTCGTCGAGGGCCGCCAGGGCGAGGCAGTCCGGCGAATCGAGCCAGGCCCGGTGATAGGCGCGCAGGAAACCGGGTCCGCAGCGGGCCAGGAATTCCATGTCGAGTGCTTCGCCGTGCAGACGGGCGCTCACCTCGAGGTCGGCCGGTGCCAGGGGACGAACGGCGGCCGTCATCGCCATGCCGACCGGTTCGCGGCGGCGCCGACGGCGCGAGGACCACCACTACGCTGCCGCCGATGCCGAGCCCGGCACACCCCAACACCCAGCTCAGGGTGGTCCGTGCCGCTGTCGTGGCCGGCGCGGCCGCCATCGTCGTGGCGGTCGTCCTGCTCGAGGTCCTGCCCGGATCCCCGGCCGCCCGCTCCCGAGGCGGCGGATCGCCCACTTCCACGACCCCGAGCCCGCCCACTTCCACGTCGACCACGGCACCGTCGCCGACTCCCGACGGGACCTACGCCGTCGGCAGTGTCACCACCGACATCACCGAGCCCGTCGCCTCGGGCCCGAGCCGGTCGCTCCCCACCGCCGTCTGGTTCCCCGCCACGACCGCAGGAGGCACCACGCCCAACGGTGTCCACGCGCCGTACCCGCTCGTCCTCTTCTCGCCGGGATACGACGTCGACCTCACGCCCTACACCACCCTCATCGAGGACGTGGCGTCGGCGGGATTCGTGGTCGCTGCTCCGCTCTACCCGCATACCGCTCCCAACGATCCCACCGGCGTGAACGAGAACGACATCGTCAACCATCCGGCCGACCTGCGATTCGTCATCACCACCCTTCTGGGCGACGCCCAACAGCCGGGCACCACCCTCTCCGGACTGCTCAACGGCTCCGCCATCGGCCTGGCCGGCCATTCGGACGGTGGCGACGTGGCTCTGGCGGTCGGCGCCGATTCGTGCTGCTTCGACCGGCGGGTCAAAGCCCTGGCCGTGCTCTCGGGTGCCGAACTGGCCGCCTTCGGCGGCTCGTACTTCACCGGCCCGGTGTTGCCGATGCTGGTGGTCCAGGGCAGCGCCGACACCATCAACCCGCCGCCGTGCAGCACCCAGATCTACGACGGCGCTCCGGCGCCGAAGTACTACCTCGACCTGCTCGGCGCCGGCCACCTTCCCCCCTATGCCGACTCGGGTCCGGACCGGACCGCGGTGGCCCGGGTCGTCACCGACTTCTTCGACGCCACCCTGGCCGGCCAGCAGGCGGGTACCCCGGCCATGGGCACGGATGGGAACGTGGCCGGGGTGGCGGCGTTCACGACAGCTCCGTCGGCGCCGGCTGCCCCAGGGAGCTGCCCCGGCGCTCCCGGCTGAGCGGCAGGGGATCGGCGTCACCGTCTCGCCCGGACGTCCATGCCATGCGGCTACCCGAGGCCACCGTGGCATCCGGGTGTCGGGACCGTCCCGACGAGGGCACGCACGGTGGGGAGCGCAGGGAGCTGCAGCACCGACGGGTCGACGGCGTCGGCCATGGTGGTCTGCCCGGCGGCGTTGGGGTGGAGGTGATCGCCCGAGTCGTACGCGGGGTACAGCTGCGTGGGAGCACAGGCGCCGCCATAGACGTCCGCCACCGCCGCCGACAAGTCGAGCACCCGGTCGAAGGCGCCCGAGGTGAGGATCCAGTGGTCCACCTGCTCGAGCGCCGCCTGCTGGGCGGCCGACCACGGCTCCTTGGCGCTCGAAGCGCGGGGGAGCAGGGTCACGCCGACGATGCGCAGCCCGGCTTGGTGCGTGGCGGCGATGACCTGCTGGTAGCCGGCGATGACCTGGTCCCCGGTGGCCCCGAACCACAGGTCGTTGGTCCCGAGGAAGAGCACGACCTCGGACACGCCGGCCTGGTCGAGGGCGTCGCGGGCGAGGCGCGACACCCCGGAGGGCCCTCCGCCCGTGGCCGAGTCGGTGTGGACGGCCGATGTCAGGGCGTTGGCAGTGATGCCCTCGTTCACGACGGCCCGCGGCCCGGCTCCGGGCAGCGTGTCGATGCGCTGCTGCAGCGCGTCGGTCCACCGGACGGTGGCGTTGAAGCCCTCGGTGATGGAGTCGCCCACGACCACGATGCTGCCCTGCGCGCCGGTGTCGAGGACGTCCACAGCGTCCACCCATCGCTCCCACGGGCTGGCGATGGACAGTCCTCGTCCGTCCACCGATGCGACCAGGTTCCCGCCACCGTTCGCCGACAGGTACCCCGCGGTTCGGCTGCAGCAAGGATGCACGGTCACCAGGTCGCTCGCCGGGGTGAAGAGGCTGATGGCGAGCGTCTCACCACCGTTCACCGCCATGGGCACCGGGTCGCTGTACACGAGGCCGCCGACGGGCACCGTCACGCCGGGCTGTCCAGCGAAGGTGATCGGATGCAGCGTCCCGGCAACGAGCGCCGGTCCGCCTGCCGACGCGCCCACGCTCGCTGCGCCCACCACGAGGGGGGCGTTCCCGAATGCGTTGGAGACCCGCACCCGTACCGCTTCGCCTCCGGTCGCCACCGTGGCCAAGTCCCGCACCGTGGCGTTCGAGGCGGTGCCGAACCCCCAAGCCATGGCTGACCCCCAGGTCACGTGCCAGGCCGGCGGCGCAGCGGGGGGACTGGTGGTGGTCGTGGTCCTCGGGGCGGCGGCGTGGCGCCTGGGATGCCGTGCGCCGTGTTCGGCGACGACGCCCACGAGCACGACGGCGACGATCGCTGCGGCCACCGTACCGCCGACCATGCTGCGCTTCACCCACGGTGCCATTCGTCAGCTCGTCCGGTTCGGGCCGCTCGCGGACGTGACGTCGAACACACTGCGGGCGTCGCCCGGTTGCAGGTATGACCTTCGATCCCGCCTCAGGGTGAGGCTATCGGCCCGACCGTCGGTGGTCGGGTCGGACCTGCGAGCTGCCCGGTGCCTGGGAACTCAGCCCGGGATGGGCGAGGGCGCCAAGGCCTGGGCGAGAGACGAGAACGGTGTGGCGCCGGCGGGTGCCGTTACCGAGACCGGCTCGCCCCAGTGCGAGAACGTCACGGTGGACGTGCCCCGTTGGCCGGCCAGGGTGCCGTTCGTCACCACCTCCACCGGGAGGTAGGGCGCCGCGGTGGACACATACAGGGTCACCGAACCGACGGCACCGCTGCGCGTGGCGTCGGTGGGAAGTCCTCCCGTCACCCCGACCACTTGCTGGCCGTCGACGGTGAGGGACGGCGTGAGGCCGAGCGTCCCGGTGGGCGAGGCCTCGCTGAGCGCCGACGACAGAGTGTCTCCGGAGACGACCTGTGCGTAACCGGGGTCGCCGGGCTTGAACGAGATCCACTGTCCGGCGTACTTCCCGGCTGCCGACACGCCCAACCCGAGCGAGTTGTGGAGGAAGGCGGCGTCGCCTTTCAGGTAGGCCATCCCCGGCATCACGAGCAGGGTGGCGTTCCCCTGCGCGCCCCCCGACACCGTCTGGGCGCCGACCGTGGCGCTGATGTCGTAGCTGCCGATCGCCGAGGCACCGTTGGATTCGACGGCGGCGAGGTGCACCGACCCTTGGGCCCTGGCGGCGCCGATCGACGTGGCCAGCACCTCGGCTGCGGACTTTCCGGACAGGCCGTTGGCCGAGCGCTTGAGGACGACCACTCCGGCACCGGCGCCGGCAGCGGCGAGGAGCACGACGACGACGACGGCGACGAGTCCCTTCCGCCGCCTTCTCGGCTGTGGCGTCGCCTGCCACCGCGTCGCGGCCTGCGGTGTGGCGCCGTTGGCGCGCCGGGCTCCGGACTGTGGCTCGTGAAGTGCGCCGTGGACCGGGGCGACCTGGGGGACGGCGGAGAGGGGCCCATAGGACACCGCCACCGGCTCGGGA
>DMNK01000111.1:298-731 GCA_003453695.1 Acidimicrobiaceae bacterium | reverse complement strand
GGACGCTCCCGCCACTCGGTACCGTCCCACACCCGGTGGGCGGTGTAGCGAGTGCCGTCCCAGTAGGAGATCTCCAACCCGTCGGCCGACTGGGCGCGCCACCCCGGAGCCTCTCCCGGTGCTGGGGTGGCCGCCACTGGCTGCACGACGTCGGTCATCCGGACTCCTCTCTCGGGGGGCGCGCCCCGAGGCTGAGGCAGCACCCCGCCCTCTTCATCGGAACCCGCCACCCCCGCCTTGACGGAGCGTGCGCCCACCGGCTGAGGTTGTCCCTCTGTTTGGAAGCGGCCAGAGCGCGACCCGCCCGACCGGTGGAGGCGCCGTAGGCTTGCCACGGTGAGTGGTGCGCTGGAGGGTCCGGCAGCAGCGGCAGGATCGGCGCACACCGCGGCGTCGACCTCCGCACCAGGTGACCTGGCACGGGTGTTCGACC
>DMNK01000111.1:0-132 GCA_003453695.1 Acidimicrobiaceae bacterium | reverse complement strand
GACCTGGCACGGGTGTTCGACCACGTCGTCCACAACGTGCGCCTCGCCTACGTGGGCCGGGAGGAGACCGTGCGCCTGGCGCTGTGCTGCCTGGTGGCCGAGGGTCACCTGCTCGTCGAGGACTACCCCGGG
>DMNK01000146.1:9081-9234 GCA_003453695.1 Acidimicrobiaceae bacterium | reverse complement strand
CGCCGTCGCCGCCGGGGCCGCCCACGGTGCGGCGGATGAGGGCGACCTTCTCGGCCGAACGGTTGGCGTCTGCGCCCTTCTCGTCGAGCAGGGCCTGACGGTCCGCCTCCGCTTCGGCTGCGGCACCGCTGTCGGCGGCGGCCAGCCGGGCCT
>DMNK01000146.1:8496-8957 GCA_003453695.1 Acidimicrobiaceae bacterium | reverse complement strand
GTCATCTCGTGCGCCTCGAACGCCACCGTGCGCAGCCCGCGGGCGGTCAGCTCGGCGGCCAGCCGGGCCTCGATGCCCTCGGCCACCAGGCGCTCCGCCTCCTCGACCAGCGCGCTCACCATGTCGTCCTCGGGCACGACCCGGACGATCTTGCCCTTGATGAACAGATGTCCCTTGCGCCGGCCGGCGGCGATGCCGATGTCGGCCTCTCGGGCCTCGCCCGGCCCGTTCACCACGCAGCCCATGACCGCCACCTGGATGGGCAGGGCGCGGGTCTCGAGCGCTGCTTGGGCCGCCTTGGCCACGCCGATCACGTCGATCTCGGCCCGTCCGCAGCTCGGGCAGGCGATGAGGTCGAGGCCCTTGCGCTCCCGCAGGCCCATGGCCTCGAGCAGCTGGCGCCCGGCGCGTGCTTCCTCCACCGGGTCGGCCGTGAGCGAGTAGCGGATGGTGTCGCCGAT
>DMNK01000146.1:403-8297 GCA_003453695.1 Acidimicrobiaceae bacterium | reverse complement strand
TCGCCGATGCCCTCGGCCAGCAAGGTGGCGATGCCGGCCGTGCCCTTGACGAGCCCGGCCGGGGGCGGGCCCGCCTCGGTCACCCCGAGGTGCAGGGGGTGGTCGAAGGCCTCTGACGCCAGACGGTACGACTCGATCATGAGCGGCACCGACGACGCCTTCACCGAGATCTTCACGTCTTCGAACCCGACCTCGGCGAACAGGGCCAGCTCCATGCGCGCCGACTCGACCAGTGCCTCGGGCGTCGCCCCGCCGTAGCGCTTGTACAGCTCGGGATGCAGCGACCCGGCGTTGACCCCGATGCGGATGGGGATGCCGCGGTCACGTGCCTCGGACGCCACCAGTCGGATCTCGTCGGCCTTGCGCAGGTTGCCGGGGTTGAGGCGTAGCCCGTGCACGCCCGCCTCCAGGGCGGCGAGGGCCATCTCGTGGTGGAAATGGACGTCTGCCACGATGGGGACCGGCGAGCGCGGGACGATGTGCGCCAGTCCCTCGGCCGCCTCCTGCTCGTTGCAGGTGCAGCGGACGATGTCGGCGCCGGCGGCGGCCAGCGCGTAGATCTGGCTCAACGTGGCGTCGACGTCCGCCGTCTTGGTCGTCGTCATCGACTGCACGGAGACGGGCGCATCACCGCCCACAGCCACCGAGCCGACGTGGATCTGCCGGGTGGGGCGGCGACCTGCGGTGAGCTTCGCCATGCGGCTCATGTCGCACCTCCTCCTTCCCATTGTGCCGGGTTCCGGCTGCGGTCCATGCCGCGGGCCCTGGCGCTGCGCCTGCCAGGGAGGACCGCTCCATCGCCGGCGGCTCCGGATCGTCGTCCGGGCGGCCCTAGTGGAAGGGATTGGCCAGGGGGTGCGTGATGTCGAGATACAAGGCCGACACCACGATGAATCCCAGGAAGAGGAGAAAGGCGTAGGCGACGGGGGCGAGCTTGCGGACGTCGGCGTGATAGGCGCGGCCGCGGCGGCTCCTGATCCGTTCGTAGACGGCCACCGCCACATGCCCGCCGTCGAGGGGGAGCATGGGGACGAGGTTCACGATGCCCACGAACACGTTGATCGAGACCAGCACGGCCACCAGCCCGCCCCACCCCGCCTCGGCGCCCTGGACCCCGGTACGCACGGCCCCGTAGATCGACTGGATGCGCACGGTCGAGTGCTCAGACGCCTTGGCGGCCTGGGCGTTGGTCAGGTCGTGCCAGTACGACGAGAGCCCGTGGGGCGAGAAGATCTGGCCGAGCGCCGAGAAGGACGCCGTGACCGTGTCGCCCAGGGCCACGAAGGAGCGCCCCACGGCGCGCACCGGTCCGATGGAGGAGTTGCCCTCGGCCAGCTCGACGCCGATGCGGCCCTGGGCCTTTCCGTTGGCGGTCTCCGTCGCCGGTGTGACCGTGAGGTGGCGGACCATCCCGTTTCTCCGGACACCGAGCTTCACCGCCTGACCGGCATGGGCGCCGATGACGCCGGCCAGCATGTTCACGCCGGTCACCCGCCTGCCGTCGGCGGAGGTGATCACGTCACCGGCATGCAGGCCGGCCTGGCGGGCCGGGTCGGCGCCGTGGGCCAGCGGGGCAAGGGCCTGCACCTGCACCACACTCGAGGAGGGCACGCCGGCGAAGGTGAAGTACGTCCAGATGAGGAGCACCGCCATCACGCCGTGCATGGTGGAGCCCGCCAAGGCCACGATGAGCCGGTTGTGGAAGGGCTGCTGCCGGTAGGTGCGCGGCTCGTCGGCCGGGTCGACCTCCTCCAGGTTGCTCATCCCGACGATCTTCACGTAGCCGCCCGCCGGGATGGCCTTGATGCCGTACTCGGTCTCGCCCCTGCGCACCGACCACAAGCGCGGTCCGAACCCGAGGAAGTACTCGGTCACCTTCATGTGGCTCCACTTGGCAGTGGCGAAGTGACCGAGCTCGTGCAGCATGATCATGACGATGAGCGCAACGATGACGATGAGCAGGTCGGTGGTGTGGGTGGCGAAGGCGGCCAGGACCACGAGGAGGATCACGAGCGCCAGCTCGCCCAGCGACCGCGCCGTCGAGCGCGCCGGCGGTGGGATGCGGGGCGGGGCGGGGCGACCCTCGAGCAGCGTGCCGCCGGGCCAGCTCATGCGGCCCGTCCCAGCCGGCGGACGGCTTCCTCGGCCCTGAGCCGGGCCCGGCGATCGGCCTCCACCACGTCGCCCGCGCTCGAGGGAGCCGGGCTGTCGAAGCGCTCCACCGTCTCCGCCACCACGGGGGCGATGGCCCCCCAGGTGATGCGGTGCTCCAAGAAGGCCGCCACCGCCACCTCGTTGCCGGCGTTGAGCCAGGCGGGGACGAGCCCCCCGGCCCGTCCGGCCGCCTCGGCCAGCTCGAGGCACCGGAACACGGCGCGGTCGGGCAGCTCGAAGTCGAGACGGCCCAGGACCGACCAGTCCAAGGCGCCGAAGGCATGGGCCAGGCGCCTGGGGTAGCCGAGCGCGTAGCCGATGGGCATGCGCATGTCGGGAAGCGACAGCTGTGCCACGGTGGCGCCGTCGGTGAACTCCACCATGGAGTGGACCACCGACTGCGGATGGATCACGACGGTGATGCGGTCGTAGTCGACGCCGAACAGCTCGTGCGCCTCGATCACCTCGAGCCCCTTGTTCATGAGCGTCGACGAGTCGATGGTCACCTTGGGTCCCATGCGCCACGTCGGATGGGCCAACGCCTCGTCGACACCCACGTCCTCGAGATCGTCGGGATGCCGGCCCCGGAACGGCCCTCCACTGGCGGTGAGGACGAGGCGGCGCACCTCGGGCCCTCCCCCGCCGGCGCGCAGGCACTGGTGGAGGGCGCAGTGCTCGGAGTCGACCGGGACGATCTCGGCGCCCGGCGTCCGCCTGGCCCGCTGGACGACCGGCGCACCGGCGATGAGCGACTCCTTGTTGGCGAGGGCCAGGCGCCGTCCCGACTCCAGGGCGGCCAGGGTGACGGGCAAGCCGGCGAAGCCGACAGCGGCATTGAGCACGACGTGTCCCCGCCTGGCCACCTCGCACAGCCCTTCCTCGCCTGCCAGCACCTCCGTGCCCTTCGGGACCGCCGCCGCCAAGGCCCGTGCCATGTCGGTGTCGGCCACGGCGACGGCGTCGGGGCGCAACGCCTTGGCCTGGGTGGCGAGCACCTCGACCGAGCGCCGGGCGGCCAGCGCCACCACGCGGAAGCGCTCGGGATCGGTCGCCACCACGTCGAGGGCCTGGATGCCGATCGATCCGGTGGACCCGACGATGCTGACTTCGATCGGGCTCACCTCGATGGGATCGGCGCCGGCCGGGCCCGCCTGGAGGCCCCTGGCCGCGGAGGGCACGCCGCCCGCCCCGGGCGGCAGCGGGTCACCCACCTCAGCTGTGCGCTGCGTCATGGCATCCATTGGTCCCGTCCATTGTGGGCGACACCCGTCGGCTGTGGGTGCCGGGCCGTCGCCCCGGCCCGCCGTGTCGCCCCGTCCCGACCTGCCATCGAGGGGTCTGGCCTGGCTCTACCCGAGATGGAGCAGTCGCACGAGGTAGTAGGTGGCGGGAAGGGCGAAGAGCAGGCCGTCCACCCGGTCGATGACCCCGCCGTGGCCCGGCAGCAGCGATCCCAGGTCCTTCACCCCCAGATCGCGCTTCACGAGGGACTCGCACAGGTCGCCGACGGGAGCCACGACGGCGATGACGACGCCGAGGACGGCCGCCTTGCCGGCGGTCCACGGATGGACGTGGCCGGTGATGACCACCGAGGCCGCCACCGCCAGGACGGCACCGCCCACCCAGCCTTCCCAGGTCTTGTTGGGGCTCACGTGCGGGGCCAGTTGGTGCCGGCCCAGCCAGCTGCCGACGACCAGGGCACCGACGTCGGCGGCCACGGTGGCGACGACGGCGCCCAGGACGAAGGCCAAGCCGTGGCGGTCGGGGTAGATCGACGGCGCCGCCATGAGCGCCACGAAGGAGCCCAGGACGGCCACCCACCCGAACACGAGCAGGGTCGAGGAGATGCCGTCCACCGCCGCCGAGCGATCGGCGCCGACCAGGTACCAGACCATGACGGTCATCACGAGCAACGCCGCCACGAGGGGCAGGGCGGAGATGCCCTTCGAATAGGCACTCGCCATGAGCGCGATCGTCGCCACCAACCCGAGAAGGGTGGCCGGGTGCCTTCCGGCTCGGCGCAGGGCGGCATAGACCTCCGCCGCCGCCAAGGTGAACGCCACGGAAGCCAGCACCACGGTGGCGATGGGCCCGGCGTACAGGCATGCCACGACGACACCGGCGATCCCCACACCGGTGGCCAAGGCGGCGGGCACGTTGCGCCGGCCGCCGGCCGGAGGTGCCGCCGCCAGCGGAGGACGGGTCGGGCGCCGCTGACGGGTGGCGGCCGCCGGACGCAGCGTCTCAGAGCCGACGTCCACCGTTGCCGTGTCGCCGGCCGGCGCCATCGACATCTCGCTGGCCGGTGACGTCGAGCCGGGGGACGACGACAGCGCCTCGGACACCGCCGGCGCGCCAGCGGTGGTCATCAAGGACGGATCAGTCGGAGAAGACGGCGGCCACGGCTGACCGCTTTCCCGGCCGGGCCAGCCCCCGTCCTCGGACTCCTCGTCCCACCACGAGGCGCCGCCTTCGCCCCGATCGGTCCCTTCCTCGCCGGCGTCCAGCTCGTCTCCCGCCGCCGCCAACGGATCCGACAGGGACTGCTGCCCGCCCCGGTCTTCGTCCCAGCCTCGAACCACCGGCTGCTCGGCGGTCCGGTCGTCGGGGCCGGCGACCCCGGTCTCGTCGACCACCCGGCTCAGGTCGGCGCCGGGCCCCCCCTCCCCGGATCGGTCCGGCTCGTCCTCGCCTGCCTCCGACGATCCGAGGTCGTCGAATTCCCAGGGGCGGCGCTCTTCGAGCGGCGTCTCGTCGAGGGCCCCCACCCGGGTCTGGTCGTCGGCCAGCATGGACGGCTCGTACCCGCCCGTGTCCTCCCACTCGTGCTCGTGCTCGCGCCACACCGGCCCGCTGTCGAACGCAGACCAGCCGGCGTCGTCGCCCTCCTCGCTGCGGCGGTCGATGATGGCCGGGACCTGGCCCGTGGGGGGGTCGCTCCAGTGGGGCAGGTCGGGCGACACCGCCGCCAGGTGACTGGTGTCGGGGGGAGGCGGAGGCTCAGGCTGACGCGGGGGCGGCGTCGAGTGGTGCACGAAGCCGAGATAGCGCTGCTCGCGCTGCTCGGGGTCACCGGGTGCGGGCGGGCTCGGCGACGGCTGGTCGCCGGCCAGCACGGCGGCGGGCTCCGCCCCCACGATGCGCACCCGTTCGGTGATCGGCTCCGCTGCCTCTTGCTCTCGGTCTTCGTCCTGCTCGTCCACTTCGCCTCCCCGGCGGCGGCCCTCGGCCGCCGTCCGCACCTCAGATCTCGAGCAGCTCCTGCTCCTTGTGGGCGAGGAGCTTGTCGACGGCGGCCACCATGTCGTGGGTCATCTTCTCGAGGTCACGCTCGGAGCGCTCCAACGCATCGGAGGAGAGATCGCCGTCCTTTTCCAAGCCTTCGAGCTCGTGACGAGCGGTACGCCGCAAGTTCCTGATGGCGACGCGGCCTTCTTCGGCCTTGTGCCGCACCACTTTGACGAGCTCCTTACGCCGCTCCTCGGTGAGTGGCGGGAAGGACAGCCGGATGACGGCGCCGTCGTTGGACGGCGTGATGCCGAGATCCGACGCTTGCACTGCTTTCTCGATGGCGGTCAACGTCGACTTGTCGTAAGGAGAGATGACGAGCAGGCGCGCCTCGGGCACGCTCAGACCGGCGATCTGGCGCAGCTCCATCTCGGATCCGTACACGTCCACGCGGAGATGCTCGACCAGCGCGGAGGTCGCCCTGCCCGAGCGCACTCCCGAGAACTCCGCCTGCGTGTGGGCGACGGCCTTCTCCATCCGGTCCCGGGCGTCGGCCATCACCACCCCGGACAGATCGTCGCCGGTCACGTGATCAGCGTACCGATCTCTTCGCCGGCGAGGGCTCTACGCAGGTTGCCCGGGTGCATCAGGTCGAACACCAGCACCGGGAGGCCGTTGTCCTTGCAGAAGGTGATGGCCGTCATGTCCATCACCCGCAGGTCCTTGTTGATGACGTCCATGAACGTGAGCTGGTCGTAGCGCACGGCCGAAGGGTCCCCTTTGGGATCGGCGCTGTAGACACCGTCCACCCCGGAGTGGGTGCCCTTCAAGAGCAGCTCGGCCTCGATCTCGGCGGCGCGCAAGGCGGCCGAGGTGTCGGTGGTGAAGTACGGGTTGCCCATGCCGGCGGCGAAGATCACGACCCGGCCCTTCTCGAGATGGCGGATGGCGCGTCGCCGGATGTACGGCTCGGCCACCTCGGCCATCAGCACGGCGCTCAGCACCCGGGTCGGCTGACCCAGCCGTTCCACCGCGTCCTGCAGGGCGAGGGCGTTGATCACCGTGGCCAGCATCCCCATGGTGTCGGAGGTGGTCCGGTCGAGGCCCTTGCCCTCGCCCGTCGTGCCCCGCCAGATGTTGCCGCCGCCGACCATGATGGCGAGCTCGACGTCGAACTCGGAGTGCACGTCCACGATCTCGCCGGCCAGTCGCTCGACCACGTCGGCATCGATGGTCTCGTCCGACGCCGACGAAGCCAGCGCTTCACCCGACATCTTGAGCACGATGCGTCGCCGGCGCTCGGGGCCGTCCCCCGCTGCCCGGGCGTCAGCTGTCAGCACGCCCTGCCCTCAGCTGCCCACGACGACCTGGGCGAAGCGGACGATCTCGGCCGGCTCGACGAGCTGGGCGATGGTCTGCTTCTCGTCCCTGGCGTAGGGCTGCTCGAGCAGGACCCGCTCCTTGAACCATCCGTTCATCCGGCCTTCGACGATCTTGGCCAATGCCTGCTCGGGCTTGCCCTCGTTGCGGGCAATGGCCTCCACCGTGGCCCGTTCGGCCGCCACGTCCTCTTCCGGCACCTCCTGGCGGTGCAGGTACGTCGGCCGGGCGAAGGCGATGTGCACGGCCACGTCGTGGGCCAGCGCGGCGCTCCCCCCGCGCAGCTCGACCAGCACGGCGTTGACCCCACGGCCCGCCTGGGTGTGGAGGTAGGTGCCGAGCTCGGTGCCCTCTTCCAAGGTGAACCGCACCACCTTGCCCACCGAAATGTTCTCCTTCAATTTGGTGCGAAGGTCGTCGATGGCGTCGGTACGCTCCTGGACCGCCTCTTCGCCCTTGGCGGCCACCAACGCCGCCAGCTCGTCGACCAGGGACACGAAGTCGTCGGCCTTGGCGACGAAGTCGGTCTCGCAGCGCAGCTCGACGATGGCGGCGGCGCCACCGTCAGCGGCCAGAGCCACGGCGCCCTGCGAGGCCTCGCGGTCCATCCGCTTGGCGGCACCGGCGAGCCCCTGTTCGCGAAGCCACTTCCGAGCGGCTTCCATGTCGCCGCCGGTCTCCTCCAGTGCACGCTTGCTGTCCATCATCCCGGCGCCGGTGGCCTGGCGCAGGGCTTGGACGTCCTTGGCGGTGAAGGCGGGCATGGGGCTCAAGCCTCCTGGGTCTCACCGGTGGCGGGGGGCTGCGGGGTGCCGGCCGGCTCGTCGGGGGCCGGCTCGGGCGCTGCTGCGGCCACCGGCGGTGCCGGTGCGGCCGCCGGCTCGGACACGGCGGCGGCGGCCGGCTGGGGTGCTGCCGAAACAGTGTCTGGCGCTGCGGGCGCCGGGGCCGGGGACCGGGCCGGGGCCGACGTGGTCTGGGGCCGCTGGCGCCCCCCGGCCGCCGGGGCCGGAGCCGGCGCCGGGGCCGGGCGGTGCTCGGAGATCCAGCGCCCCTCCATCACCGCTTCGGCGATCACCCGGCACATGAGCGCCCCCGAGCGGATGGCATCGTCGTTGCCGGGGATGACGTA
>DMNK01000146.1:0-149 GCA_003453695.1 Acidimicrobiaceae bacterium | reverse complement strand
CGATGTGCTCCTTCTTGGTGTCGATCACGAAGACGGCGTCGGGCAGCCTCTCCAGGTCCCGGATGCCGCCGAGGTTCCGACGTAGCTTTTCCAGCTCACGGCGGTGGCGCAGGCCCTCCTTCTTGGGCATCGCCTCGAAGTCGCCGGCG
>DMNK01000145.1:3360-4455 GCA_003453695.1 Acidimicrobiaceae bacterium | reverse complement strand
CATCGCCTCGAAGTCGCCGGCGCGCTCCATGGCCTCGTACTCCCGGAGCTTTCCGGTCCGCGACGAGATGGTGGCGAAGTTGGTGAGCATCCCGCCCAGCCACCGCTCGTTGACGTACGGCATGCCGCACGCCTGGGCGTAGGTGGCGATGGGGCCCTGGGTCTGCTTCTTCGTGCCCACGAAGAGCAGCACCCCGCCCCGGGCGACGAGGTCCCGCACGAACTGGTAGGCCGACTCGATGCCCTTCAGGGTCTCGTTCAGGTCGATGATGTAGATCCCGTTGCGCTCGCCCAGGATGAAGCGGCGCATCTTCGGGTTCCATCGGCGCGTCTGATGGCCGAAATGCATCCCGGCCTCCAACAGCTGCCGCGTCGTGACGACGGCCACGGCAATTCCTCCCATCGGTTGTGCTTCCCCGGCGCTGCGCCCCCGCAAAGGGGCGACCGTGGACGCGCCCGGGTGCTTCGGTTCTTTGATTCACCCCGCCGGACGGCGGGTCAACCGATGGTACCCGACCGGGGCTTGAGGGTCAGCCGGCCGCCGCCATCTTGGAACGGCTTCCCCGCCTTCCTCCGCCCTGGCGGCCCCCGGCGTCGGAGCCGTCGGGGCTCCGGTCGCTGAGGCGGGCCCGCAGCTGGAGGACGGCCTTGGTGTGGATCTGGCACACCCGGCTCTCGGTGACCCCCAGGATCTCGCCGATCTCGGCCAGGGTGAGACCTTCGTAGTAGTAGAGCGACAGGACGGTCCGCTCCCGCTCGGCCAGCTGCTTGATGGCCTGGGTGAGGATCTCCTTGGACTCCTTGTCCTCGAACACGGCCATGGGACCGTCGGTGGCGTCGGGAACCGTGTCGCCCAGGGTGGCCCGGTCTCCCCGCTCGCCGCCCACCGACAGGACCTCGTCGAGGGCGGCCACGCCGACGAAGGAGATCTGACGCAGGATCTCCTGCAGCTCCTTCTCGGAGATGCCGAGCTCGGCCGCCACCTCGGCATCGGTGGGCGTGCGCAACAGCGACGACTCCAGTGCCGCATAGGCCTGCTCCACGGCTCGCGCCTTCGACCGCACCGAGCGCGGGACCCAGTCGATGGCGCGCAGCT
>DMNK01000145.1:1652-3079 GCA_003453695.1 Acidimicrobiaceae bacterium | reverse complement strand
GTACTTCACGAGCGGCGAGTAGAGGACGATCAGCTGATCGCGGATCTGACGGTCGCCGCTGCGCTTGTACTCGGACCACAGGCGGGTCGTCGAGTCGTCGTCCGTGGTCACCGCCTCCCCCTAGGCCCGCGGGTGGGTCTCTCCGTGCACGGAGAGCAGCCGTTCTTTGCTGACATGAGTGTAGACCTGGGTCGTTCGCAGGCTGGCATGTCCCAGCAGCTCCTGGACCACCCGCAGGTCGGCACCGCCGTCGAGCAGGTGCGTGGCGAAGCTGTGACGCAGTGCGTGGGGATGGGTGGGATGGGGCGCCCGACGGTCCAGCAGACGCCGGACGTCGCGAGGGCCCAGTCGATTGCCCCGGGCGTTCAGGAACAAGGCCTCGGGTGGGGACTGCGAGCGCACCATGCGCGACCGGCCCTCCAGCGACCACCGGCGCAGGGCCCGGACGCACCGGTCGTGCATGGGCACCCGGCGCTGGCGGTCGCCCTTCCCCACCACCGTCACGGTGCGGCCCCGGAGGTCGAGGTCACCCATGTCGAGGCCGCACAGCTCGGAGACCCGCAGCCCCGAGCCGTACAGCAGCTCGAGGACGGCGTCGTCTCGCAGTCGTACGGCCTCGTCGCCGTGGACCTGCGCCGGTACGCCGTCGAGTAGCACCGACAGCTCGGCGCGGTCGAGCACTCGGGGCAGGCGCCCGTTGCCGGACGACGCCCGCAGGCGGGCCGCCGGGTCGGTGTCGATGACGCCTCGCCGGGCCATCCACGCGAAGTAGCCCCGCAGTGCCGCCGCCTTGCGCGACACCGTGGCACGTGCATAGCGGCGCGTCGAGAGGTACGCCAGGTACCGCCGCAGCAGCAGCCGGTCCACCTGGGCCGGTCCACGCACCTGCCCGCGATCCACCCACGCCGCGAAGTCCCGGACGTCTGCGACGTAGGCCCGCACCGTGTGTCGAGAGCGGCCGCCGATGGAGCGGGCGAACGCCTCCAGCTCCCAGGCCATCGAAAAACGTTATCCGGTCACGCCCTTCACCAGGGCTATCCTCGGCACGCTGCACTGGGGAGCCGACCGGCGGCGGGTGGCGGCTCCCGGGCAACAGGCGTCGTCCAGGGGGCTCGCACATGGCCAGAAGCGGACGGATCCTCCTGGTGGAGGACGACGAACGTATCCGGACGTCGACGCGCCTGGCCCTGGAGGACGAGGGCTACGAGGTCGACGAGGCCGAGTCGGGGGAGACCGCCCTCGAGCGCTTCTCCGAGCGCCGAGCGGACCTCATGCTCATCGACGTGATGCTGCCGGGCATCGACGGCCTGGAGACCTGCCGGCAGCTCCGCCAGGCCAGCAGCGTCCCCGTGATCATGGTCACCGCCCGCACCGACACACCTGACGTGGTGGCGGGCCTCGAGGCCGGTGCCGACGACTACGTGACC
>DMNK01000145.1:0-1470 GCA_003453695.1 Acidimicrobiaceae bacterium | reverse complement strand
GACTACGTGACCAAGCCCTTCGTGGTCACCGAGCTGAGCGCCCGCATCGCCGCCTTGCTGCGCAGGGCCCGCTCCGCGGGGCCCTCGGCGTCCTTCTCGCTCGGAGAGGTGGAGGTCGTGCCCGACGAAGGCACCGTCCGGCGCGCCGGCGAGGACGTGCACTGCACCCGGACCGAGTTCCGTCTCCTGTGCGAGCTCGGTGCCAACCCCGGAAAGGTCCTGAGCCGGGAGCACCTGCTCGACCGGGTGTGGGGATACGACTACTTCGGCGACGGCCGCCTCGTCGACGTCCACATCCGGCGCCTGCGCACCAAGGTCGAAGACGACCCCGCCAACCCGCGTCACATCCTCACCGTCCGGGGCATGGGCTACAAGTTGGTGCTCTGAGCGTGGCGCACGGCCGGGCCCCCGCCGAGCCTCTCCCGACCGCCGAGACCGTGCCGCCCCCGCCCCATTCGCCCGAGCCGGCCCCCGCCCCCGCCGGCAAGCCGGCCTCGTCACCGGAGCTGGCGCGTTCGAAGCTCGGGCTGCGGGCCCGGGTGACCGTGACCTTCGGCCTCGGCGCGCTGGCGCTGTCGGCGGTCATGGGGGGCCTCACCTACTTCACCGCCCGGCAGTACATCCTGAACGAGCGCCGGACGGCCATCCTGCGCCAGGCCTATGTGAACGCCTCCTACGTCCGCTCGGCGCTGCGATCGTCCAACCCCAACGTCACGCAGCTGCTGGGATCCCTGGACACATTGCCCGGTTCGCTGTCGGTGCTCGAGTCGGGGGGCCAGTGGTACGCCACGTCGATCTCTCTGGGCGAGGACGCCATTCCCGCCGCCCTGCGCCACAAGGTGCTGTCGGGCACACCGGCGCTCCAGCACTTCTCGCTGCGCGGCACACCACAGCTGGCGGTCGGTGTGCCGGTTCCCAGCGTGCAGGCGGCGTACTTCGAGGTGTTCTCCCTGGCCGAATTGTCGCGTACCTTGAGCATCCTGGCCCTGACCCTCACCGGGGCAGCCGTGGTGACGACGGTGGCAGGGACGGTGGTCGGGCGCTGGGCGAGCGGCCGGGCCCTGCGGCCGCTGGCCGAAGTGTCGGCGGTGGCAGAGACCATCGCCGGTGGCCGCCTCGACACCCGCCTCGACCCCGCCGACGACGCCGATCTGTCCGGCCTGGCGACATCGTTCAACCGCATGACCGACGCCCTGCAGGAGCGGATCGAGCGGGAGGCGCGTTTCACCTCCGACGTGAGCCACGAACTGCGGTCCCCGCTCACGACGCTGTCCACCGCCATCGGTGTGCTCACCTCGCATCGCGACGAGCTCCCGCCCCGCAGCCGGCAGGCCCTCCACCTCCTCGCCGCCGACGTCCGCCGGTTCCAAGGGATGGTCGACGACCTGCTCGAGATCAGCCGTGTGGACACCGGCTCGGCCGAGCTCTTGCTGGACGAGGTGGGGGTCGGCGAGCTGCTGCACCACGCCG
>DMNK01000022.1:17757-20779 GCA_003453695.1 Acidimicrobiaceae bacterium | reverse complement strand
AGCCTGCCAAATCATCGAATCGGCGTGGAAGCCGGTGGGGAAGGGGTAGGGGAGCAGCACGCTCCCCTGGGGCACCGTGTCCACCGCCGAAGTGTCGAAGAATGCCGGCACCTGGATGTCGCGAAAGTCATAGGGCCAGTGGGGGATCAACGGGAACAGTGAGAAGGCGGCCAGTGCGCATGCCGATCCCGCCCACAGGCGGCGCCTTGGGACGGTCGCGTCGCCATGGATCCGGTCCATGCCTACGGCGAGGATCATGCCGGCGAACAGGAAGACATAGCTGGAGAACCGCACGGCGAGAAGATTGTCGAGCAGCGGGAGGTGCCGGAAGACGTCGAAAGGGAGGCGGACGACGGTCAAGCGCCCGTCCACCCGGAGCCGGCCGCCAAGGCTCATGATGTAGGCGATCACCACCATGGCGGTGGCGAAGCGGACGACAGCGAGTCTGCGGAAGCGGACCACCAGGGCCAGCATGACCAGCAAGAGCGGGACGCCGATGTAGGCGCCGTTCTCGCTGTAGTCGTGGTACACGAACAGATTGGCGACGTGCTGCAGTGCTGAAGGGGAAATTGCCTCATTAAGGGTCGGGAACACGGAGCTCAGCAGGTCGCTGCTGAATCCTGCCAGCGCATTTAGTGGCTGTGTCGTCCCGACGATGTGCTGAGGTCCGGAGAGAAGCACGTGGATGGGATAGGCGCACAAGAGCACGAAGATCGCTGCGCCCGTCGCGAGTGACTTGGTGGCGAAGCCGACCTTGGCAGAAAGCTGGCGAGGCCGACTCACGATCAGCACGACTGTTCCGGCTAGGGCCATGACTGCCGAACTGGCCAGAACGTCCGTCGACGTGAAGAACTGGCACACAGCGACAAGTCCGAGCAGCGCGCCCCACCCGAACGGGTTGCCGCGTTGGCGCACAAGGACGTTGTCGAGCAGGAGCAAGAGAAGGGGAGGGAAGACGATGATCAGCACATTGAGGTGGCCGTAGCCGGCCCCACTCACGTACGGGGAGAACCCGTACAACAAGCCTCCGGCGAAGGCGGCCGGCTTCCATGGCGCCCAGCGAAGGAAGACGGCAAACGCGGCAGTGGCCGAGCCTGCGATGGCCAGGACCATCAGCACGTTGAAGGTCGCCACCGAGCCCCAAATGAATGTGATGGGTGCCAGCACCACGCCAGGGAAGAACATCGTCGTGTTCGTCATCAGGTTGGCGCCGTATGGGTAATTGATGTAGTTGGTGAAGAACGGGTTGTGGCCGTGAAGCAGGGAGTACGGTGTGACGGCCACAAACCAGACCCCCTCGGAGAGATCGCCTCCGTAGTTTTGGATTTCGTGTGTCGGGCCGTGGATCCATGCCGGCAAGTTTGCGATGGATGCCAAGAGGACGTACGTGACGGTGACAACGAGCCACGGGAGCACCCGGCGGAGCCACGGACGCCTTTCAGAAAGGTGGGCGCCTCGGTTCCTCGCCTTTTGAGGACTCTTGTCTTCCGGGTTTCCGGAGGGAGCCTGTCGTACGAGGAGGCGGTCAGTCACGATTGGGAGGCGGCGGGGAAATCTCTTGATTGGTGAATGGCACAGTTCAGCTCTAGGGCGGGCCATGCCCACACCGGCGCGGGAGTATAGGACCGCTCCACCAGCCGTCCCGGGACTGACGGGTTCCTTCGCTGGGCGGAGCCTCGTTTATGCTACGAGCATGGGCCAGGCCCTCAGCGCCCCGTCGCTTCCAGAGGCGGTCCCCGTGGAACTCAGCATCGTCGTCCCCTTCTACAACCCAGGACCGAACCTGCCCGCCAATATCGGTGCCGTGGTGGAAGCCCTCGAGGACACCGGGCTCAGCTTCGAGGTGGTGGCCGTCTCCGACGGCTCGACCGACGGGAGTGCGGAGGCGATCGCCGAGTTGCCGGTTCGTCAGCTCCGGCGCATCGAGCTGCCTCGCAACATGGGCAAGGGCGAGGCACTACGCGTCGGACTTCGACAAGGACGGGGTGAGTATCTCGGCTTCATCGACGCCGACGGCGACATCCCCGCTCGCCTCCTACCTTCCTTCATCGATGCGGTCCGCAACGGATCGGTGGACATCGCGGTGGCGAGCAAGCGTCATCCTGACTCGGATGTGGTCTACCCCTTGCTGCGACGCATCTACTCCTGGGGCTATCAGCAGCTCGTCCGCCTGCTCTTCGACCTCGAAGTCCACGACACCCAGACGGGACTGAAGATCCTCCGTCGCGAGGTCCTCGAAGAGGTTCTGCCCGAGACCTTCGAAAAGCGTTTTGCATTCGATCTCGAACTGCTCGTCCTGGCCAAGCTGCACGGGTTCGACCGGGTCGCCGAGCTCCCAGTCAGGATCGAGCGCCGGTTCGGCAGCACCATCTCGCCGTCGGCCGTCACCGGCATCATTGCCGACACCCTGGCCATTTGGTGGCGGTTGCGAGTGCGGCGCCAATACCACCGCAGGCGTCAACAGATCCACACGGCGCGAACGGCGGCCGCCCCCGGGCTCGAGTCCCGACCACCTCGCTGACGATCTCGGAGCCGGGCCTGCGCTGACGCGTACGGGCTGGCGCACCGGCGGATCCCCGTGCCTACCATCGGCAATGGCCATCGGCGAGCGGATCCTCATGGGTCCGGGCCCAGCGAACGTGTACCCCGAGGTCACCGCTGCGCTCGGCCGCCCCGTGCTCGGACATCTCGACCCCGAGTTCCTCTCCCTGCTCGAGGAGACCTGCGACCGTCTGCGCGCCGTGTTCCGGACGTCGAACCGCCTGACGTTCCCGGTGAGCGGGACCGGGTCGGCCGGCATGGAGGCCGCCCTCGTCAACACCGTCAGCTCCGGAGACGTGGTGGTGGTGGGCGTGAACGGCCTGTTCGGCGAGCGCATGTGCGAGATCGCTGGCCGCCTGGGGGCCCAGGTCGTGAAGGTCGAGGCCCCTTGGGGTGAGCCACTGGACCCCGCCGCCGTCCTGTCCGCCCATCCGGCTCCCTCCGTCATCGCCCTGGTCCACGCCGAGACCTCGACCGGGGT
>DMNK01000022.1:17407-17570 GCA_003453695.1 Acidimicrobiaceae bacterium | reverse complement strand
ACGCCGAGACGTCGACCGGCGTCCGAAACGACGTCGAGCCGGTGTCGCACGCCAAGGGCGACGCTCTGGTCGTGGCCGACGTCGTCACCTCGCTCGGGGGGATCGAGGTCGACATCGACGGTTGGGGTGTGGACGTCGCCTACAGCGGCACGCAGAAGTGCCT
>DMNK01000022.1:13610-17202 GCA_003453695.1 Acidimicrobiaceae bacterium | reverse complement strand
TTATGGGCGAGCCCGCCCGGCGGCGCCGGGTGCAACGCCCTGGATCGTGGTACTTCGACCTCGGGCTGATTGCCGGGTACGTGGAGGGCGAGGGCGGCCGCACCTACCACCACACCGCCCCCGTGAGCATGATCTTCGCCCTGCACGCCGGCCTTGGCGTGCTCCTCGAGGAGGGATTGGCCGAGTCCGGGGCCCGCCACCAGCGCTGCGGGGAGATGCTCCAAGGTGGGCTCGAGGCGATGGGGCTCGAGCTGCTCGCCCCCAAGGGTCATCGCCTGCCTCAGCTCACCACCGTGAGGGTCCCCGAGCTGCCTGGCGGTGTGAGCGAAGCCGACGTGCGTCGGATGCTGCTCGAGCGCTACCGGCTCGAGATCGGTGCCGGAGTGGGGCCGCTCGCCGGCAAGGTGTGGCGGATCGGGTGCATGGGCCACACGGCCCGACCGGCCAACGTCACCCTGCTCTTGGCCGCCTTGGCTGAGGTGCTGGAGCGATGACCAGTCGGACCTCGCGGACGTTGCCACTCGAGCTGCTTGGCTGGCGGGTGCGCCTGCGGACCCTCACCGAGGACGACTACGACGAATGGCACGGCGTCCGGGAGCGCAACCGCGACTGGCTCATGCCCTGGGAGCCCCGTCCGGCGGGGGCTCCGCCCGCCCCTGAAGACCGGGGTAGCTTCGTCGCCCGCTGCGCGGCGCGCGAGCGGGAGCGCCAACTCGGAACCGGCTACGGCTTCGGTATCTTCGTCGACGGACAGCTGGTCGGCGAGATCACGCTGTCGTCGATCCAGCGCGGCCCGTTCCAGAACGCCTTCATCGGCTACTGGGTCGACCAGGGCCGGGCGGGACAAGGCCTGGTCCCCGAGGCCACGGTCACGGTGCTCCGCTTCGCCTTCGAAGAGCTCGGCCTGCACCGGGTGGAGATCGCCATCGTGCCCCGCAACCGTGCCAGCAGGCGGGTGGTGGAGAAGCTGGGTCTGCGCGAGGAGAGCGTGGCCCAGCGGTACCTGGAGATCGACGGGCACTGGGAGGACCACGTGCGCTACGCCGTCACGTCCGAGGAGTGGGTGCAGCGGCGCGACGAGCTACTGCTGCAGTGGCTGCACAAGCGCTGACAGCGCGCCTTCAGTTGTTGGCATCGCTCGAATGCACGACCGCCGACGAACGGCGGAAGAACTGCTCCACGTCCTGCTCGTAGGTGTAGGAGGGCGGCGCCTTTCCCAGGCTGCGGCGCAACCGGGTGGCGCGGATGAAGTTGTCCACCGTCCCGGCGGTGGTGTAGCCGCACTGGAAGCCGGTCTTCGTGATCCGAGTGGTGTCGATGCCCCGGCCGTAGCGCAGCAAGCCCTCAATCTCGGGGGGGAAGTCGATCAGCCCCATACGCACCAAGGGAGCCGCCGCCAGGCGGGTGGACACGGGCGGCAGGGGGAGCAGCCGCGTCCCGCACAGTGCCGCCACCTCGGTCCAGGGGAGCTTGCCCGACCCGGCCACGTTGTAGAGGCCGGGGATGCGATGGCGGGTCACGTGCTCCAGGCAGCGAACCACGTCGTCCTCCTCGACGAACTGCACGAGGGGGTCGTAGCCGGCCACGTGCGGGCACAGCGGGCGGGCGAGGTTGGAGCTGAGCGGCGTGACGATGTCGGTGCCGAGCACGTTGGCGAACCGCAGCACCGACACCACGGTGGCCGGGTTGTCCTCGGCGAAGTCCCGGACGAAGCCCTCGACCTCGAGCAGCGACCGCTCCACCCGTGTACGGGCAGGCGAGGTGCGGCTCGTCTCCTCCCGGAACCAACTGGGATCGGTGGCGGCCGCCCCGTACACGAGCGACGACGACTTCACCACCACCTGGCGCACCGACGAGCTGGGCTGGCCGGCGGCGGCTAGCAGGTTCATGGTGCCGATCACGTTGATCTCGTGCAGGGCCCGGGGCGGGGCCTTGGTGGAGTCGGTCACCAAGAAGGTGTGCACGATGGTGTCGACCTGCGTGGCCCGCACGATGCGGGAGAGGATCGAGTAGGTCTGGTCGGCCCGCACGAACTCGGCCCGCTCCAGGGGCACCGAAGGCTCGCTCGTGCCCATGCCCAGGATCATGTCGACGTCGGGGTCGGACTCGAGGGCTTGGGCCATGCGCCCGCCCCAGAAGGTGTCGAGCCCGGTGATGAGGACGCGCCGCCCCATGGTCAGCCGAACCAGACGCTGCGCCGGGCTCGCAGCATGTCGTACAGCGTTTCCTGGAGGTTCATGCGGATCTTCTCGGCCTCGTCCATCACCCTGCTCTTCGAGTAGCGCTCCTGGCCCGGAGGGACGTCGAAGGAGACCGGGTCGAGCACGCGCAGCTTGAACTTGGCGGGGAAGTAGAGCAGCATCCCGGCCGGGCCGAAGGCCAGCATGTTGGCCGTCACCGGGACATAGGGCACGCCCAGCGCGCGGGCCACAGAGGGCAGACGGAACAAGATGGGCATCGACTCCTCGGCACCGACCACGGCGATGGGGATGACGGGCACCCCCGCCCGCATGGCGATCTCGACGAATCCGCCCCGGCCGAAGCGGCGCAGGCGGTAACGATCCGTGTAGGTCTTGGACGGCCCCTTCGTCCCCTCGGGGAAGACCAGGCACAGGTCCCCCTGGTCACGCAGGATGCGAAGGGCGTTGTCGGGATGGGCGGGCACGCCCCCCACCCGTGCCCACATGGTGCCCATCCACGGCGCCTGACGGAAGAAGTAGTCGGCGAGCCCGTACACCGGGCGGCCCAGCTCGGCCTCGATCCCGTGCATGATCACCGGGGCGTCGGAGGGGATGGCGCCGGCGTGGTTGGCCACGAGCAGCGCCCCTCCGGTGCGGGGGATCTTCTCGAGGCCCTCCCACTCCACCCTGAACCAGTGACGGTAGAGCGGGTCGTACACCCGGCGGGCGACCTCCCGCATGTGCTCCGAGCGGCCCCACTCGTCGACGTCGGAGAGCCTCGGGCTGCCGGCCCCCGGCTCAGCGGGGCGGGGCAGGGGCACCAGGGCGGCGCGCTGGGCGCGTTGCGCCGTCTCCCTGCCCGCTGCCACGGCCCGATGGTAGTCCCCGGGCCCTGTCCCTCCGTCCCGGGGTCAGGGCCGGCCGGCGCCCACCAAGCCGTAGGTCCAGTGCGGGTCGAAGGAGACCACGGTGCCGGTGTGGGCGGCCTGGATGATGGTCGACGCGCCGTAGGGGCCCGAGCCCACGTACATGACGACGTGGTCGATGCCCGTCCCGTCGAGGTCGTAGAAGAGCAGGTCGCCAGGCTGTACCAGAGACAGCGCAACTGGCATGGACGCCTGGTACTGCAAGGCGGCCGAGTGCACGAGCGACACCCCGGCCACCTTCCACGCCAGCATCGTGAGCCCCGAGCAGTCCACGCCGCTCTTGCTGGCGCCACCCCAGAGGTAGGGAACCCCGAGGTACTGCTCGGCCGCCTTGACGGCCACGGCGCCGTTCCCGGTGGCGGACTCCGGCTTGCCGGTCCCGATGGTCACCGTGCCGCTCGCCGAGCCCGCCGCTTGGTTGGCGGAGTTGGTGGCCTGCTCGGCGGCCAGGGTGCCGGCACCGACGGTCTGGGCCACCTGCGCCGC
>DMNK01000022.1:12461-13375 GCA_003453695.1 Acidimicrobiaceae bacterium | reverse complement strand
GCCGCCGCTGCTGCGGCAGCGGCCTGCTCGGCTGCCTGCTGGACGACGAGTTGGCGGATGTGACTGTTGACTCCGGCCAAGGTGCTCTGCGCGGCGGCGCTGGCGGCACCGGCGGCTTGCTCTGCGGCTTGGACGGCCTGGGCCCGGGCGGCCGCCTGCTGCTGCTCGCCGGTCAACGCCGCCTGCAGAGAGGCCAGCTGATGCTCGCTCGACTGCAGCGCCTGCACGGCGGCCTGGGCATTGCCGATGGCGGTGTCCTGGTACTGGCGGTGGAGTTCGCTCGTGGCGCTGTCGGTGGAGAACAGCTCCGCCAGGCCCTGGGTAGGGACGTCGTAGATGTAGGCGTTGACGGCATCGGCCTGGAGCTGCTGGTGCGCTGTCGCCGTGCGGGCTCGGGCGTCAGCCAGCTGGGACGTGGTCTGGCCGAGTTGGGCCTGGACCTGGGCCAGGTCCACGGCGGCCTGGTCGTACTGCTCGCTCAGCTGGCTGACCTGCTGTTGCTCGGCGGCGATCTGGGCCTCCAAGGCCGAGGCCTGGGCCTGGGCGGCGCTCAGGGCCGAACTGGTGGACCCGGACGACGCTGCGCCGGCTGGTGACGCTGGGGCACCCACTGCCACCGCCACTACCAGGGTCGCTCCTGCCAGGCCGAGAGCCCGAGCGCGCCGAATCACATAGGCCACAGCTGCCACATCGGCAACAGTAGGAGCGGGATAAAGCGTCCGGTAGTCCCTTCCTGCACTTTTGTCACTCCCGAGGGGCTGGGCGCCGCTCCACCGCCACCTGGGCCTACCGTGGCTGGGCCAGTCGGGGGTGTAGCCCAATCGGCAGAGGCAGGGCGCTTAAACCGTCCCCAGTGAGGGTTCGAGTCCCTCCGCCCCCACCCGTAGGCCTTGACCCCGTTTGGTGGACCACGG
>DMNK01000022.1:9855-12198 GCA_003453695.1 Acidimicrobiaceae bacterium | reverse complement strand
CGTGGCGGTCCCGGGAGGAACCGTGAAGCTCAGCATCCTGATGCCCGTCTACAACGAGGTGGAGACCCTCAACTACGCCGTGAAGCGCGTCCTCGACGTCGCCTATCCGTGCGAGGTCGAGCTGGTCCTCGTCGACGACGGCAGCACCGACGGCTCCGCAGAGCTCATCTCCCGGCTGGACGACGCCCGCATCACCAAGGGTTCCCATCCGACGAACCGGGGAAAGGGTGCGGCGCTCGAGACGGCGTCGTCGCTGGCCTCCGGCGACTACGTCATCGTCTGTGACGCCGACCTCGAGTACACCCCGGGCGACATCCCCGCTCTGCTGGCGCCGGTGATCGCCGGCGACGCCGAGGTGGTGTTCGGCACACGGACCTTCGGGAGCCACACCGCCTTCTCGTTCTGGTACGTGGTGGGCAACCGCGCCGTGACCATGGCGGCGAACATCCTCTACAACTCGTACCTGAGCGACCTGGAGACGTGCTTCAAGCTCATGCCGCTGGCGCTGTACCGCTCGCTCCAGCTCCGCCAGGAGGGTTTCGGCGTGGAGGCCGAGATCGCCGGCAAGCTCTTGAAAGCCGGGATCCGCCCCTACGAGGTCCCGATCAACTACAAGGCGCGTGGCCGCGAGGAGGGGAAGAAGCTCACCTGGCGCGACGGCGTGGAGGCGTTGTGGATCCTCCTTCAGGTGCGACTGTCCAAGGCTCCTTCACTGGCCAGGTCCTGAAGGTAGGAGCGGTCGAGCTCCTTCACCGACCCACAGCCCAACAGACGCATCGTCCTCGACATCTCCTGGCGCAGCACGTCGAGCACCTGCTCGACCCCCTGCTGTCCGTTCACCGCCAGGCCGTACAGATAGGGCCGGCCCACGAGCACGGCCCTGGCCCCGAGCGCCAGCGCCTTCACCACGTCACCGCCTCTGCGGATGCCGCCGTCGACGAGCACCTCCACTCGGTCGCCCACCGAGTCGACGACCTCGGGCAGGACTCTGGCGGTCGCCGGTGCCCCGTCCAGCTGACGTCCGCCGTGGTTCGAGACGATGACGGCGTCGGCACCGGCGTCGGCAGCATGGCGGGCGTCGTCGCCTCGCAGCACGCCCTTCACGAGCAGCGGCTTCGACCACCGCCCCCGCAGCCACTCGATGTCCGACCACGTGAACGGCGAGGCCAGCATGGCGACGGCGCCGGCCGCCTTGAGACCGCCCGACGGGGTCGAACCTCCGGGCCCGTCGCCCGGCCCGGGGCGCCGCATGACCGACACCCCGTCTCTGATCATGCGCAGGGCCCAGCGCGGCCTGGCCAGGACCTGAGGCCCGAGCGCCACGGCGGTATGGGCGTCGAGGCGCAGCGGTGAGCGCACTCCGTTGCGGGCGTCGCGCTCGCGATTGCCGAGCGCCGGCGTGTCGATGGTGACGACGAGCGCCTCGTAGCCGGCGGCTTCCGCCCTGGCGACGATGCCCGCCGCCTCGTCGCGCCCGCCGCTCGAGTACAGCTGGAACCATCTGTGCCCGCCCCCGCTGGCGGCGTCCTCCAGAGTGACCCCGGCGACCGACGAGAGCACCCATGCCGTCTGCCGGGACGTCGCCGCCCGGGCCACGCCGAAGGCCCCGTCGGGGTGCATGAGCCGGACCAGCCCGCAGGGGGCGAGCAGCACGGGAAACGCCACGTCGGTGCCGAGCACCGTCGTCCCGAGGAGCGGTTCGCCGGAGTCGAATCCCATCCGGGGCCGGAAGGCGAGACGGCGGAAGGCGGCCTCGTTCTCGGCCATCGTGACCTCGTCGTCGGCAGCGCCGTCGACGTAGTCGAACACCACCCGGGGCAGCACCCGGCGAGCCCTGGCCCGGGCGTCGGTCACGTTCCTGATCACCGCGGTCACGGCGCCATTCTGGCGGGCGGACGTCCGGCCCGCAGTTCCGGGACCGGTGAGACGCGGGTCAGTGCTGCGGCGAGCGTCCCCCGGTGACCGCCGACTGGGGACAGGTCTCCGCCACGTCGGGTCCGGCCACGGCCTCGAGCGCTTCGGTCAAGGTCACCAGCTGCTCACGGCTCAGGCGATCGACGAAATGGCGCCGCACCTGATCGACGTGGTCGGGGGCAGACGCTTCGAGCCGCGCCCGGCCGGCCGCGGTCAGCACGGCATAGGCGCCGCGCCGGTCGGTGGCGCATCGGTGCCGCTCCACCAGCCCCGCAGCCACCATGGTGTCCAGCCGTCGGGTCAGGCCGCTCGGCGACAGCAGCATTCGCTCGGCCAGCTCGCTCATGCGCATCTGGCCGCCCGCCTCGCTCAACTCGACCAGCACGCCGTAGTCGGACACCGAGAGGTCCTGGCTGGCCTGCAGCTCGG
>DMNK01000022.1:5852-9778 GCA_003453695.1 Acidimicrobiaceae bacterium | reverse complement strand
CCCCCCCCCCCGCCTCGCTCAACTCGACCAGCACGCCGTAGTCGGACACCGAGAGGTCCTGGCTGGCCTGCAGCTCGGCGTCGAGGCGCTGCAGCAGCCGCCGGTGCGCCCCGAGGAGCGAACGCCAGGCCCGCATCTCCACGTCGTCGAGCCACTCCACCTCGGCCACGCCCCCATCCTACTCGACTCTTTGCGAACGCAAGCGATTTCTTTTGGGGGCTCGCTTCGCCCCCCGGTCACTAGCGTGCCAGCTCGGTGGCTTCCGCACCCACTGTTTCCGAGCTCCTGGCCGATCTCGCCGACGAGCAGCACGACCTGGACTCGCTCGTCGACCCCCTCGACGAGGGGGGATGGGGCCGATCCACACCGGCGGAGGGCTGGGCCATTCGAGACCAGATCAGCCACCTGGCCTTCTTCGACGAAGCGGCCGCCTCGGCCATCACCGACCCCGACGGCTTCTCCGACGCGGCGCGCCGGGCCATGGAGTCGGCCGTCACCGGCACCGACCCCATGGCCGAGCACCTGGAGCGGGGGCGGTCGATGTCGGGTGCCGAGGTGCTGGCGTGGTGGCGGCGAGCCCGCAAGGACCTTCTCGCCGTGGCGGCCGGGTTGTCGCCGGGGCAGCGGGTGCCGTGGTTCGGCCCGGCCATGAGCCCGGCCTCGTTTCTGTCGGCGCGTCTCATGGAGACCTGGGCCCACGGCCAGGACGTCGCCGACAGCCTGGGCGTGACCCGCCGCCCCACCGGCCGGCTCGTACACGTCGCCCAGCTCGGCGTGCGCGCCCGCCCCTTCTCGTTCGCCGTCCGCGGGCTGGAGCCGCCGCCCGGCATGGTGACCGTCGACCTGGTGGGCCCCGACGGTGAGCGCTGGGTCTGGGACGAGGACGGCGGCAGCGCGTGGGTGCGAGGCAGCGCCCTCGACTTCTGTCTCGTCGTGACCCAGCGCCGCCATCTGTCCGACACCGGCCTCGTCGTGGAGGGCGACGCCGCCCGGCGATGGATGGCGGTGGCCCAGGCCTTCGCCGGCCAGCCCGGTCCGGGCCGGGCGCCTTCTTCTTCGTCGGCCTGATTGCGACGTCGGTGCGGCGCGGCGACCGCGTCGGATCAGATCGAGGCCGGGCCGGGAGCGGGTGCGCCGGACGACAAGGACGCCGAGGTCTGGCGTTCGTCGGGTTCGACGGCTCGAGCCGGCTCACCGCCGGCTTCGTCGTCGGCCGGCGGGATGTCGAGCACCCGGGTTCCTCTTCGCCACAGCCAGGCCATGATGGCTACGCCGGCGACGAAGAGGGCCAAGCCGGTCGCCTGCACGAGTACGGGGCCCACGCTGCTCTCGGACTGGGTGGAGCCCACTTGGGCCTGGGTGCCCAGCCAGAAGTGCTCTTCGAAGAAGCGCGCCAGTCCCCACAGGGCCATGGTGGCGGCGAGGACGAGGCCGGTGGGACGGCGCCGCACGTAGCGCTCGATGAGCAGGAGCGCAGCGAAGATGGCGAAGCTGTCGACGGCCTGGATGATCGGCACCGGCACTCGGCGTCCCGTCTCGCCCGCGTAGTACATGCCGTACCACGCCGTGGTGGGCGCCCCGCCACCGCCCACCATGAGCTGCGGGCCCAGCAGCCTGCCCACGCCCCACGCCGCCATGAGCACCGGGGCGATGATGTCGAGGGCGCGCCAGGCAGGTAGCTCGGGGTAGCGCTTGCGCGTGGCGATCAGCCCCGCAGGCACCCCGAAGAGCAGGCCGCCGAAGGACGAGAGGCCGCCGTGCCAGACGTCGAGGATCTGTCCGGGGTTGGACGAGTAATAGGAGGCGTTGGCGACCACGTGCACGACCCGGGCGCCCACCACCGCCGCCACGACGACCCACAGGAAGACCCCGGTCACCCACTCCGTGCGATACCCGCGCTTGGTGAGGCGGTACTCGAAGTATCGGTAGGCGAACCAGAACGTGATCGCCAGGCCGATGCCGTAGGTGTGCACCACCAACGGCCCGATGTGGAACGACACGGGAATGGGCTTCACGATGTCCTCATGGGCGATTCGGGCCGTCAGGCACCCTCCGAAAGCGTACTGCCAGGCCTTCACGGACCGGCCTCGCCCGCGCACACCGGCGTCAGGGCGCCCGGTGGCCCGGCATGCTCCCGTCGAGGGCGTGCCACTAGCGTGCGGCCGTGCCCGAAGGGTCGCTCCAAGGGAAGGTCGCCGTCGTGACCGGGGCCGCGTCCGGCATCGGGTTGGCCACGTCACGCCGCCTTTCGGCCATGGGCGCCCAGGTGGTGGCGGTCGACGTCGACGGGGAAGCGGCCAAGCAGGTGGCCGGCGAGCTCGGCGGACGTTCCGTGGAGGCCGATGTGAGCCGGTCGGAGCTGTGGCCGTCGGTGGCCGACGCCGCTCAAGAACTGGGCGGGGCGGACATCGCCGTGCTCAACGCCGGGGTGACCACCGGGGTGGAGGACATCACGGCGCTCAGCGACGACCAGTACCGCCGCATCATGGGAGTGAACGTCGACGGCGTCGTCTTCGGCACCCGGGCCCTCGTCCCCCAGATGCTGGCCAAGGGTGCCGGCTCCGTGGTCGCCACCTCGTCGCTGGCGGGGCTCATCGCCTTTCCCGGCGACCCCGTGTACACCCTCACCAAGCACGCCGTGGTGGGGTTCGTGCGCGCCATGGCCCCGCGACTGGCCGAGCAGGGCGTCACCATCAACGCCGTGTGCCCCAGCCTGGTGGACACCCCGCTCATCGACGGCGAGATACGCGACACGCTGGCCGGCGCCGGCTTCCCGCTCATCGCCCCCGAGGCGGTGGCCGACGCCATGGTCTACTGCGTCACCGAGGGCCACAGTGGTGAAGCGGTGTTCGTCCAGCTCGGCTGGCCGCCTACCGCCTACCGCTTCGGCCACCCTCCCGGGCCCCGCCTGCCCGAGGCACAGGGCAAGGTGCCGCCCGGTTGGCTGGCCGAGCAACCGAGCTGACCCGGCTCGCCACCCGGCGGCGGCGCCCGCGCCCGCACGCCAGGCGGCCGGTAGCGTCTGTCGTGGTGCATCCCATCGAGCGCCTCCGTTTCGTGGCGCGCGCCGGCTGGGCCGGTCCGACCGAGCTCGCCGTCGAGGCCGCCTATGCGCTCGCCGAGCTGGCCGAGCAGGAGCCCGCCGCCCTGGTCCCCGCCTGTCGCCGGTTGCTCGAGCGCAATCCCGGCTATGCCCCGCTGTGGTGGGTGGCTGCCCGCGTGCTGTGCGCCGGCGATCCGCTCGAGGAGGCCGATCGCTGCGCCGGCCAGCTGGAGGACGACCGCACCGAGGAACTGCTCGAGGAGGCCCTGGCCGGACGGCGCTGGATCCGCCATGGCGGTGTGGCGGAGGCCACCACGGCCGACGTCGTGGTCGTGAGCGTGGACGGGATGGGGCCCACGGGCATGATCATCGACGGGGACGATCGAGGCGTGCTCGAAGCGGCCGCCGTCGCCGGCACCGACGTGTGGGCGCTGTCCGGCACGGGCCGCGTGCTGCCGGCGCGACTGTGGCAGGCCCTGCTGGAGCGGGCCGACATGCCTCCGCCGCCATCGCGCACCGCCGCCTCGAGCTGGTTCGAGCCCGTGTCGAGAAGCCCCGTGGTCGCCGGGCTGTCCGCCGTGGCGCGGGTGGCCGGCCCACTCGGGATTGTCGGGGTGTTCGAAGCGCTCGCCGGTTGCGACTGCCCGGAGCCGCCGGAGCTGCTGGCGCGGTGGTGACCGTCGGGCCTCATCGGTGACCGACTCGAGCGCCGCTCCGGGCGGCTGCGTCGGCGCCTATCTCGAGCTCGGGCTGGCCCTGGGCCGGCACGTCGACGGCCTCGTCGACGCCTACTACGGGCCGCCGGACCTCTCTGCCCGGGCGGCGGCCGAACCGCCCCTGCCCCCGCCACAGCTGGTGGACGCCGCCCGGCGCCTGCTCGCCG
>DMNK01000022.1:4354-5568 GCA_003453695.1 Acidimicrobiaceae bacterium | reverse complement strand
GGCGTGCGTCCCGCCGCCGTGCCCGACGACGTCATCGCCGAGGCCCAGAGGCGGCTCGAGGAGGCCGTGCCCGGTGACGGCCCCTTGCTCGCGCGCCTCGTGGCCTGGCGCGAGTCGCACGCCGTCGCCCCCGATCTGCTGCCGTCGGCCATCTCGTCTCTGGCCGAGGACCTGCGCCAGCGCACCGGTCGGCTGTTCGGCCTCCCCGAAGGCGAGCACGTCGACTTCGAGTTGGTGACCGGTCGCCCCTGGTCGGGTTTCAACACGTACCTGGGGAGCCTGCGCTCGCGTGTCGACATCAACGTCGACTTGCCCGTGCTGTCGATCTCGCTGGCCCACCTGGTGGCGCACGAGGCCTACCCGGGACATCACACCGAGCACTCCCGAAAGGAAGTGGGCCTCGTACACCGTCGTCACTTCATGGAGGAGACCATCTTTCTCGTGGGCACCCCGAGCGCATTGTTGGCCGAGGGTCTGGCCGACCTCGGACTCGAGGTCGTGATGGGACGGCGTCCCGAGGCCACCGTCGCCGAGCACCTGCGCCCGCTCGGCATCCGCTACGACGCCGAGGTGGTGGGGGCCATCTCCGAGGCGGGCGAGGCGCTGGCCGGGGTGCGGGGGAACGCCGCCCTGCGCCTCCACGCCGAGGGTGCCGATCCCGAGACGGTCATCGACGACATGGCGCGCTGGGCCATGCTGCCGCGGGCGCGCGCCGCCAAGGCGGTCGAGTTCCTCATGCACCCGACATGGCGGGCGTACATCTTCTGCTACATCGAGGGGCTGCGCTTGTGCCGGCAGTTCGTCGGCGGCGATGCCTCACGTTTCAGCCGACTGTTGACCGAGCAGCTCACTCCCGCCGACCTCGGCGCGACGTGACACGGTCGAACTGGCCGCCGTCGCACCCGCGGCGAGCGACGTTGGAGGACTGACAGGCGCGCCGGTAGCATCCCGGGCATGTCCGAACGCAGCCGCAACCTGCCCCGCCGGTCCTGTTTCTCCACGCCAGGCTCCAACGAGCGGTTCCTCGAGAAGGCGCCCACCGTCCCTGCCGACATGTCGTTCCTCGACCTGGAGGACTCGGTGGCTCCTCTCGAGAAGGAGGCGGCGCGCGCCAAGGTCGTCGAAGCCATCCGCAAGCAGCCCTGGGACGACCGGGTGCTGTGCGTGCGCATCAACGCCTGGGACACCGAGTGGACCTACGGGGACGTCATCGA
>DMNK01000022.1:3663-4204 GCA_003453695.1 Acidimicrobiaceae bacterium | reverse complement strand
CCTACGGGGACGTCATCGAGGTCGTGGGCAATGCCGGGGAGCGGCTGGACGAGGTCATGCTCCCCAAGGTGCAGTCGGCGGCCGAGGTGGTGGCGCTCGACCTCCTGCTCAGCCAGGTGGAGAAGCACAGTGGCCTTCCGCCCGGCCACATCGGCATCGAGGCCCAGATCGAGACCACCCGTGGGCTCATCAACGTGGACGACATCTGCGCCGCCTCGCCGCGTCTGGAAACCATCATCTTCGGCCCCGCCGACTTCGCCGCCTCCATGGAGATGCCCGTGCTCACCGGCGGCGTCCAGATCCCCGAGTACCCCGGCGACCATTTCAATTACGTGTTCTCCCGCATCCTCATGGCCGGGCGGGCCAACGGGCTCCAGGTCATCGACGGCCCCTACCTCAAGGTGAAGGACATGGACGGGCTGCGCGACTTCACCCAGCGCACCCGTGTCCTTGGCTACGACGGCAAGTGGGCCCTCACCCCCGACCAGGTCACGGTGTTGAACGAGCTCTACTCGCCCACCCAGGAGCAGTTCGACCGGGC
>DMNK01000022.1:0-3388 GCA_003453695.1 Acidimicrobiaceae bacterium | reverse complement strand
CGCCGCTCGGCGAACTAGCGCCAGGCCGGGCGAGGAGGAAGGCTCCACCGCACCGAACCCTGCCCAGCGGGCCAGTCCGACGAGTCCTCCTTCCGCAGGCGGGGTCGGGTCGTCATGATGGAGAGATGGCACCCCGGTTGGTGCGGCGTTTCTGGCGGGCCTTGGGCGGTCGAGTCCACTCCCGTCGGGGTCTGATCGGTTATGCAGCCGTGCTGATCGTCGCCCTCGGCCTCGCCGTCACCCTGCCGCTCGTCCTCACAACTGGCTCGGTTCGGTCCGGTGGGGTGCCGGCCAACGGGGTCGCCTCGACGGAGCGGGTCGCCACCACGGTGCCGCCCACAGCAGAGGCCACCGCGCCCTCTACCACGACCGAACCGCCGGCCTCGACGACCACCACGGTCCCCGCCGGCCCGCTTACCGTGACGGCGTCACTCTTGACGGCGCCGGGCGGCTTCGGGATCACCTCGGGGCCAGACGGCAACGTCTGGTACATGTCGGGCAACGATGTCGTCCGGGTCACGCCTGGCGGCCAGGTCACGGTGTTCCCGTACGCGGATTCCCTCGACCCGGGAGTACAGGTCATCCCCACCGCAATTACCACCGGTCCTGACGGCAACCTGTGGTTCACGATGGGCAACGGCGCCGGGGTGGGACGGATCACCCCGTCTGGTCAGGTGACCGAGTTCCCGGCCCCAGCCAAAGGGATGATCGTCACGGGCAGCGACGGAGCTCTGTGGTTCGGGTCGTCGGTCGGCAAGGCGGTCAGCCGCATGACGCTCGGCGGGACGATCACGAGCTACCCGGCGACGGGCATCCCCCAGGAGTTGGCCGAGGGACCGGACGGCGCCATCTGGTTCACCGAGACCGGAGGACTCATCGGCAGGCTGAGCCCGCAAGGTGCGTTGAGCGAGTTCAGCGCTCCGGAGAACTCCTCCGTGGACGCTCGCGCCATCATCGCCGGCGGGGATGAGAACCTCTGGTTCTTCGGCGACGGTGCCGTCGGTCGAATCACGACTTCGGGCCAGGTGACGCAGTGGCCGGTGGCGCAGGCCATGGCCGGAGACGGCGTGGGGCAGATGGCCCGGACCGCCGACGGCCGCATCTGGTTCGTCACGGCCGATTCGAGCGACCGCTGCTTCGACCTCGCCCTGCTGCATCCGAACGGGAGCGAGGCCCTTTGGGAGCTGACAGAGCCGTGTTCTCCGTTCGCACCTGGACTCACCGCCGGACCGGATGGGCGGCTCTGGCTGACGCTCGACCAGGACTCGGGTGGTGACAACATCGGCACGATCGTGCCTCCGGCCGCCTCGTAGGGCGCGCTCGCCCCAGGATGACGAAGGTGTCGGCGCCTCACATCGCCGTCGCCCGGGGGACCCGGGCCGATCTCAGATCCCCGACTGCTCCACCAGCCGCCGCGCCACGACCTTGAGCGCCAACGTCTCGTCGGCGCCTTCGAAGATGGACAGCACCCGGGCGTCGACGAAGTAGCGGCTGACGGCGTACTCCTCGGCATAGCCCATGCCCCCGTGGATCTGCATGGCCTCGCGGGTCACCCACTCGGCGGCCCGGCAGACGTAGGCCTTCAACATGGACGCCTCCAGGGTGCCCTCGCCCTTGGCCATGAGCCGGGCCACCTGGTAGGAGAACTGGCGGGTGGCCTGGATGAGCACGGCCATGCGGGTCAACTTGGCCCGGGTCAGCTGGTACTGGGCGATGGGCCTGCCGAACACCACCCGCTCGCCTGCGTAGTCCCGGGCCGCCTCGTAGGCGGCTTGCATCACCCCGAGCGCACGCGCCGCCGTCTGCAGACGTCCGTTCTCGAAGCCGGCCATCTGGGAGTAGAAGCCGCGGCCCAGCCCCTCGGGCCCGCCCACCAGGTTGGCCTCGGGCACGAACCAGTTCTCGAAGGCGATCTCGTAGGAGTGCATGCCCCGGTACCCGAGGGTGTCGATGGGACGGCCCTCCATGCGCCCCGGGGGGTCGCCGCGGCCATCGGCGGTGGGGTCCTGGGTGAGCACGAACCCGGTGCCGTCGGCCCGCGGTTTCTCCACCACGAACAACGAAAGACCTCGGTGGGTCTTGGTGCGGTCCGGGTCGGTGCGGGCCAGCAGCATGAGCACGTCGGCGCGCGCCGCGAACGTGCACCACGTCTTCACGCCGTTCACGAGCCATCCGCCGGCACAGGCCGTGGCCGAGGTGACGATGTTGGCCACGTCCGATCCGAAGTCGGGCTCCGTCACGGCCACTGCGTTCATGAGCTCCCCCGAGGCGAGTGCCGGCAGCCACCGCCTCTTCTGCTCCTCGGTGCCGCCCGCCACCAGGGCACGGGACAGGATCTCAGGGCGGGTGATGAGCGAGCCGCCGGCGCCGAGCGACCCCCACGAAAGCTCCTCGGTGGCCACCACCATGCCCAGGTAGTCGCTGTCGCCTCCGGTGGCGAAGCCCCCGTACTCCTCGGGGATGGACAGCCCGAGCGCTCCCATCTCGGCCAGGCCGGTGATCACCTCTTCGGGGATGTCGGCGTTGGCCCGATGGATGTGCTCGGCGCGCGGGCGCAGCTGCTCCTCGGCGAAGCGGTGGAAGGTGTCCCGCACGAGCTCGAAGTCGGGGTCGAGGTGGCGGGGCCCCTCTCGTCCTGCCAGGGCGGCCAGCGTCTCGGGCGCTCGCCACGTGGCCAGGAACTCGGCGGCGGGCTCCAGCCAGTTTGCGGACGCCCCCCACGCCTGTTCCCGCCCGACGACGCGGCCGGCCAGCTCGGCCAGGGCGTCGGCCACGAACACGCAGGCGATGCGTCCCTCGTCCTCGCCCCGCCCCCCGTAGTCGAGCACCGCTTCGGCGGTGCGCACGGCGGCGGCGGCATGGGCCACGTCGTAGGCCAGTACCTGGACGTCGTCGAGGTCGCCGGCGGCCAGCCCGGCCAGCGCCGCCTGGACCACGCCGGCGGCCAGGCGCAGCGCGTGTGCCGCCGGCTCGAGCGCCGGCTCCGGGGCTTCGGTCACGGCCGCCAAACTTACCCAGCCGTGCGCGTGGTCCCTCCCGGCATCCTGCCCACCACCGTGACGAGTGGGGGCAGCACGACCGGATCGTCGCCGGGGTCGACGCCGGTGAGCGAGGCCAGGTAGTCGGCGACCGGGCCCGGGCCAGCGCCGGCCGGCGCCTCGGCCCAGGCGTCCACGATCTCGGTCCCCGCCTTCCGCAGCAGCGCCGGCAGCACGGCCCCGACGTCGGGGTGGCGTGCATCGGGCATGGACAGAGGCGCACCGTTCACGCGTCCCGCCGACGTGATGGGCTCCTGTGCCACGAGGAACCCGCCCGGCCGCACGGCGCGACGCATGCGGTCGAGCACCACGGCGGGATCGATCACGTGCATGAGCAGGAAGCGGCAGAA
>DMNK01000031.1:29812-29977 GCA_003453695.1 Acidimicrobiaceae bacterium | reverse complement strand
GTACCAGTCGACCGCCTCGAGCTCTTCGATCAGCGACGTGATGGCCCGGTGATGGTCGATGGTCTGTTCGTCGAGCAGCTCGGCTGCCTCGTGGAGCCCTTCCCTTGCCATGGCTGTGCACCTCGGATCCGGATGTCCCGCCGACCGGCGGCGACACTACCGGGC
>DMNK01000031.1:29403-29630 GCA_003453695.1 Acidimicrobiaceae bacterium | reverse complement strand
GGCGACACTACCGGGCGACCAGGGCACCCGCGCCGGCGGTCATCGGCGGCTGCCTTCCCCGGCGCCTAGGGCGGCGGGCGCTCCGCCGGGCGCGTCGTTCGCCGACAGGGCCAGATAGCTCAACCCCGCCACGAGGAGGCCGAAGATCCAGCTGAAGTCGGCACCGTGGGTGGCATGCGACAGCGGCGACGTGTAGGCCGGGACGTAGAAGGCAGCGTCGACCCACA
>DMNK01000031.1:28806-29129 GCA_003453695.1 Acidimicrobiaceae bacterium | reverse complement strand
GGTCGTAGCGCCCCCGTCGCAACAGGTAGTCCACGGCGAAGATGCCGAACCAGGGCCCCAGCCACACCACGATGTAGTTCAAGAAGCCCGACAAGTCCGTGTAGAAGTTGCCTTTGAAGATGACGAGCGCTGTCGCTGCTCCGCACACCACGGTGTCGACGACCACGCATCCCCACCGCGACAGCGGGACCCCGATGGCCTGCAGGGTCACACCTGACGAGTACAGGTCCAAAGTGTTGATGGCGAAGAGCTGGGGCAGGGCCAGGATGAGGAACGGCCAGAAGAACCAGCTGGCGAAGGACGAGGGCACGCCGGTGACCGCC
>DMNK01000031.1:23952-28537 GCA_003453695.1 Acidimicrobiaceae bacterium | reverse complement strand
CAGGTAGCGCGAGTAGTCGGCGCCGTTCTCCGTCCACCCGAGACCTCCCGCAGAGACGATGAGCACCAGCCCTGTCGTCCACAACCACCACGAGGTGTGTTGGTGCAGGGTGCTCACATGGGCGTGCGGGACGACCAGGCAGGCCATGATCCCGAACACGGCGATGAAGACGAACGACAGGTAGCGCAGGACGGCCGTGATGGTGGCATGCCCGAGGAAGGGCATCACGAACTGCACGGCCACAGCGGCGACGATGACGAGGACCTTGCCGAGGTCGTCGAGGGTGACTCCTTCGTGGCGGAACATGGCTTGCACGATGAGCACCACGAGGACGGTGCCTTCGATCTCGAAGCCCACCTGGGTGATCCAGTTGAACACCGACGGCACCCGGTTGCCGTTGCGCCCGAACGGCGCCCGGCTCACCATGAAGGTGGTCGTGCCGGTTTCGGGACCCGGGAGGCTGGCGAGCCCGAGAAAGGCGTAGGCCAGGTTCCCGATCAGGACGGCGGCGACGGCCTGCCAGAAGGAGAGCCCGAAGGAGACGATGAGCGCCCCGTACACGAGGAACTCCACGTTCCAGATGGCCCCCGCCCACATCCAGAACAACCCCGAGGGGCGCATGGGCCGGTTGGAATCGGGGATCAGCTCGATGCCGCGGTGCTCGAGGTGGAAGGCCTCGTAGGCCTCGCCGCCGGGATCGAGGGACGCCGGCTCGACGGTGGGCGCGGCCGGGGACGACTCGGTCATCGGGGAACCTCCGGGGGACGCCGCCGAGACGGGACGCTACCCCCGGTCGGTCCTCAGGGGTGGGGGACGAACTCCAGGAACTCGTGGACGGAGCGAACGGCGGCGGATCCCTCGCCCACAGCGGCCGCTACGCGCTTGGTGGACCCCGATCGCACGTCGCCGACGGCGAAAAGCCCCGGATGGCTCGTCTCGAAGGGAAGGGGACGGCGGCCGAGGGTCTCCCAGCGCCCGCCCAGGTCGTCGGGGCGCAGGGCGCGGTCGGTGAGCACGAAGCCGCTGCTGTCGAGAGCGGCGCACCCCGACAGCCACCCCGACCCCGGCTCGGCACCGATGAAGGAGAAGAGCGCCGACGCCTTGATGGTGGCCGTGCCCGAACCGTCGGTCACCTCGACAGACGCCAACGAGCGTTCGCCGTCCAGAGCGGTGACGAACGTCTCGGTCAGCACCTCGATGCGGGAGTCCGCCTCGACCCGCTCGACCAGGTACTGCGACATGCTCTTCGACAGGTCTGGTCCCCGGATCACCACGGTGACCTGGGAGCCCGACTCGGCCAGGAACAGCGCGGCCTGTCCGGCGGAGTTCCCCCCGCCCACCACCACGACCGGCGACGCCGCGCACATGCGGGCTTCGAGCTCGGTGGCCGCGTAGAAGACGCCGTTGCCTTCGAACTCCTCGAGGCGCGCAGTCTCGAGACGGCGGTACCTTGCGCCTGAGGCCACGATGACCGCCCTGCCGGCGACGTCGGACCCGTCGGACAGGCGCACCACGAGATGCCCGCTCTCCTCCCGCAACGATTCGGCTGCACAGGGGCTCACCAGCTCGGCGCCGAACTTCTCGGCCTGGACCACCGCCCGCTGCGTGAGGTCGGTACCGGAGATCCCGAGCGGAAAGCCGAGGTAGTTCTCGATGCGCGAGCTCGTCCCGGCTTGGCCGCCGGCGGCGATCTGGTCGAGGCCCAGGGTGTTGAGCCCCTCTGAGGCCCCGTACACGGCAGCGGCCAGGCCCGCCGGCCCCCCACCCACCACGATCAGGTCGAAGCAGCGCCCCGGGAGACGGCCGAGGGTGAGGCCCAGGTACTCGGAGAGCGAGCCCGGGGTGGGTCGGCGCAGGACGGTGTCGGCGACCACCACCACGGGGAGCTCTGCCGGCCTGATGTCGAAGTGCGCAACCAGGCCCTCGACGGCGGCGTCGTTCTCGGGGTCGAGCCATTCGTGGGGGATGCTGTTGCGGGCCAGGAACTCCCGGATCTGCATGGCCTCGGGCGAGAAGCGCGAGGCGATCACTCGCACCGTGTCGGCTGCGCCCTCGAGCAGGACGGAGCGGCGCGCCAGGAATGCAGAGAGGACCAGGTCACCGAGCCTCGGGTTGACGGCGAGGGCGTGCCGGAGCCGGTCCCTCGGCACCTCGACGACCTCTCCCGGTTCGACGACACGCGCCGAGACGAACACCCGCTGGCCGGTGAGCATGTTCAGCTCACCCAGGAACCGTCCGGCGCCGTGGTGGGCGATGACGCGCTCCTGGCCGTCGGCGTGGATCACGATGTCGACGGCCCCGGACAGCACGACGAAGAAGTCGTAGGTGGGGTCTCCCTGGCGGTACAGCACATCCCCGACGGAGACGCTGTGCCGCTCGCCCACGGCGTCGAAGACCGCTATCTCCTCCGGTGAAAGAGTGGGGAAGGCAGCGCCGTCGTCGGCCATGGCGGCACCCTAGTGGCGTCGTTGCGACTGCCGTGCAGAAGAAGGCCCCCGGGGAGCGGTGCCCGACACGGGGAGGCGAGTCGGCCACCAGAAGCGCGCGCCGAGGTCGGCGGCCAGGGTGGGCACCAGGACGGTGCGGACGAGGAACGTGTCGGCCAGCACCCCGAGGGCGACCACGATGCCGATCTCCCTCGAGGCCACCACCGGCAGGATGGCCAGGACCGAGAAGGTGCCCGCCAGCACGATGCCGGCCGAGGTGAGCACCACCCCGGTGCTCGCCACTCCGGTACGGATGCCGGCGGCTGAGCCCGACCGCAGCACCTCCTCACGGACGCGTGTGAGGAGGAAGATGTTGTAGTCGATACCCAGCGCAACGAGGAAGACGAAGGTGAGCAACGGCACTGTCGGATCGGTGCCGGGGAGGTGGAGCAGAGGCACGAACACCGCCGACGTCACGCCGAGCGCCGCCCCGAAGGTCACGACCACGGTGGCGACCACCAAGAGGGGCCCGAGCCAGGCCCGCAACACCAACCACAGGACGAGCAGCACCACGGCGAGGACGGCCGGGACGATGACGAGGGTGTCACGGTGCGAGGCCTGGGCGGTGTCGAGGTCCTGGGCGGTCTGGCCGCCGATGACCACGTTGTCGCCCCCGGCGCGGGCGGCGACAGTGCGCAACCGGCGGACGGCATCGAAGCCGGTCACGCCTGTCGGTTTCACGGCGAGGACCAGGTCGAAGCGGGCCATGCCGCCGGCGCGCTCGACGGGCCCCATGGCGGCCGTGACCGGAAGTCGTCCGAGCGCGGCGCGCACGGAGGGGAGGTCGCCGCCACGGGTCACGACGACGTCCACCGGCGACACCTCCCCGGGCGGGAAATGACCCTCCAACAGCTGATACCCGCGCACCGACGGCGCCGTGGTGGGTAGCTCGCTCAGGGCGGAGAGGTTGGTGTTCACGGTGAAGAGCCCGACGCCGGCGGCCCCGAGGAGCACGAAGCCCGAGATCCACACCGGACGACGACCTTGGCTCACGAGCCGCGCCAGCCACGTCCACGGGCCGCGCTGGACGAAGTCCGGGGCGTGGCGGGGCACCGCCGGCCAGAACACCCCCCGGCCCATGACGAGCAGCAAGGCGGGATAGGCCCCCAGGATCACCACAGCCGCCGACAGGACGCCGACGATGCCCACGATTCCGAAGTCGGTGGTCAGGTTCAGGCTGGCCGGCAGCAGACAGGTGAGGGCGGCGGCCACCGTGAGGGCGGAGGCCACCACGGCCGGGGCGGCACGGCGCCAGGCCGTGGTCATGGCCAGGCGATGGTCCGGGACGCGACGGAGCTCCTCGCGGTAGCGGGCAGTGATGAGCAAGGCGTAATCGGTGCCGGCGCCGAAGACGATGACCGTGACGAGCGCTGCGCTCTGACCGTTGACGGTGAGGCCGCCCCGTCCGAGGGCGTACACGAGGGCCTGGGCCACTGCTTCGGCGATGCCGACGCACAGGAGCGGGACGAGCCACAGCACAGGGCTGCGGTAGGTGGCCGCCAAGAGGATGGCGACCATGACGGCGGTGGCGAGCAGGAGCAGGCTGTCGGCCCCCGAGAAGCTGCCGAGCAGGTCCGCCTGGACGGCGGCCTGGCCGGTGACCCGGATCTCGAGCCCCGCCGTGCCCACGCCGAGAACCGACCGCATGGCGCCGATGGTGTGCCCCACCGCCGTCTCGCTCCCCGGTATGGGTACGGCCATCACCGCCACTTTGCCGTCGGGTGCCGCCACGAGCGGCGAAGGCGTGCCGATGGCGGGGCCCAGTCGCGCCGTGAGGTCGGCGCCGTCGGCCTTCGCCCGTGCCCGGTCGACGGGCGTCAGCCCCGACGCCCGGAAGAAGACGACCTCCGCCGGCAGTGCCTTGCCGGAGGGGAAGGCCCGGTCCAGCTGCAGGGCCCGGGTGGAGGCGGCGCCGGAGGGAAGGAACTCGGTCAGCCTGCTCGTCTCCACCGAGCCGACCTTGTTGGCGAAGGGCAGCGCCACGGCGACGACCGCCACCCAGAACACCACACCGGCCCAGCTCCCCATGGGGCCGGTGACGAGCGTGGCCAGCCTCGCCACTCGATTGCGGGCGCGCCGGGGCGGGGCCACGAGGGCCA
>DMNK01000031.1:10434-23805 GCA_003453695.1 Acidimicrobiaceae bacterium | reverse complement strand
GGCCACGAGGGCCAGCATGACATGGGTGTTGCGCCGGTCGCCGCTCCTCACCGGTGGCGGGGGGCGCGGCGATAGATTGCCGTGCCAGTGGCCGCGCCCGAAGAGGGTGGCCGGTCGGTCCGCCTGGCCGGTCGCCATGACATGCCCGCCGTCGCCCATTTGCTCTGCGACTTCAACACCGAATACGGCGACCCCGCTCCGCCACCTGCTGAGCTGGCGGCGCGGCTGGTGGCACTGCTCGAGGAGGGCCACACCTTCGTCGTGGTCGGGGGAGGCGGGCCGGACGCCGTGGCCGTGGTCCGGTGCCGGCCGGCGCTGTGGAGCTCAGGCCTCGAGAGCTACCTGGCCGAGCTGTACGTCGTTCCCCCGTTTCGGGGCCGAGGGCTCGGGCGGGCGGTGTTGCAGGCCGCCATGGACGAGGCACGCCGACGCGGGGCCGATCGCATGGACCTCGGCACCAGCGAGAGCGATGTCGCGGCGCGCCGGATGTACGAGGGCATGGGATTCACGAATCGCGAGGGAGGCGCCGGCGGCCCCGTCATGTACGTGTACGAGCGCGACCTGTAGCTCCGCCGCCGCCTCCCTCACGCCGGACCCGTCGTCTACAGGGGAATCTCTGTGTAGAGCCCGCTGAACACGAGCGTCGAGTGCGGGGTGGGGCCGGTGCTGGAGGCGGCGATGGCGAGGCCCTCTGGCTCGGTCTGCCACGTCTTGCTGAGTCGCACCCAGCCGCCCACGTCGTCGAATTCCCAGCTGGCCATGTACAAGCCGCTGCCCATGCCGCCGTAGGCGATCTGGAACAAGCGGGCGTTCTTGGCCCCGTGCCCTTCGACGAAGTCGCACAGGCGCCGGCTGATTGCGATCGTCTCCTCCAGCTGTCCAGGCGTGGACCGGCTGACATGGATCTCGATCAGCGAGCCGCGCCCGGGTTTGGGCGTCCGATCCAGGGGGACCTCGAAAGCCAGGCTCGTCTGCTCGACCACGCTGGGCGCGTCGGCGGCCTGCGCCCGCGTGACCAAGGTCTGCAACTCGGGGTCGGCCGCGGTGGCCTCGGCGAAGCGGCCATAGGCGTCGACGTCGTCGTGCTCGGTGGAGAAGACGCAGAGACCGCTCGCCTCCCCCGCCACCGTGGCCGTGGTGATGCGCGGCACGGGTACTCCCAGCCGCTCGTGGATCTTCACGGCTTCCAGGCTGAGGGACAACACGTCCTCGTACCGCCCCGGCTTCACCCTGCTGACCGTCGACTGGAGCACGGCCATGGCATTGCCTCCGTTGGTGTCGAACGGGTGGCAAGCCCACCATCGGTGCCCTGCCGGCGGCCGGCGCCACTCGCTGTGTCCTGGTTTGGCCGCCGTCGCCACAGGCAACGGCGGCGCCCCCCTCGAGTCGCCGGCCGCCCCGGGGCCTCCTCGAGATCATGCGCCGAAGCGACGCTGCTGTCCAGGGAAAAACCCGTTGCCAAGGGCTCCCCGGGAGGAGCAGACTTCCCAGCCGTGGGCGGCCCAGGGAAAGGAGGCCCACAGTGGCCGAACGTGGTGCGTTGGTGACCAGCTGGGGTGCAGCCACGACGAACGTGCCCCCCGCCAAGGGCATGGACGTCTTTGCTCGTGCACTCACGTGGTACGACGAGCTGACCAAGGAAGGACGCATCTCGGGCTATCGCGTCTACGCCAGCACCACCCGCGACCGCGGCATGATCGTGGCCGAGGGCGATGCAGCGGAACTGGCCAAGCTCTCCGTGGAGCCGGCGTCGACCACGATGCTGGCGCTGGCCTCAGCGGTCGTCAACGACGTGAGCGCCGAGATCTACATCGGTGGCAGCCCCGACGACGTCGTGGGCTTCTACACCAGGGCCATCGAGACCATCACCGAGGCCGGCCTGGCCGAGTAACCCCGGGGCGGGCAGCTCCTCAGAAGCACGAGGCCGGCCCCAAAGGGTGGCCGAGCCGCCGCCCGGAAGTCGTCACGGGCCACGGCACGTCCGACGCCCATGGCCGTCGCCGGCCATGGGTCGGCCGCGCCCGGCCGGCTGCCGGTAGGGCGTCGTGAGGCAGGACCAGCCCCCTCGGAGGCGGGACGGGCCGTGTGCCACCCGATTGCGCACCCCACGCGCCATACTGGAGTCAACGTTCTTTGCACAGGCAAAGGCCAGGTGGTCCGAGGGGGCGTCCCGGGCCGATCAGGCGTTCGGACGCATCCCGGCCGGGGGGAGGGATACGAGTGACGACCGCAGCGCCGGCGTTGGGTGTTCCGTCGAACCGGGGAGGGGTGGCCCGGTCGTTGTGGTACCGGCAGCTCGACAGCTATCCGGACACCGCCGCCCGGATGCTGTACCTGGGCATCATCGTCGCCGCCACCATCCTGCTGTACTACGAGCTGTACGTGCAGGGCGCCGTGTCGCCGACGATCATCGCCCACTACGGGATGAGCTTCCGCTACTTCGTGCTCATCACGGTGTTCGCCAACGCCGTGGGGGCGTTCTCGTCTCTCGTCGCCGGGTTGGCCGACCGCTGGGGCCGGGCCAACATGGTCACCTACGGCCTTCTCGTCACCGCATTGCTGGTGGCGTTCGGTGTCCCCAACTCACCCAACAAGACCGTCTACCTCATCCTGACTGTGGCCGTCGGATTCGTGGAAGGCATCATCCTCGTCGCCACCCCGGCGCTCGTCCGTGACTTCTCCCCTCAGCTGGGCCGCGCCTCGGCCATGGGCTTCTGGACACTGGGGCCGGTGGTCGGGAGCCTGTGCGTCTCCGAGGTCTCGAGCCACACCCTGAATCACCTTCACGCCTGGCAGGACCAGTTCCTCATCTGCGGGATCGTGGGCCTCGTCGTGTTCGCCGTTGCCCTCGTCGGCCTGCGCGAGCTGTCACCGGGACTCCGGGACCAGCTGATGGTGTCCCTGCGGGACCGGACGCTCATCGAGGCCAGAGCCAAGGGCATCGACATCCAGGCATCCCTTCGCAAGCCCTGGCGCCAGATGCTGCACCTCGACATCGTGGGCTCGGCATTCGCCGTGTCGGTGTTCCTGATCATCTACTACACGGCCGTCGGCTTCTTCACCATCTACCTGACGAGCATCTTCGGCTTCACCCTCACCCAGGCCAACGGCATCAACAACTGGTTCTGGGCCTTCGACGCCGGGGCGCTCATCGTGGCAGGGTTCGTCTCAGACAGGGTGGGTGTGCGCAAGCCGTTCATGCTCTTCGGGGCGGTAGCAGCCGTGTTCATGACCTTCGTCTTCGCGACGCGTACCAACGATCCCCACACCGGCTACTACACCTTCGTGTGGATCATCTCGCTCATGTCCATTGCCTTGGCGATTGCCTATGCGCCGTGGATGGCCGGGTTCACCGAGACGGTGGAGAAGCGCAACCCGGCCCTGACCGCCACCGGCTTGGCCGTGTGGGGCTGGATCATCCGGGCCGTCGTGGCCATCTCGATATTCATCCTCCCCTATGTGGTGAGTTCGACCACGCCGCTGGTCGACTACGGCACACAGGTCTCGACTGCGCTGGCGACCGTGAACAAGGCACCGCCGGTGTCCGTGCCGTACGCGGCAAGTCCACAGCCCCTGCTGGCGGTGGTGCAAAGCCACGCGTCGCTGTTCGGCCAACTGTCGAATTACCCGACGGCGGCCTCGATTCCTCCCGCCCTGCTGGGCTCGGCAATCCACGCCGTGGGCGTCCCGGCACTTCTCGAGGCCGCCAAGTACAAGGCGCCCCTGGGAGTTCTGGCCACGCACGGTACAGCGGTGGCGAACGCACTCAAGGTGACCCCCAACCAGTGGAAGCACTGGTGGTGGGTGTGCATCGGCGGTGAGATCGTCTTCATCCCGCTCATCTTCGTGATGGTGGGCCGGTGGAGCCCGGCGCGGGCTCGAAAGGACGTGGAGGAGTACGAGGCGCGGGTGGACGCCGAGCTGGCGAAGATCCAACAGTCGGCTCCCGCTCCGGCGTAACCACCCCCGGCACCGGCCGGGAATCGACGACGAGGGGGACCGGCGCCGGCGACGAGGCGTCTGAGAAGGTGTGGCAGTGCGCGCCGTCGTCCAGCGGGTGAGCTCGGCCACCGTGGTGGTGGACGACGAGGTGGTGGGCGCCATCGGGCCCGGGCTGTGCGCCTTCGTCGGCGTCGCCCACGGCGACGACGGTGACGCCGCCCGGCGTATGGCCGATCGCCTGTGGAACCTCCGGGTCTTCGAAGACGACACGGGCAGGATGAACCGCTCGGCGGCGGAGGTGGGCCTGTCCTTGCTGGTGGTCAGCCAGTTCACCCTGTACGCCGACACGAGCCGAGGACGACGGCCGTCCTTCGCCGGGGCTGCGCCTCCCGAACAGGCCGAGCCGCTCGTGGATCAGGTGGTGGCTCGCCTGTCGGAACTGGGGGCGACGGTGGCGACCGGGAGGTTCGGGGCGCACATGGTGGTCACCCTGGCCAACGACGGGCCGGTCACCTTGGTGCTGGACGCCTGACACCGGGTCGGCGCCGGGGAGGAGCGACCCTCAGTAGCGGTCGTCCTCGAGCGGCTCCTCGATCGACTGCTCCCAGGCGTCGGCCTCGGGGACGTCGTCGCGGACCGTCGGCCTGCGGATGTCCTGCTCGGTGTGCACCACGGCCGCCTGCTCGAGCACGTCCGCCTCCGGGCGGTCACCGACCGACTCCACGGGATCGCGCTCGGGGGCGTCTTCTTCCACCACCTGATCCTCGTCGGCATCGGGCACGAAGGCGTCCTCCACGACCATCACCCATTCCCTTCGGAGTCAGTCGCTGCACATGGTCCCGTTGGCCGGCAGCGTTCCGTCGAGCAGATACGCCTGGTCGATGGAGCGAACACAAGCGCTGTAGTAATAGGCCACGTGACTCGAGCCCTGCCACGTCACGAGGGCGGCGTGGGCCAACTCCGACTCTACCGACTCGGCCCACTGATGCGGCGTGGCCGGGTCACCGCTCGAGCTCACGAGCAGGATGGGCGGCGCACCCTGCGCCGTCACCGGAGCGGGCGTGCGGGTGGGTGGGGTGGCCCACACAGAGCACTGGAGCAGCCCCCACATGAGCGCCGGGCCGAAGAAGGGCGCCTGGGCCCCCGCTCCCGACGCCAGCTGGGGATAGTCGGTGAGGTCCCGGGGCGCCGGGTGGTCCAGGCACGACACGGCGTTGTCGGCGTCCACGGCGTTGGGCCCGTTCTCGGTGTTGTAGGCATCGGTCATCGAGACGAGCTGGGCCCCGTTGCCGTTCTCGGCCTGGGCCAGTGCGGTGGCGAGACGTGGCCATCCTGACTGTGTGTACAGCGCGCTGAGCACGGCGGTCAGGAGCTCGCCCGGTCCTGCCTGGCGACCGGAGCCGGCCGGGATCGGTGCGGACACCAACTTGGTGTTGAGCGACAGCAGGCTGTGGAGGGGGTCTGGTCCCTCCTGCCAGGCACATCCCGACGAGCGGCACCAGCCGAAGAACTGGTTGAGGATGTTCTCGAAACCAACGGCCTGGTCGGTCACCATCTGCTGGGTGCTCTCGGCCGGGTCGATCACGCCGTCGAGCACCATGGACCGCACGTGCGTGGGGAACATCTGGGCATAGGTCAGTCCCAGAAGCGTCCCGTAGGAATGACCGATGTAGGTGAGCTGGGCGTCGCCGAGTGCGGCCCGGATGCGGTCGAGGTCGCGGGCCACGTCGACCGTCCCCACGAAGGGCAGAAGACCGCTGCTCGCCTTCTCGCACTGCTGGGCGTAGTCCTGGTCGTTGGCCAGCAGCGTGTGCTGGCCGGCCGCCGTGGTGGGAGCGGGGTCGGGGATCAGGCCCTGGTCGGCGGCGCTGCCGCTCTCCCCGCACGTGACCGGGGAACTGCGGGCGACCCCGCGCGGATCGAACGAGACGATGTCGAAACGCTGGAGGAGGCCGGGGGTGAGCACGCTGAGCTCGCTCGGCAGGTCGTCGATGCCCGAGCCGCCCGGACCCCCCGGGTTGATGACCAGCGATCCGACACGGGCAGCGGGGTCCTCGGCGGGATGGCGGGCCACGGCGATCTCGACGGTCGGTGAGTCGGCCGTGAAGTAATCGAGAGGGACGGCCACGCTCCCGCACTGCAGACCGTCCTGGCACGGGGCCCACCTGACCCCGGTGACGGGCGGCCCGGGTGTGGTGGTGGTCGTCGTCGTAGACGAGGTGGTGGTGGGGACGCTCGGGTGGCGAGCCCGGTGGGCGCCGGAGGTGCCCGTCGCCGCTCCGCAGGCGCTGCCCAGCACCACCACGACGACCACGGTCGCGGCGCGCCAAGGGCGTCCCCCGGGCACAGCACCCATGAAGAGACTGTGGCACGCCGGCCCCCGCGCCAGCCGTCACCCCAGCCGGGGCGCCGTGCCGCCGGCGCAACCGGTAAGACTGGAACGTGCCCGAATTGCCCGAGGTCGAGGCGCTGGTGCGCTTCCTCGACGGCCAGAGCGCCGGCGCGACGGTGCAACGGTGCCAGCTGGCCTCCATCTCGGCCCTCAAGACCTTCGACCCGCCCCTCGAGGCCTTGGAGGGACAGCGGGTGAAGGGCTGGCATCGGCGCGGCAAGTACCTGGCCATGGAGGCGGAGCGGCTGTGGCTGGTGCTCAACCTGGCCCGGGGAGGCTGGGTCACCTGGTGGGACACGCCTCCGCGCCGTGCGGTTCGCCTGGGCGGCCGTGGCCCGCTCGGGCTGCGCATCTCGCTCGACGGCGGACGCGGCTTCGACGTCACCGAGATGGGCACCGAGAAGCGTCTGGCGGTGTGGGTCGTGCGCCACCCGGCCGACGTGGAGGGCGTCGCCACGCTGGGCCCCGAGCCCCTCGACCCCGCCTTCGACCGCCGGGCGCTGGCGCGGATCCTCGCCGCCGAGAAGGGGACGGTGAAGAACGCCCTGTCCCACCAGTCGGCGGTGGCGGGCATCGGCAACGCCTACTCCGACGAGATCCTCCACGCGGCGCGCCTCTCTCCCTTCAAGCCTGCCGCCTCACTCGGTGACGAGGAGCTCGACCGCCTCTTCCGGGCCGTCCACGATGTGCTCAGCGAGGCCGTGGACCGCGCCGTGGGACTGGGCGCCAGCGAGCTCAAGGGAGACAAGAAGCGGTCCATGCGCGTGCACGGGCGCACCGGACAGGCGTGCCCGGTATGCGGGGACATGGTGCGCGAGGTTTCCTTCGCGACACGGTCGCTGCAGTACTGTCCCACCTGCCAGACGGGCGGGAAGCCCCTCGCCGATCGACGTCTGTCCCGGCTGGTCAAGTAGGGGAGGAACGACGTGCGAGGAGCAGGGTGACCGAGGTCGATCCCGGGTCGGGCACGCAGTTCAACCTGGCCGAGGTCCACGAGACGGTGTCGGCACGGATACCCGACCGCACCTGCATCGTGCGCGGCGACGTCAGACTCACCTTCGCAGAGGTCACCGAGCGGTCGCGACGACTGGCGTCCTTGCTCCACGGACGCGGCTTCGGTGTCCACCGTCCCCGTGCCGAGCTGCAGCCCTGGGAGTCGGGACAAGACCACCTCGCCCTCTACCTCTACAACGGCAACGAGTACATCGAGGGCATGCTCGGCGCCTACAAGGCCCGCGTCGCGCCCTTCAACGTGAATTACCGGTACGTAGAGGAGGAGTTGCGCTACCTCCTGGCCGACGCCGGCGCCCGAGGCGTCGTGTACCACGCCGAGTTCGCCCCGGTGCTGGCGGCCGTGCTGCCCGATCTGGGCTCGGTCGAGTTGCTCCTGCAGGTGGCGGACGGATCGGGGAACGACCTTCTGCCCGGGGCCGTCGACTACGAAGAGGCCCTGGCCTCGGCACCGGCCGAGAAGCCGCCGGTGGACCCGTCCCCCGACGACCTGTACATCCTGTACACGGGGGGCACGACGGGCATGCCCAAGGGTGTCATCTGGCGCCAGCACGACATCTTCCGCGCCGCCATGGGCGGGCGCGTCTACGGGACATGGGAGCTCGTGGCGGACTACGAGGACCTGGTGAAGAAGATCCTCCCCGTCGACAACGTCCGGGTGCTCAACCTGCCCCCGCTCATGCACGGTGCCGCCCAGTGGGCGGCCTTCTACTACATGACCATGGGGGCGACGGTGCTGTTCCCCGACGACACGCGCCGGGTGGACCCGGTCGACGTGTGGCGGACGGTGGAACGCGAGAAGGCGGTGGGCATCACCGCCGTGGGTGACGCCATGGCGCGCCCGCTCGTCGAGGAGCTCGAGCGCCACAGTTACGACACCGGCTCCCTCATGGCCTTCGGGAGCGGCGGCGCCATCATGAGCGAGGGCCTCAAAGAGCGGCTGCTCGCCAAGCTGCCCAACCTGCTCGTCACCGACGTGGCCGGCGCGTCGGAGACCGGTGCCCAGATGGGGACCAACTCGACGGCGGGATCCGTCTCGACCGGATGCTTCGTGCCCGGGCCGGGCACGGTGGTGCTCGACGCCGAGTTGACCAGGGTGCTCGAGGCGGGCGAGGACCACGCCGGCTGGCTGGCACAACGGGGGGCGGTCCCGCTCGGGTACCTCGGTGACCCCGACAAGACCGCACGCACCTTCCCCACCGTGGACGGGGTGCGCTACTCCGTGCCGGGCGACCGGGCCAGGCTCCTGGCCGACGGGCAGATCGAGCTGCTGGGCCGGGACTCGGTCACGATCAACTCCGGCGGCGAGAAGATCTTCGCCGAGGAGGTCGAGCAGGCGCTGATCCGCCATCCCGCCGTGGCCGACGTGGTGGTGGCCGGGCGCCCGAGCGAGCGCTGGGGCGAAGAGGTGGTGGCCCTCGTCCAGCTGGGCGAAGGCCTGCGCGCCACTCCGGACGAGCTGCTGGCCGAAGCCGGCCGGCACCTGGCCCGCTACAAGCTGCCCAAGGCCATCGGCTTCTACGACAGCATCGTCCGCTCCCCTTCGGGCAAGGCCGACTACTGCTGGGCCCGGGAGCAGGCCGGCAAGGTCTGAACCGGCCCCAGCTGGCATCCATGGGATTCGTCGAGGTCTCCCGTCCCCGTCCCCAGGTGGCGCTGGTGACGCTCAACCGCCCGGAGCGGATGAACGCCATGGCGTTCGACGTGATGATCCCGCTGCGGCGCGCCCTGGAAGAGGTGAGCCTCGACAACACCGTGCGGGTCGTCGTCGTCACCGGCGCCGGCGGCGGCTTCTGCTCGGGCGCCGATCTCGAGGACCCGGGGAGCATCCCCAACATCGAAGGGCTGACCCGTCCCACCATCGCCCTGCGGTCCATCGAGCTGCTCGACGACGTGATCCGCCAGCTCCGGGCCATGCACCAGCCGGTCGTCGCCGCTGTGAACGGGCCCGCCATCGGGGGCGGGTTCTGCCTGGCCCTGGCCGCTGACATCCGCGTGGCCGCCACCCCCGCCTACTTCCGGGCTGCCGGGGTCAACAACGGGCTCACCTCGAGCGAGCTCGGGCTCTCGTATCTCCTGCCCAGAGCGGTCGGCTCGTCGCGCGCCTTCGAGATCATGCTCACCGGCAGGGACGTGAGCGCCGAAGAGGCCGAGCACATCGGCCTCGTGTCTCGTGTGGTCGGCGTGGACGGCTTGCTGGAGGAGTGCTACGCGCTGGCAGAGCGAGTCACGGCTCTGAGCCGGGTCGGCATCGAGCTCACCAAACGCCTGCTCTGGTCGAGCCTGGATGCCTCGAGCATGCACGCGCACATGGACCACGAAGACGTGGCCCAGCTCTACGTGCGGCTGACGACGGAGAACTTCGAGGAAGCGGTGCGGGCCAGGAAGGACGGGAGACCTCCGGTCTTCGGGGACTGAACAGGGGGGTTGTCCCGGCCGCGGGGATCGGGTATCACGAGCACTCGTGGTGCAATCCCAGATGGGCTCCCTGGACGTTGCGCGCCCGGTTTCGGGACCGAGGTCGTCGCCGCCCAAGGCCCGGTTCACCAGGGCCATCCTGGGCGCGGTGCTGGCGCTCGTGGGCTTGGGCATCAGCTCGGCACTCGGCGACATCCACGGCCATGCCCTCCACCAGAAGTTCTACGCCGTGTTCGGCGCCACCGGCTTCTTCGTCTTCGCGGCGTTGGCCGTGCACAGCGCCAGCGTGACGCTGGGATCGGTCGTCACCGCTCGAGCCGGGCGCTCCGGGGGTGGCGCCGTCAAGGTGATCTCGGGCCTGGTGGGCTACACGGTGATGGTGTTCGTGGGCCTCGGCCTCTTGGCCGTGCCCGTCCAACACCTGCTCGTCGGCGGCGCCCTCACCGGGGTCATCGTGGGGATCGCCGCCCAGCAGGCACTGGGCAACGTGTTCGCCGGGTTGGTGCTCCTGCTGGCCCGGCCCTTCACCCTGGACGAGCCAGTGCGCGTCCGGTCCGGCGCGCTGGGCGGGACCTTCGAAGGGGTCATCAGGGGGATCAGCCTCACCTACGTCACCATCGAGACCGAGGACGGCGTGGTGAACGTGCCCAACTCCGTGATGCTCGCCATCGGGGTCGGGCCGGGGCCCCATCGCAGCCCCACCGAGGAGTTGGCCGTGGTGCGCACCGGGCCGCCGCCGGCTCCCCTTTCGGAGCCGCTCGGCCGCCCGCGGCGGCCCGCCAGCCACCTGACCAGACGTGTGCTCGAGCGGCGCTACGGCCATCGCAGCCGCTGACGGCAACGACCACCGGCGCCCGTCTGGGAAGATCGGGCGGCCGTCCTGGACGGGGAACGCCGGGCGCGGCGCAAAGGGGGAGACATGCGGGTACCGCTCACCGTCGGCGACTTCTCGGATCGGGCCGCCCTGGTGCACGGCGAGCGTCCCGCCGTAGTCGACGAGCCGGGGGTGCCCGGGTCGCTCGGGACCATCACCTACGGCGAGATGCACGACCGGGCCCGGGGGATGGCGCTGGCCCTGGACGCCATGGGCGTGGGGCCCGGGGAGCGGGTCGCCATCGTGAGCCCCAACTCGGCTCGCTTCCTGATCTCGTTCTTCGGTGTGAGCGGCTATGGCCGGATCCTGGTGCCGGTCAACTTCCGCCTCAACGCCGAGGAGGTCGGGTACATCGTCGAGCACTCCGGCGCCCAGGTCCTGCTCGTCGATCCCGAGATCGAGACCCAGCTGGCCGGCGTCGACGCCAAGGTGCGGCTCCTTCTCGACGGGGTGCAGGACGCCGAGCTCTTCGCGCCGGCTCCGCCGGGCGCGGCACCGGCGCCGTGGGAGGCCGACGAGGAGGCAACCTGCTCGATCAACTACACCTCGGGGACCACGGCGCGCCCCAAAGGTGTGCAGATCACCCACCGCAATGCCTGGTTGAACGCCACGGTCTTCGGGTGGCACACCACGGTCGACGACAGCGACGTCCTGCTGCACACGTTGCCCATGTTCCACTGCAACGGCTGGGGCATGCCCTATGCGGTGACCGCCATGGGCGGCACCCACGTCGTGCTGCGCAAGGTGGACGGTGAGGAGATCCTCCGCCGGGTGGCCGACGACGGGGTCACCCTCATGTGCGGTGCGCCGGCCGTGGTCTCGGCCATCCTCACGGCCGCCGCCGAGCGGCGCCAGGCCGGCGTGCCGGTGCCGGGTGCGGGCACGGTGCGGATCGTGGTGGCAGGCGCACCGCCGCCGTCCAAGACCATCGAGCGGGTGGAGTCCGAGCTCGGCTGGGAGTTCATCCAGATCTACGGCCTCACCGAGACCGCTCCCCTGCTCACCATCAACCGGGCCCCGAAGGAGTGGGCCGCCTTGCCGACGGCGGAGCGTGCCGTGCTCCTGGGACGGGCCGGCGTGCCGGCCGTGGGCGTGCAGATGGACGTCGACGAGGACGGGGAGGTGCTGGCCCGCTCCAACCACGTCTTCGCCGGCTACTGGAACCAGCCCGAGGCGAGTGCCGAGGCCCTGGCGGGCGGGTGGTTCCACACCGGTGACGGCGGGCTCCTGGACGGGCCGTTCACGGTCATCTCCGACCGAAAGAAGGACGTCATCATCACCGGCGGGGAGAACGTGTCGTCCATCGAGGTCGAGGACTGCCTGTACCAACACCCGGCGGTGGCGGAGGCGGCCGTGATCGGCGTCCCCGACGAGAGGTGGGGAGAAACCGTGAAGGCACTCGTCGTGCTGCGCCCGGGCGTGGCGGCGACCGAGGACGAGCTGATCGCCCACTGCCGCGCGCATCTCGCCCACTTCAAGTGCCCCACCAGCGTGGAGTGGCGGGACGCCCTGCAGCGGACGGCCACGGGGAAACTTCAGAAGTACAAGCTGCGCCAGCCGTACTGGGAGGGACGCACCCGCCAGGTCAACTGACGGACGGAGCGCTCTCCTCGCCCGGCCGGGCCCGACACACGCCGGCACGATTGGGCGGGGTCGAGGCGCCGCCCTAGGGTCGAGTCGTGGACCCCCGGGAATTCCTCGGACTCGAGCAAGCCGGTGACAGCATGCACTGGCGCCTGCCGGTCACCCCGGCCGTCTCGACTCCCGGCCACTTCCTGTACGGGGGCTGCGCCCTGGCCGCCGGCATCGCCGCCCTGGAGGAGGCGTCGGGACGCCCGACGGTGTGGGCGACCGCCCAGTACCTCTCGTACGCCCCCACCGGCAGCGAGGTGGAGTGGGAGGTGGTGCTGGCCGCCGTGGGCAGGCGCACCACGCAGGGCCGCGCCATCGCCCGGGTGGGTGATGTCGAGATCATCACCGTCAACGCCGCGCTGGGCAGGAGCGACCTCGAGGTGTCGGGAAGCTGGATCGAGATGCCCGACGTGCCGCCCCCCGAGCAGTGCCCGCTCCAGGAGGTGCCGGCCTTCTTCGCCGACACCGTCCTCACCCGTGTCGAGCACCGTGTGGCCAAGGGCCGCATGTTCAGCATGCTGGACGGCACCCCGGGCGAGGCCAACTCGGCCTTCTGGGCGAGGCTGCCGGGCCAGCTCGAGCCATCGGCGGCCACGTTGGCGGTGATCGGCGACTACGTGTCGGGGGCCGTCTCGCAGCCCCTCGGGCGTCGCACGCTCGGCCGCAGCCTGGACAACACCCTGCGGGTGGCCCAGCTCGTCCCGACGCAGTGGGTGCTGTGCGACATCCACATCCACGCTCTGGCGCACGGGTTCGGCCACGGAGAGGCGCACCTGTTCGCCGAGGACGGCACGCTGCTCGGCACCGCCAGCCAGTCGATCAGCGTGCGCCTGTGGACCGACGACGTCGTGTTCACCCCTCCCCCCGATCCGGCGGTCCGTCGGCCTGGGCCCGTCGAAGGTGACGGGCCCGGAGAGGATCGAGCCGCCAAGGAGTCGCTGCGGTGAGGCTGCCCACCCGCAGGATCGGGTCCCTCGAGGTGACGGTTGTGGGCCTCGGGTGCAACAACTTCGGCGGACGCATCGACGAGAAGCGGAGCCGGGAGGTGGTGGCGGCGTGCCTCGACGCCGGCATCACCTTCTTCGACACCGCCGACGTCTAC
>DMNK01000031.1:1858-10116 GCA_003453695.1 Acidimicrobiaceae bacterium | reverse complement strand
GCCAGCCTGCGCCGCCTCGGCACCGATCACGTCGACCTCTACCTGCTGCATTCGCCCGACCCCGAGACCCCGATCGCCGACACCCTCGCCGCCCTGGACGAGGAGGTGCGGGCGGGCAAGGTCCGGGAGATCGGCTGCTCCAACTTCTCCGCTCAGCAGCTGCGTCAGGCACACCAGGCAGCTGCCCAGGGAGCGGCCCGGTTCGTGTGCGTGCAGAACGAGTACAGCATCCTGCACCGCTCACCGGAGGTGGACGTGCTCGACGAGTGCGTCGCCAGCGACACCGCCTTCGTGCCGTACTACCCCTTGGCTCGGGGGCTTCTCACCGGCAAGTACCGCCGCGGGCAGCCGCCTCCCCCGGGGACGCGGCTGGCCGGCGTCGGAGCCGAGCAGTACGAGCGCCTGGCGTCCGAGCAGAACTTGCAGGCGGTCGAGCAGCTGACCGACATCGCCAACGAGCACGGATGGCTGGTGGGGCCGCTCGCCATCGCCTGGTTGCTCACCCGGCCCATGGTGGCTTCGGTCATCGCCGGCGCCACCTCGGCCGACCAGATCCCCGCCAACGCCTCGGCGGCGGCGTTGGACCTGCTCCCCCCGGACCTCGAGGCCATCGACGCCGTCGTGCCTCCGGCATCGGTGCGGGTGTAGGCGCCGGGCGCTCAGACGCCTGTCTCCGCCGAGAGCCGTCCCGACTTGATGGCGGCCACGAAGGCGCCGTAGTCGCGCTCGTTCTGCTCGGCATAGGACAGCGCGAAGCTCGACAGGGCGTCGTCGAAGGTGGCGCTCGTGCCCAGGTAGCCGGCGATGCGGGCGGCGGTGGCGCCACCGGCCGAACGGGCATGGGCGCGGGCCAGCACCCATCCGCACAGCTGGGCGTAATCGGCGAGGGCGGTGGGCGCCAGCGACACGGCGTCGATGGAGCCCTTCATGTCGCGCAGCTGGCGAAGGTAGTAGTCGACACCGTCCGCCGACGCCCAGCCCAGAAGGACGTCGCTGGTCGCCTGCATGCGACGCTGCCCGTCGACGACCCGCCACCCTTCCCCCGCCGCCCCGACGTGGCGGCCCGGTACGGGCACCACGGCCCCCACCGCCGCCAAGGCCGAGGTGCCGGCCTCCTTGACCTGCATGAGGAGGGGGAGACCGACGTCGTCCATGAGGAGGCCGATGAAGCATCGGGTGCCCACGCTCCCCACACCCACCACCTTGCGGGCGTAGTCGACGATCTCGAAGCGGCCCACCAGGGTGCGGCGGTCCTCGGGCAGCGACGCCAGGTGGCCGGAGGCGACGCTACGAAGCAGGTCGTCGTCCACGCCGTCGTGGGAGACGAGCGGCGGGTGGTCCACGATGCGACGGCTGCCGTCGGGCGCCAGAGCGGTGAGCCCCGGCAGGGCGGCCAGGGCGGTATGGCGGCGGGCGGCTCGCACGTCGGCACGGACTTCCGCCCGGGCGGACGCCCCCGCCGACGAGAGGATCTTGCTCGCCGCCTGGGCGTCGACCCGCGCATACCAGAGGTCGAGCTCGCCCATGGCTGCGTACTCGGCCATGTGCGTCCGGTAGGAGGACGCCGCCGCCCGGGCCGCCTCCCGCTGCTCTGCGCCTTGGTGGCCGGACTGGCGAGCGACCACCGCGGCGCTGGCGCACAGACGCTTCACGTCCCACTCCCAGGGGCCGACGTCGGTCTCGTCGAAGTCGTTCACGTCGAAGAGCAGGTTGCGCTCGGGCGAGGCGAACAGGCCGAAGTTGGCCACATGGGCGTCGCCGCACACCTGCACGGTGAAGCCGGTGTCGGCCGTGGCCGCCAGGTCATGAGCCATGACGAGCGCCGAGCCCCGCAGGAAGGCGAAGGGGCTCTGGGCCATGCGCCCGACGCGCACCGGCACGAGATCGGCCAGGCGGGTGCGGTTCTGCGCCTCGACGACGTCTACAGGATCGGGTCGGTTGAGCGGAGGCCCCCACACCGCCTGGTCCGAGCGGGCCACGGCATGACGGCGGTTGCGTCCCTCCGAGAGCTCCTCCGACCGCACCGTGGCGTCCATGGCCTCCTCCCGAGGCCATGATGCTCGACGCGTCTGCGCCCCGGGGGGAAGACCGGGGCGCAGGCAGGTCAAGCGGCTACGAAGGGCGCCGAAGCGCCAGGTGACGCCGTCGTCCTCAGGCGGCCTGGGCGGCGGCGGTGCTGGCCTCGACCTCGAGCTCGATGCGCACCCGCTTGCCGACCACGACTCCACCGGTCTCGAGGGCGGCGTTGAAGCTGATCCCGAAGTCGTCACGGTCGATCTCGGTCGAGGCCGTGAACCCGATGGCGTTGGTCCCCCACGGCGTGGGCGACGCCCCGGCGAACTCCACGTCCAGCACCACCGGCTTGGTCACCCCGTGCAGGGTGAGGTCCCCGGTCACCTTCCAGTGGTCGCCCCGCTCGTGCTCGACCTTGGTGCTGCGGAACTCCCACGTCGGGTAGGTCTCGACCTCGAAGAAGTCGGGGCTCATCAGATGGGCGTCCCGATCCGGGTTCCCGGTCGACACGCTGGCCGGGTCGATGGTCACGTCCACGCGTGAAGCCTCGGGTACCTCGCCGATGACGACGGTGCCCGAGAAGCTGCCGAAGCGGCCCCGGACCTTGCTCACCATCATGTGGCGGGCCACGAACTCCACACTGGTGTGGGCGGGGTCGATGGCGTACTCACCGGCCTGGGGCACCGTGGCGCCCTCGTAATCCCGGGTCAACTGGGTGACTGTGCTGGTCATGGCGACTCCTTCGTCCTGAAGCTTGCCGATGCAAGCTTGCACCTACAAGCTTTGGCTAACAACCTTTGTGCTGTCAACCATCTTTCGGCCAACAGCATTCCCAAGGCTGTGAGCAGGGACGATGTGCCGAGGAAGCGCCGAAGGGACGGCTAGGCGCCGGCCCCGGCCAGGCGCCGGGACCTCCCCCGGCCGTAGCGGATGGCCAGGTCGGCGGGCCGCAAGGGGCGGCTGAAGAGGTAGCCCTGGGCGTAGTCGCAGCCGAGCCCGCGCAGCTCCTCGGCCTGACGCTCGGTCTCCACCCCTTCGGCGATCACCTCGAGGCCCAGGGCGTGGGCCAGGCCCACCACCGCTCCCACGATCTCCGGTCCGCCCGGGTCGACCAGCCCCGCCACGAACCGCTTGTCGACCTTGAGGGCGTCGAGCGGGAACCGCTGGAGGTAGGCGAGAGACGAGTAGCCGGTTCCGAAGTCGTCGATGGCCAGAGCCACCCCGAGATCCTTGAGCGAGTGCAGCACCCGCAGCGCAGAGCGGGCGTCGTCCATGAGGGCGCTCTCGGTGATCTCCAGGGTGAGGCGGGCCGGGTCGGCCCCGCTCTCGGCCAGGGCGCGCTGCACGCTGTCGACGATCCCGGGATGGTCGATCTGCCGGGCCGAGAGGTTGACCTCGACGGCGGCGCCCGTTCCCGACCAGCCTCCCTGCTGCCACCGGGCCAGCTGCGCGCAGGCCTGGTCCAGCACCCAGGCGCCGATGGGGATGATCAGGCCGCTCTCCTCGGCCACCGGGATGAAACGGTCGGGGCTCATGAGCCCTTGCTCAGGGTGGTCCCATCGCAGCAACGCTTCACTCGCCACCGGACGACCGTCGTCCATGGCCACCACCGGCTGGTACAGCAGCTGCAGCTCCCGACGTTCGAGCGCCCAGTGGAGGGCGTGCTCGGTGTTCATGCGGTCGAGCACCCGCAGGCGCAGGGCCTCCCCGAACACCTCCACCCGCCGGCCACCCCGCCGCTTGGCCTGGTGCATGGCGGCGTCGGCATTGGAGAGCAGGGGCGTGGGCTCGCTCACCGATCCCGCCTTGTTGGTGGCGATGCCGACGCTGGCGCTCACGAAGATCTCGGCGCCCCCCGCCATGACCGGCTCGGCCAGCGCCGACATGACCCGGTCCGAGAAGGTCAGTGCGTCGTTCTCGGCTGCCTCGCCGTGGAACAGCACCAGGAACTCGTCCCCGCCCAGCCGCGCCACGAGCTCCGGTGTCCCGGCCGCCCCGGGGTTGTCGGGCACCGCCGCAGAGACGAGCCGGGTGGCCACGGCCACCAGCAGCTCGTCGCCGACCTCGTGGCCGAGCCCGTCGTTGACCGCCTTGAACCGGTCGAGGTCGAGCACGAGCACCGCCACCGACCCGGACTGGTTGTGCGCCGTGGCCAGTGCGTAGGCGAGCCGGTAGGTGAACAAGGTCCGGTTGGGCAAGCCGGTGAGCGAGTCGTGGAGGTAGGCATGGGCCAGCGCTTCCTCGGCGGCAGCGGCGTCGCCCAGCTCCTGCATGAAGCCGCCGATGCGCAGTTCTGCGCCCGTGCCCACGACGTAGGCCGTACTGGTCACGTGCACCTCATGACCGTCGCGATGGTTGAGCAACAGCTCCCGGGGGGCGGTGCGCTCCACGCCGCTGTCCCGGGCCCGGCCGAGCTCGGCGTTCAGGCGAGAGACGTAACGGGACGGGACGAGAAACGAGTCGACCGGCCGCCCGGTGACGTCGTCGCGGCCCCAGCCGAACAGCAGCTCGGCTTGCCGGTTCCATTCCGTCACCACACCGTCGCCGTCGGTCTCGACGAAGGCGTCCCGGGACAGATCGAGCACGGTGCGCAGACGCTCGCGCCACGGTGCGGTGGGGTCGACGCCGGCCCAGCCGGTCCGGCGCTTCGAGATGTGCACGATGCGCTCACTCACCACTGTGCTCCGATCGTCATCGGTGCGGTTCCGCGACCGCCGCCCTGGCCTGGGCCGATGCCGGCCCTGCCCCCCGGAACCACCGATGGTGGTGCGGAGTGAGCGTAAGCGTTGTGACGAATGTGGTCAATGGGACGTATGTGGTTATGCCACGCCACGTCTCTATTACCCCGCAGAGTGACCACGAAAACTCCGGACGTGCTCGCCACCAGGGAGAATCGGGCGTGCCCGCCGAGGTACGCGCTCGGCACGCACAACACGTTGCGCGGTCGAATCGGCCCCAGACAGAGACGGCGCCCGGCAGCCCGCCCGGTCGTCGGGGCCGTTGGTCCAAGCGTCACGGTCCCGCCTACGGTGCAGCGGCGATGGTGGAGGTGACCGGGGTACTGCAGAAGGCGGCGTGGGACCGCGACGTCATGCCGCCGGTGGAGAAGGTCCGGCCGGGTCTGTGGTCGATCCCGGTGCCCATCCCCAACAACCCGCTGCGCTACGTCCTCGTGTACGCCCTGGAGCTCGACTCCGGTGTGGCCATCGTCGACGCCGGATGGAACACCGAGGACGCCTTCTCGGCCTTGTGCAGCGGGCTCGAGGAGGCGGGCGGTTCGCTGGCCGACGTGCGGGCGGTCCTCGTCACCCACATCCATCCGGATCACTACGGGCTGGCCGGAAGGGTGCGGGAGGAGTCGGGGGCGTGGATCGGACTGCACCCCGACGACGCCGCCATGCTCCAGGCGCGTTACATCGAGACGGACGACCTGCTTGCCCGTATGCGCGAGTTCCTCGAAGAGGCCGGCGTGCCGCCCATGAAGCTGCCCGACCTGAACATGGCGTCGATGATGATCCGGTCGCAGGTCACGATGGCCGAGCCCGACGTGCTGTTCGAGGACGGCAAGCAGGTGGACATCCCCGGGTGGGACCTGCAGACGGTGTGGACACCCGGGCACTCGCCCGGGCACGTGTGCTTCTACAGCGACGAGCACCGCCTGCTGCTCTCGGGAGACCACGTGCTCCCGCGCATCACGCCCAATATCGGCGTGCACACCCAGCAATTCCCGAACCCACTGGGCCATTACCTCGAATCTCTGCTGAAGGTGCAGAACCTGGGCGTCGACGAAGTGCTGCCCGCTCACGAGTACCGGTTCGCCGACCTGGGCGCCCGTCTGGACGAGATCATCATCCACCACGCCGATCGCCTGGCCGAGATCGAACGACTGTTACGGGACCACCCGGGGCTCACCGCCTGGGAGCTGTCGATTCAGCTGACGTGGTCGCGCCCGTGGGACCAGATCCCCGACTTCATGCAACGGGCGGCGGTAGGTGAGACCTTCGCCCACATCGTGCTTCTCGAGAACCATCAACGGGTACGTCGAGAAGGCACCGACCCCAGCCGGTTCTTCCTGCTGCCTGAATCCTGACGGGCATCTGAAGACCCGCACCCGGTGCATGCTCCGTCGCACCGGGACGCGATAGGAAAGGACCGCTGTGCCCGAAGCTTTCAACCGCGGTCGCCCGGCGCCGCCGTCGCCGGCGGCCGGTTGGGGCGGACCGAGGCGCCCCGTTCCGGCAGCCGTCCGGCGACGACGCTTCCTCGCTGTCATCGGGTTGCTCGCCCTCGTCGCCGTCATCGGCGTCTGGGCCAGTTCGTCGTCTTCTCCGCCCCCGAGAGCTTCCGGGGGCGACATGCCACCGTCCGCCGCAGGTGACAACGCAGGCATCCCGGCCGCCGAGTCGGGCCTGCTCCCCTGGCGGCTGGCCGCCCCCATCAGCCGGTCCGTGGTGCTGGCCGGTTCCGGCTCGAACCTGGTCATCCTGGGGGGGCTCAACGGCAACACGTCAGCTCCCGGCGTCTACACCCTCAACCCCTCTGTGGGGACGCTGTCGAGCATCGGGCAGCTGTCCGGCGGCCTCCACGACGCCGCCGGCACCGTGTTGCAAGGGCGCGACGTCCTCTTCGGGGGGGGATCGCCGGGCACGGTGGCCACGGTGCAGGCCTTCGGCGCAGCGACCGCCGGTGGAGCGGGCAGCCCGGCTCGCGCCGGCGCCTCGGTCATCGGGTCGCTTCCGCAGCCCCGCTCCGATGCCGCCGCCGTCACCATCGGCAATACGGCGTACGTCGTCGGCGGGTACGACGGGAGCCGACCTGATCCAGAGGTGCTCGCCACGACGAACGGCACGAGCTTCGACGACGTGGCCGCCTTACCCGTTCCCGTGCGCTACCCCGCCGTCGCCACGCAGGGCGCCAAGATCTACGTCTTCGGCGGACAGGCGATCACCGCAGCCGCCAGTCCCGTCGACGACATCCAGATGGTCGACACCCAAGCCCACAAGGCGACCGTCGTTGGGCATCTGCCCATGCCCCTGGCAGGCGCGACGGCGGTGTCGGTAGGGGGCCACGTCTACGTGGCGGGCGGGGTGAGCTCGGTGGCGCAGTCCACCGTCACCGGCGTGGGCACCACCCAGCTCGGCCCCCCGGGCACGACCAACCCGGGCGCGGGTGCTTCGGGCGCCGTCCCCGACGCCTACGTGTCACCGGGGCCGCCGCAGGCGCGGCTCACCGGAACCGTGGCCAGTACGACCATCGGGACGATCTGGGCATACCAACCGTCGAACGGAAAGCTGCTCCAAGCCGGGCAGCTGCAGGTGCCCGTGTCCCACGCATCAGTCGCCGTCCTGGGCGACACGGCATGGATCGTGGGCGGTGAGGCCGGGGCCAGCCAGCAAGCGGTGGTGCAGACGCTCAAGCCCGACTCGGCCTTCGGGACGGCCGGTGCCAGCGGGGCGGGGTCTCCCTTCTTCGGCGACCACTTGCTCGTTGCCGACCGTGGCAACAACCGGCTGCTGCTGTTCGACGACACCAACCACGTGGTGTGGACGTATCCGTCGCCGAGCTCCCCGCCCGACCCGCTCGGCTTCTACTTCCCCGACGACGCCTTCTTCGTCAATCACGGGACGGCCATCATCTCCAACCAGGAGGAGAACGAGACGATCGTCGAGATCGGCTACCCCTCCGGCAAGATCGTCTGGTCCTACGGCCATCCCAAGCAGCCCGGGACCGCTCCCGGCTACCTGCACGAGCCCGACGACGCCTACCTGCTCAAGAACGGGCAGATCTCGGTGGCCGACGCCCAGAACTGCCGGGTGTTGGTGCTGAACCAGAACGGCGCCGTGGCCACCCAGATCGGCACCAACGGCCGATGTGTGCACCGGCCTCCCACATCCATCGGATCCCCCAACGGCGACACCCCGCTCGCCAACGGCGACCTGCTCGTCTCGGAGATCAACGGGTCGTGGGTCAGCGAGTGGACGACGACGGGGCAGTTCGTGTGGGCCGCACACCTGCCGATCAGCTACCCGTCCGATCCCCAGCAGCTGAGCAGCAACCTCTACCTGGTGGCCGACTACGCCAAGCCCGGCGCCCTGGTCGAGTTCGACCGGGCCGGGAACGTCTCGTACCGCTACCAGGTGAGCTCCGGCCCCGGCGAGCTCAACCACCCTTCGCTGGCCGAGATGCTCCCGAGCGGGGTGATCATGATCAACGACGACTACGCCAACCGCATGGTGGCCATCGAC
>DMNK01000031.1:1113-1649 GCA_003453695.1 Acidimicrobiaceae bacterium | reverse complement strand
GCCGCCGGCACGGCGCCGGGCATGCTCAACACGCCGGACGGATTCGACGTGCTGGCTCCCGGCGGCGCCACCCCCACCCACCCGGCGACGGGGTGATCCGGGGCCCGAGGGCGGCGTTCAGCTCCCTGACCAGGGATTTCCTCCTCCCGACCGCCGCCGGGTGTTCGGGCAAGGTTGACCGTGAGTTGACCACTCGTTGAGCGTTCTGCTTCACGCTAAGTGAGACCGCCAGGAATGGCGTCGACAGGGGGGCACTGATGGCAGGACGAGACTGGGCTCTGGCAGGCGTGGGAGCTGACCACACGATGAGCATCAACGCCGGCTTCGGGACCGAGGTGATCTCCATGAGGGCCGTCCGGCGCGCCGTCGTCATGGCCGCTGCGGTCGGGGCGGTCCTGGCCATCGTCCTCCTCAGCGGGCTGACCAGGACGAACGCCACGACCGACCGCTCTCCCGCCTCCTCGCCGGCCAGCCCTGCCGTGTCGGCACCGGCGTCGTCGACTGCTCCGGTGTCGTCGCCGCCGGCGGCTCCGTCG
>DMNK01000031.1:405-843 GCA_003453695.1 Acidimicrobiaceae bacterium | reverse complement strand
TGAGGGACCGGGGGATCAGGCGGGCTGCAGGCTCCAGCTCGAGATCACCAGGTTTCCCTTGTTGACGGTCTCCTGCACGGTCACGGAGTAGCGCCCCGGCGAGGTGCCGCCCGAGAGGGAAATGGTGTTGGTCAGCGTGACCGCCGTGGCCTGCGTCCCGTTGGCCTGCACCGTGACGTTCAAGGGCGTGAGGTAGCGCGGATTGGCAGCTCCGATCAGCGGTGCAGGCGGGGCCACACCGGGAGCGAACGACCGCCACCAGTCGAGGCGGTTCTGGACCAGCGAGCGAACCCCGGCGATGTAGGCCTCGACGGCCGAGGTCTGGACCAGGAGCGGGTTCGTGGTCTGCGCCCAGGTCGGATCCGGCGTGCCGGCGAGGGAGAACGTCCCCATGGGCAACGAGTAGGTGGCGAGCGTCACCCCTTCGGACGCAAGGGG
>DMNK01000031.1:0-191 GCA_003453695.1 Acidimicrobiaceae bacterium | reverse complement strand
GGAGGCACCGGCACCGTCGGAGCTGCCGAGGCGACGATGTACTGCTGGCCCCCGTTGCTCGAGGTCTGGCTGACCTCGTTGGCCGTGACGAGATAGCGGTCAGGCGTGAACCACAGTGCGTTGGTGGGCCAGCACGTCACGAGGGTGATGGTGGGGCCCGGGGTGTTGTAGACGGGCGAGCCGGCGCTCAC
>DMNK01000095.1:2165-14722 GCA_003453695.1 Acidimicrobiaceae bacterium | reverse complement strand
CGACGGCGCCGCCGCCGTGCTGTGGATGACCGAGGACCGGGCCAGGGCGGCGGGACTGCGGCCCCGGGCGAGGATGCGGGCCCAGGTCCTCGTGGGCTCGGACCCCTACTACCAGCTCGACGGCCCCATCCCCGCCACCGCCAAGGTCTTGGCCAAAGCCGGGCTCGCCGTCGGCGACATCGACATCTTCGAGATCAACGAAGCGTTCGCCTCGGTGGTGTGCTCGTGGCAGAAGGCACACGACATCGACTGGGACAAGGTCAACGTGAACGGCGGCGCCATCGCCCTGGGCCACCCGGTGGGCGCCACGGGGAGCCGCCTCATCACGACCGCTCTCCACGAGCTCGAGCGTCGTGACGGCACGCTGGCCCTCGTCACCATGTGCTGCGGTGGGGGACTCGCCACGGCGTCGGTCCTGGAGCGGCTCTGAGCCGTCTTGGGGTGCCCGGCTCCGAGTACGCCCCGAGCACGCGGCAGGTGGCCCTGGCCCCGCCGCTCGCCGAGGTTCCCCTTCCTGCACCCGACGTGGCCGCCCTTCTGGCACGCAACGCCGAGGTGCACGGTGGCCGGCCGGCGCTGCGCTTCGGCGACCGGATCTGGACCCACGCCGAGCTGCTCGACGAAGCCGGGCGCTTCGCCACGCTCCTGCGACGGCGCCTCGATCCCGACCACCCACCGCACGTCGGCGTGTTGCTCGACAACACGCCCGACTACGTGTTCGTCCTGTGCGGCGCGGCGTTGGCCGGTGCCGCCGTGGTGGGCCTCAACCGGACCCGCAGGGACGAGCACCTGGCTCACGACATCACCCACACCGACGTCCAGCTCCTCGTGACCGAGCCCCGCTACGAGGCGGTCCTGCGACCGGTACTGGGCGGCCTCGACCTGCCCGGTGGTGCCCTCGTCTCCCGGCGCTTCGCCGACGGCGACGACCCGGAGCCTTCACCCGCTGCTCAGGCCGCCGGCGAGGACCTCGGGGAGGCCCTCCACGCCGCCGCGGCGGGGAACGCGGGGCCAACGCTGCCGTGGGCCCATGACGTCGACGCCCTGTGGGTGCTGCTGTTCACGTCGGGGACCTCCGCCTCGCCCAAGGCGGTGCGCTGCACCCAACGGCGCCTGCTGACCACCGGTAACCGCATGGCCACGATGCTCGGTGTCGGCCCCGATGACGTCGGCTACGCGGCCATGCCCCTCTTCCACGCCAACTCCCTCATGGGAGGCCTGGCCCCCGCTCTCGTGGCCGGGGCGTCGCTCTCGCTGGCACGACGCTTCAGCGCCTCGGGCTTCCTCGGCGACGTGCGACGCTACGGCGCCACCTGGTTCAACTACACCGGCAACGTGCTCGCCCATCTCCTGGCGACAGAGGAACGGGGCGACGACGCCGACAACCCGCTGCGCATCGCCTTCGGCAACGAAGGCACGCCCAACGTGCTCGCCACCGCTTCCAAACGCTTCGGCATCGAGATCGTCGACGTCTTCGGATCGACCGAAGGATCGATCACCTTCGATCGCTCCGGTGGGCCCCCGCCGGGATCCGTCGGGCGGCTCCGGACCGGGACGCTCATCGTCGACGAAGACGGACACGAGATGGCGAGAGCCACGTTCGACGAAACGGGAGGGCTCGTCAACCCCGAGGCATGTGTCGGAGAGGTGGTGAACACCCTCGGGGTCGGGCCCTTCGAGGGCTACTACCGAAACGACGAGGCCATGCGCCACGCCACCCGCAACGGCTGGTACTGGAGCGGCGACCTCGCCTACGCCGACGGCGAGGGATGGGTGTACTTCGCGGGCCGGACGTCCGACTGGTTGCGCGTGGACGGCGAGAACTTCCCGGCGGCTCCGGTCGAAGCCATCGTCATCCGCCACCCCGACGTCGTGGTCTCGGCCGTCTACGGGATCCCCGACCCCCAGTCCGGTGACCAGGTGATGACGGCGCTCGTGCTGCGCCACGGCGTCACCTTCGACGGCCAGGCCTTCGCCACATGGCTCGACGCCCAACCCGACTTGAGCCCGAGATGGCAGCCCCGCTACGTCCGGGTGTCCGGGGCGCTCCCCGGCACCGCCACCAACAAGGTGCTGGTCCGCGAGCTCGTGCAGCAACACATCCGCGCCGATCGGGTCGGGGGCGACGCGCTCTTCGTGCGGCCGCGCCGGGCCGGCGCCTTCCGGCCCTTCACGGCCGAGGACGAGGCCGGCCTGCGCCTGGCCTTCGAGCAGAACGGACGCCTCCGACTGTGGGACGTTTAGGGTCGGAGCCGGTGAGCACATCGGTGCCGGGACTGGCACCCGTCCCCCACCACGAGGCAGGCCCATCGGTCGGCCGGAGCGGCGCCGCATCGGCACCGGCGGTACTGCTGCGCGCCGTGTCCAAGAGCTTCGGGCCCCGCCAGGCAGCCGTGCCGGCAGTTGACGACGTGACGCTCTCGGTCGAGACGGGGAAGTTCGTGACCGTCATCGGCCCCAGTGGCTGTGGCAAGACGACGCTCCTCCGCATCGTGGCGGGGTTGCTCGACCCCGACCGAGGCGACGTGTCCGTCTTCGGGAGCCCGGTCGGTCGGGCGGTCGAGGCCAAGGGCATCGGCTTCGTGCCCCAGTCACCCGCCCTCCTCCCGTGGCGAACGGTGCTCGAGAACGTCCAGCTCCCCCTTCAGGTCAACGAAAAGGCGCATCTCGCCGACGGCCGGGTACGACGGGACCCGGTCGAGGTGCTGGAGTCCTTCGGCCTCGGCAACGTCCTCGGACGTCGCCCGGCCCAGCTGTCCGGCGGCATGCAGCAGCGCGTGGCCATCGCCCGGGCCTTCGTCTTCGACCCCCCCGTCCTGCTCATGGACGAGCCGTTCGCCGCAGTCGACGAGCTGACCCGGGAGGTGCTGCGCCACGAGCTGCTGTCGGTGTGGCAGGGGAGCCGCAAGACGGTGCTGTTCGTGACGCATTCCATACCGGAGGCCATCGCCCTGTCGGACGCCGTCGTCATCATGTCTCCCCATCCCGGTCGCATCGAGAAGGTGGTGCCGGTCGACCTCCCACGACCCCGTGGTGACCTCGTCGAGACGACCGTGGAGTTCCACGAGCTCGAGCGCCAGGTGCGCATGGAGATCCGACGGAGTTGGAAGCCCGAGGGACCCGAGGGATGAACGAGCACGCTGGGCGAGGGTGGCCGACGTGGGCCCGGCCGGGCGTGTGGGTGCCGCCGCTGGTCGCCTTCGCCGTCCTGGCCGGAGCCTGGCAGCTCTACGCCGTGCACAATCCCACGGTCATCCCGAAGATCCAGCAGGTCGTCTCTCAACTGGTCGACAGGCCGTATTTCTTCTTCCGCAACGCCCTCACCACGATCCAGGAGGCGGTCGTGGGCGCCGCCTTCGGGATGGGGATGGCCTTCCTCCTCGCCGTGCTCATGTCGTTCGTGCGAATCGTGGAGCGGGCGGTGCTCCCGCTGGCGGTGATCTTGAACGTCACCCCGGTCATCGCCGTCGCCCCCGCCCTGGTGGTCGCCTTCGGCTTCGGCATGACCCCCAAGTACGTCATCACCGCCGTGGTGGTGTTCTTCCCCTTCCTGATCAACGCCCTCATCGGCCTGCGCTCGATCGACCCCTTGTCCCTCGACGTGCTCACCACCCTTCACGCCTCGCGTACCGAGGTGCTCTGGCGACTCCGGCTCCCGAGCAGCCTGCCGTTCCTGTTCGCCGCCGCCCGCATCTGCATGCCGCTGAGCGTGATCGGGGCGGTCGTGGCGGAGTTCGTGGCTGCCGGCAGGACCAACGGCTTGGGCACCCTCATCGTCACCGCCGCCTCCCTCGGCGACCTGAAGACCATCTATGCCGCTGTGGCGGTCCTCGCCGTGACCGGCATCGTCTTCTTCCTGGTCGTCGTGATCCTGCAGGCCAAGCTGCTCACCTGGCACAGCTCGGCGGCCACGGCTGCGAACGCCTGACCGGCTGCTCCCAGCTGCCCCGTTGGTGCACGACAGGGCGGAGAGGCCAAGCTCTCGGGCCGAGCCGGGAGCCAACGAGAGCCAGGGGAGACGTGAGCCGACGAGCGACGATGCAGAGGCTGGGCGGGGCGGGGTCGGCGCTGGCGCTCCTGTCCCTCGTGCTGAGCGCCTGCTCCTCGGCCGGGACCGGCGGGTTGCCGGCATCGGCGGCCAGGAGCGGCGCACTGGTCGGCCAGGCAGAGTGCAACGCCAACAAGGCGGCGGGGCCCATCACCTTCGTGTCGCCGTTCGGCTTCGACGCCTCGGCCGGCATCATCGACGTCTTCGCCGCGCAGTCCCTGGGCTACTTCACCGACCTGTGCCTCACCACCAACTTCGTCACCAACTCGCAGGACGCCACCGCCCTGGTGTCGGCCGGGACGGCGACGACGACCGCAGTGGGCTCCGCCGCCGACTTCATGGTGGCGGCGGCCAACGGCTCGAAGATCACCGCCGTGGCGACCTACGGGAACGTCTCCGACTACTGCATCATCACCCAGCCACAGTTCACGAGCCTCCGCATGCTCGAGGGCCATACCCTGGGCTACCACTTCTCGCCGGAGGCACCCGACCTGGAGATGCTCGTCGCCGCCGGCGCCGACATCGCCAAGATCCAGTTGGTGAACACCCCCGACTACGACCCCAACCAGGTGGTACATGGTCATCTCGACTCGGTGGGCTGCTACCAGTCCAACGAGCCGCTCACGCTCAAGGCGGAGGGCGCCAAGTTCAACGAGTTCACCCCGTCGCAGTACGGCGTGTCAGGCACCTACAACGTGCAGTTCTTCAACGACGCGTTCCTGGCTTCCCACCACGGCGCCGCCCGGGACTGGATGCGGGCCGACCTCCACGCCTTCGCCTACTGCGAAGCCCACCAGGCCCGGTGCATCTCGATCGAGCAGCGTGCCGCCCAGGCGGCCGGCGCCGAGTTCCTCGTGAACCACGAGCAGCAGGTGTGGGCCCTGGAGGCGGCGCTGTCGAGAGACCACACCCTGCCCGGACAAGGCATCGGGGTGGAGTCCCAGGCCGAATGGCAGCCCGAGGTGAACGAGGTGCAACGGTTCAAGCTGGCGACGAATCTCCCGGCGCTCTCCAGGGTGGAGAACACGACCATGGTGGCATCGCTCTACCGCGGCAGAGACCTGATCTGGCCCTGAGGGCGTCGCCGTGACGGAGGGCCTGCACCCGCGTTCTGTGCGCGACTGGGAGCGCCATCTGGGTCGCCGCCAGTCCCCAGCGGAGGTGCGCCGGGATCTCTCTGCCGGGTCGATCCCGGGTGCGGCCCACGCCGTCGCCCGCCGATTGCCCGACCGGGAGGCGGTCCGGGTCGGCGGAGCCTCGCTCACCCATGGTCAGCTCGACGACGCCAGTCGCCGCCTGGCGCGCTGGCTGGTCGACCGGGGCGCCGGACCCGGTGGGCGCGTGGTCCTGGCTGCCGGCAACTCGCTCGGCTACGTGATCGCCTATCTCGCCGTGCTGCACAGCGGCGCCGCCGTGGCGCTCGTGAACCCCATGCTCACCGCCACCGAGCTCGGCCACCTGGTGGACGACGCCGACCCCGTGGCTGCCTTGGCCGACCAACAGCGCGCCGAGCAGCTCGATGAGCTCGGGGTGCACCACCTGCTCGACCTGGACGCCGCCGCCAGGGCCGGCTGGCCCCAGTTCCTGTCGTCCTGGGCGCCCATCGAGCCGCGGCCGCTGTCGCCCGACACCGTGGCCCATCTGGCGTTCACGTCCGGGACCACCGGACGCCCCAAGCCGGCCCCGCTCACCCACCGAAACCTGGTGGCGACGGTGACGGCCGTGCTCCGGGCGTGGCGGTTCACCGAGGACGACGCCGTGGTGCACGCCCTGCCCCTCCAGCACGCCCACGGACTGAGCGGCGTCATCGCCGTCCTCCTCCGAGGCTGCCGCGGTGTCTTCCTGCCCGCCTTCGACCCCGACGCCCTGGCGGGCGCCATCGACACCGAGAAGGCCACCGTGCTCTTCGGTGTCCCCACCGTCTACGACCGCATGGTGCGGGCCGGGGTGTGGGAACACCGCCGGCCGCACAGCCTGCGCCTGGCCACCTGCGGATCGGCCCCCCTGGCGCCCGCCCTCGGCGCGGCGGTGGCGGAGCGCATCGGCATGCCGCTGCTGGAGCGTTTCGGGGCGACCGAGGTGGGCTTCGTGCTGTCCAACCCGTACGCGGGGGAGCGACGGTTGGGAACCGTCGGCTTCGCCCTTCCGGGCGCCGAGGTGGTGATCGTCGACGACAACGGCACCGAGGTCGACGACGGCACCGTGGGCGAAGTGGTGTGCCGGGGCCCGTCGGTGTTCGGCGGCTACGCGGGCCGAAGCGATCCGAAGCGAGCGACGTGGTTCGGTGACTGGTTCCGCACCGGGGACCTGGGCGTGGTGGACCCGGCCGACGGTTACGCGTCGATCGTGGGCCGCTCCAAGGAGCTCATCATCAGCGGCGGGCTCAACGTCTATCCGAGGGAGGTGGAGCTGGCGCTGGAGGCGCTGCCCCCGGTGGCGGAGGCTGCCGTGGCCGGGGTGCCGTCGGAGCTGTGGGGAGAGGAGGTGCGCGCCTTCGTGGTGCCGGTGCCGGGAGCGACGCTCGATCCCGAGATCCTGGACCGGGCGCTCGCCGAGGTGCTCGCCGCCTACAAGCGTCCCAAGAGCTACCGGGTTCTCGACCGCCTGCCCCGAAACGCCATGGGCAAGGTGGTCCGCCATCTGCTCACCGCCGGGACCGAGACCGAGGGCCCCGCACCGGGCTGAGCCGATCGGGCCGCGCCGGCTCGAGGAGTGCTGCCCGTCGGCGCTCGAGGCAAGGGCGGACCAACCCGGGGCGACGTTCTGGCCGGGCCGACCGATTTCCTGTCCGGCCTAGGCGCGCAGCCCGTCTCGCAGGACGAACTTCTTCACCTTGCCCGAGGGCGTGCGGGGGAGCTCGTGCACCACCCGGATCTCCTCCGGCCATTTCTGACGGGCCAGCCCGGCACGTTCCAGGTGGGCGCGCATGGCCGTCATGTCCGGTGGGTCCGAGCCGGGGCCCGGCCGCAGGAAGGCGCAGACGTGTTCGCCCAGGCGGGCATCGGGCGCCGCCACCACCGCCACCTCGGCCACGCCGGGGATGCGCAGGAGGACCTCCTCGACCTCGAGGGCGCTGATGTTCTCGCCGCCGCGGATGATGATGTCCTTCTTGCGGTCGACGATGGTCAGGTAGCCCTCTTCGTCGAGGACCCCGATGTCGCCGGTGGCGTACCAGCCGTCGGCGTCGAACGCCGTGGCCGTGAGACGGGGATCGGTGTAGCCGACGCAGCAGTCGGGGCCCCGGCTCAGGATCTCCCCGCGCTCCCCGGCGCCCACCTGCCGGCCCTCCTCGTCGAGCAGGCGGAGCTCCACGCCGAGGAGCGGGTGGCCGTCGGTGTAGTGGCGCTTTCGAGCGGGCTCCTCGTGCCGGCTTCCCGAGGTCGAGGGGTGCTCGGTCGAGCCATAGGAGCGGACGGCGGAGATCCCGAGCGACTGCATGCGCTCGGTCACGGCCGAGGGAACCGGCGAGCCCCCCAGGCCGATCCTGCTCATGAGCTTCAGGTGCTCGGGCGTCAGGTCGGGGTGGTCGAGGAGGCTCGTGAGGAAGTAGGTGGCGCCGCTACCTGCTGCCAGCCCGTCTTCGAGCATGGCCGCCAGCACCGCAGCGGGATCCCACACGTCGACGAGGTTGATGGGGTCGCCCCGCCACACCGGCACGAGCAACCCGCTCAGCATGCCGATGGCGTGGCCGACGGGGGCGCCCACCAACAGCGGCGGGTTCCCCACCTGCATGCCGCCCAGCTGGCGCACCTCGAATCCGATGGTGCGATGCGAGTGGACGACCCCTTTGGGATCGGCGGTCGTTCCCGACGTGTAGGCGATCAATGCCGGCGCCGACGGGTCGACGACGAGCGGTTTGGTGATCGGCGCCGCCTCGAGCAGTGCGTCGAAGGGCACGGCCCAGCCCGGCACGGCGCTGTCGCCGACCACCGCCACCAGCTCCAGTCCCGGAGCGGCGGCTCGGATCTGCTCCAGGTTGGCCAGGTAGTCCTGGTGTCCGAAGCGGTCGGCGGTGACGAGGGCTCGCACACCGGAGCGACGGAGGATGTAGTCGACCTCCTTGGCTCCGTAGAAGTGCACGATGGGGGTCACCACGGCGCCGAGCAGGGCGGCCGCCCAGAAGGTGACGGCCGCCTCCACCCAGTTGGGGAGCTGGAAGGCCACCACGTCACCGGCGCCTATCCCCCGGGCCTCGAGGGCACCGGCCAGACGCCGGGCCGCACCGAGCACGTCGGCGAAGGTCCCGCTCCAGGGCCGCCGTTCGGAACGCATCTTGACCCCGAGGCCCGGATTGCGGTCGATCAGGCCGACGAGCATCTGGCCCAGGGTCTCGTCGCCCCAGAACCCCTGCTCGACGTAGTGCTGCGTGAGCGCGGCGGGGACCGTGCGCAGACCCCAGTCGGTGTGCATGGCGGGCGGCACGGGCAGATCTTCGCATCCGGCACCTGTGACGTTCGGATCCGGCACCGGTGACGTTCGGAACCGAAGAGCCGGCGAGAGGATGGCGGCGGTGGACGGAGGCCCTGGCACGAGGTTGTTCACGGTCGGCCACGGCACGCTGTCGTCCGACGAGCTCGCCGCCCTGTTGGAGGGCGCCGGTGTCGAGTCGCTCGTGGACGTCCGCACCGCTCCGGGAAGCCGGCGCCACCCGCAGTTCGCCCGGGCCGAGATGGAGCAGTGGCTCCCGGCCCGAGGCGTCGTCTATCGCTGGGAGCAGGCCCTCGGCGGGTTCCGCCGTGCGGCGCCCGACTCCCCCAACACAGCCCTGCGCCATCCCGGCTTCCGGGGTTATGCCGATTACATGCGCACCAGGGAGTTCAGCGAGGCGCTGGACGGAGTGGTCCAAGAGGCGGGCGGACGACCGGTGACCGTCATGTGCGCCGAAACCCTGTGGTGGAGGTGCCACCGGCGCCTCATCGCCGACGCCGCGGTGCTGTTGCGGGAGATCGACGTCGTGCATCTCGGCCACGACGGGCGCCTGACGACGCATCGCCCCACCGAGGGCGCACGAGTGGAGGGCGACCATCTCGTCTACGACGGTGGCCAGCCCCGCCTCTCACCCTGACCGGCTCAGCGCGGGATGCGCCCGTCGCCGGGAGCGCCCCCGCCCGCCATCCGTCGGGCCTACTGCCGAGAGGCGGCGATGGTGGTGGGGCCGGCACCGGGCGGCGGGACGAGCCCTCCCGTCGACAGCGCCAGCTGGGCCTGGAGGACAGGCGTGAGCCAGCGGGCGTAGGTCGAGGTGATGTGGTTGTCGTCGCGGTACACGAGCATGTTCTCGACCAGGGCGTCGCACCACGCCGCCGAGCAGAACCACGGCCTGGTGTCGATGTAGGCGGCGCCGGCCGCGGTCACGGCCTGGGCCTCGGCGTAGATCCCGATGGGGTTGGAGGCGGGCGGCGCCTCGGGGATGAGGCAGCGGGTGGCCGCCGACAGGTGGGCGGACAGGCAGTCGGGCACCGACCGGGGCGGGTAGGGGTCGTCCCCGAGGACCACCACCCGGGCGCCGGTGGACTCGAGCGTGTTGATCATCTCGTTCAGGCCGTTCATCCAGGCGGGGCCGTCCACGAGCACGTGGTCGTTCGACACGCCGTACTCACGGGAGAAGCCGAGCACGACGACCACCGGTTGCAGGTTCTCGATGCGCGTCACCACGGCGTTGCGCCATGTCGTGCACTGCGTGTACCACTTGTCGAGGTCGGGGCTGAACACCGCGATGTCGATGGGCGGGCAGGTGGCTTTGGCGGCGGCGACGAGGTGGAAGTCCTCGCTGGTGGCGATGTTCTCGAAGGCGGGGAACCACTGCAGGGCGTGGGAGTCCCCGAAGAGGACGATGGAGCGTGACGAGCCTGTCTCGCCGTAGTTGCACGGGTGGACGGCGGTGGCGGTGAAGGAGTCGAAGCAGCCGTCGTAGAAGGGCGGCCCCTCGTCCTGGTACGCCTTCCACAGCGAGGGCTCCAGGTTGGCGGGGACCCGGGTCTCGGTGGACGACTGGGCCACGACCTGCTGCACCTGGGCCGTGACGGCGGCCGCCGTCTGGGCCAGGTCGGCGGTGCCCGGCGACGGCGAGGCGGAGGGAGGAGCCTGCAGGGCCGTGCGGGCCACGCGGCCGGTGCCGAGCACCTTGGGGAAGGCGGTCCCGGCCAGGAACACGCTCGCCACCACCAAGGCGCTCGACGCCGCCACCAGCGACAGCCCGCCCCGGGGCCGACCCAGCCAGGCGGCCCGGCGCAGGGGCTCTTCCACCACGAAGGTGGTGGCCAGGGCGGCGGCCAGGCTGAGGCCGACGGCCGCCAGCCGACCGTCGAGCGGCAAGGCGTGGCCGACCAGGGCGGGGGCGAGGACCACGAAGGGCCAGTGCCAGAGGTACCAGGTGTAGGAGATCCGGCCTGCGCCCTGGAAGGGCGACAGCCCGAGAAGCCCGGTGGCGTTGTGCGACGGCCTCGGCCGCCGGCTGTGGCGCGGCTGCTTGGGCGGGCGGCACCCCGCCGCCACCAGGGCGACCGCCCCACCCACCGGGAGCAGCGCGGCGGTCCCCGGGAAGGCCGTGGTGGGGGACAGGCCCACCACGGCCCACACCACGGCGGCCAGGCCCGCCCAGCCGAGCAGCGCCGACACGGCGCCGGGCAGCCGGCGCAGCTCGGGGACGGCCAGGGCCACGAGCCCGCCGGCGGCCAGCTCCCAGGCCCGGGTGGGCAGCGAGTAGAAGGCCCAGGGCTCGTTGGTGCCTGTCAGCCACAACGACGCCCCGAACGAGGAGCAGGCCACGATGCCGAGCGCCACGGCGGCGGACAGCCGGGTGGAGCGCCGCCGCCGCCAGGCCAAGGCGGCCACGCACAGAAGCGCAGGCCACACCAGGTAGAACTGCTCCTCCACCCCCAGCGACCAGAAGTGGAGGAAGGGCGAGGGGGCGCTGCCGGCGCTCAGGTAGTTGGTGGCGCCCAGGGCGAAGCGGTAGTTGGCGACGTACAGGGCCGAGGCGACGCCGTCTCGGAGGACGGTGGCCGCCCGCACCGGGGACAGCACCGCCGTGGACACCGCCAGGGTGGCCGCCACGACCAGCACCGCCGAGGGGAGCAGGCGCCGGGCCCGGCGGGCGTAGAAGCCGGCGAAGGACAGCGCCCTGCGGCGGCCCACTTCGTCGTGGATGAGGCCGGTGATGAGGAAGCCCGAGATGACGAAGAAGACGTCGACCCCCACGTAGCCCCCCCTCACGTGGGGGATGCCGGCGTGGTAGGCGACCACGGCCAGGATGGCGACCGCCCGCAGCCCCTGGATGTCCTTCCTGAAGCGGGCGCCGCGCCCAGTGGCGGGCTCGGCGTGCTCAGAGGCCATGCACCATGGTGACGGGCTGTCAAGGGCAATTGGCGGACCGTGGTGCACCCGCTGTCCGTGGAGGCCCCGCAGATATCTTCAACCAAATGGTTGACAGTCTGGGGAGCGGGGCGGTATTCTCAACCATATGGTTGACGATGTGGCCATGGATGGGGTGTTCCACGCGCTGGCCAGCGGGGCCAGACGGGACATGGTCGCCCGCCTGGCCGACGGGCCCCTCACGGTCGGCCAGCTGGCCGCCCCCCTGGACATGTCGCTCGCCGCCGCCGCCAAGCACGTGCAGGTCCTCGAGCGGGCGGGGGTGATCAGCCGGACCGTCGACGGCCGCCGCCACATCTGCCGCCTGGTGCCGGGCCCGCTGGCCTCCGCCCAGGAGTGGCTCGAGTTCTACCGGCGCCACTGGAGCGAACGCCTCGACGCCCTCGAAGAGCTGTTGGCGGAGGACTTCGCCCCACCCGATGCACCCGTCCGACCGAGACCAGCCGAGGAGGAGTGATGAACGTGACCACAGCCCCGTCCGCCGTCCGCCTGGAGCGCACCATTCCGGCACCGCCTGCACGCGTCTACCGGGCCTGGCTCGAACCGGAGCTGGTCGCCCGCTGGATGAACCCGGGCGTGTTCACCGTGACCCGGGTGGAGGTGGACGAGAAGGTGGGCGGCCACTACCGGGTGTGGCACGCCGAGTCCGGCAACGAGCGCGGCGGCTTCGACGCCCAGATCGTGGAGCTCGTGACGAACGAGCGTCTGGTGTTCCGCTGGGGATTCGTCGGACCGCAGCGCCGCGACGGCCCCGTCTACAACTCCATGCTCACGATCACCTTCGACGAGACGGCGGAGGGGACGACGGCGCTCACCTTGGTGCACGAGCGTCTGGACGACCTCGCCGCCGCCATGCCCGAGGCGGCGGCCAACGTCCGTGTCGGGTGGGACGCTGTGCTCGACAAGCTGGCCCAGATGCTGGCGAGCTGACCGGCCCGCCTTCCGGGCTGACCGGCCGGCGTTGCGGGTTGGCCGGCTACCAGGCCGGACCCCGGTACTCGATGCGCCGAAGGACGAGCGTCGAGCCCTCGGTCCGCAGTCCGAGCCGGCGGGCGTCCGAGAGCGACAGCACGCCCGAGAGCAGCCCGAGGACGGAGGGGCCGTCGCCGTCGAGGACGAGGTCGGGATCGGGCAC
>DMNK01000095.1:1294-1918 GCA_003453695.1 Acidimicrobiaceae bacterium | reverse complement strand
GCGCACCTCGATGGTGGCGGGCGGGCCGTCGGGATCGCCGTCCCGCAGGAAGTGCGACACCGGGAAGGCGAGCCAGTGCGCCCGGAACACCTCGTCGCCCGTCGGCTCGGGCATGAACCGCGTCCCGAACCGTCCCAGGGCGATCAGCACCGGTTCGAGATCGCGCCCGGCGTCGGTCAGGTGGTACAGCGTCGTCGCCACCGGGGGAGGTGCCGCTTCCCGGCGCACGAGCCCGAGCTGTTCCAGCTCCTTGAGCCTCTCGCTGAGCAGGTTGGTGGCGATCCCGGGCAGGCCGTGGAGGAGATCCGTGTACCGGCACCCATCCTGCAGGAGCAGCTCCCGGACGACGAGCAACGTCCAGCGGTCGCCGATGGCGTCGAGCGCCTTGGCCACCGCGCAGTACTGCCCGTAGGACCGCACCCCAGCACCCTACCCCACCTGGCATTGAGTTTCAATAGTTCTCACTTGACTTTCTAAATCAACCCGGGGTAGAACCCTAGGGATGCGCACGAAGCCCATGGTCCTGGTGTCGTTGCTCCTGGCCTCCTTCGCCATCAACCTGGACACGACCATCGTGAACGTGGCGCTGCCCACGCTGGTGCGCGAGCTGCACGCCACCACCAC
>DMNK01000095.1:0-1074 GCA_003453695.1 Acidimicrobiaceae bacterium | reverse complement strand
TGCTCCTCACCGCCGGGAGCCTGTCGGACCGCCTGGGCCGCAAGGGCATGCTGCTCGCCGGCCTGGCCGTGTTCGGGTTGTCGAGCCTGGCCGGAGCATTCACCACCTCTCCTTCGGCGCTCATCGCGGCGCGCGCCGTGATGGGGCTCGGCGCCGCCATGATCTTCCCCGCCACCTTGTCGACCATCGCCAACGTGTTCACCGAACGGCGGGAACGTGCGCTGTCCATCGGGCTGTGGGGTGCGAGCGCCGGGGTGGCCGTCGCCGTGGGGCCCATCGTGGGGGGAGTGCTGCTCGAGCACTTCTCGTGGACGAGCATCTTCGTCTTCATGGCGCCGGTGGCCGCCGTGTCCGCCCTTCTCGTGGCCCTGAGCGTGCCGGGCTCGAAGGACCCGGCCGTGCCCCGCATCGACCTACCAGGCTTCGCCCTGTCCACCGCCGCCATGGCGGCGGTGGTGTTCACGGTCATCGAGGCACCGGAGGTGGGCTGGTCCAGCGGGCGCAGCCTCCTCGGGTTCGCCGCCGCCGGCGTGCTGTCCGCGCTGTTCGTCGGGTGGGAGCGCCGGGTGCCGACACCCATGCTCGACGTGGGCCTGTTCCGCAACATGCGCTTCACGGCCGCCAGCGGCTCGGTCACCGTCGCCTTCTTCACCCTGTTCGGCTTCATCTTCCTCATGACGCAGTACTTCCAGTTCATCCAGGGCTTCAGCCCGCTCTCCACCGGCGTGCACCTGCTGCCGGTGGCGATGTCGGTGGCGGTGAGTTCGGTCATCGGGACGCGCCTGGCGGTGCGGGCCGGCACGAAGGTCGTCGTGACCGTGGGCCTGCTCGCCATCGCCGCCTTCTACGTGTGGGTAGCGAGCGTGATCGGTGCCCACACCGGCTACGGGGTGATCGCCGCCCAGATGGTGCTGTACGGCGTCGGCATGGGCTTCACCTCGGCGCCGGCCACCGAGTCGATCATGGGGGCGGTGTCGATCCACCAAGCCGGCGTGGGATCGGCCGTGAACGACTCGACCCGCCTGCTCGGCGGCACCCTGGGCGTGGCCGTCATCGGCAGCGTGTACGCCTCGC
>DMNK01000118.1 GCA_003453695.1 Acidimicrobiaceae bacterium | reverse complement strand
AGAAGACGGTGAAGAACTACGTGTCCAACGTGCTCTCCAAGCTGGGGTTGAGCAGACGCACCGAGGCTGCGGTGTGGGCATTGCGCCACGCCGGCACCTCTCGACTCTCCGAGTAGACCCGCACGACAGTGGCGTGAGGGGCCAGTGACGAAGGTCCCTGGAGGTGTGGTCGGTCCTGTTTCATGCTGGCTGCATGTGGATCGACCAACGAGGATCGGAGGTTCTCCCCCGGGGTGAATCCCTTCGCCTTCTCGCCGCCGCCGCCAAAGAGGGCGCCGTCGGACGTCTGGCCGTGTCGACCCCGGGCGCCCCGGTACTGCACCCGGTGAACTTCGCCTTCGAGGAGGGGGTTGTCGTCGTCCGCATCGGGGTCGGCTCCATGGCCCGCCACGTCCCTGGCAACCTCGTGGCCTTCGAGGTGGACGGGATCGAGTCCGAGCCGGGCCGGGCCGGAGGCGTGGCCTGGAGCGTCCTCGTGCGCGGCCTCGCCACGTCTCTCGACACCGTCGGGGCTGCGACCTCGGAGTTCGCCTCCTCGCCCCTGCCGATGGTCCCCGAGCCCGGGGAGCACGTGGTGGCGATCCGCCCGGATGTGGTCACCGGCCGGCGCTTTGCGGTGGGCACCTCCGTCTTGACCGGTGACCGTGGGGAGTGAGACGGCATGCGCGTCGCCCACGTGGAGCAGGACCGCTTCGACATCACCATCCGTCAGCACACGCTGGGCGTGGACCAACCCCGGGCCGACGGCGGGAGCGACACGGCGCCCACGCCCACTGAGTTGTTCGTGGCCAGCCTGGCGTCGTGCGTCGCCTTCTACGTCCGGCGCTTCCTGGATCGTCACGGACTGTCCACGGAGGGACTTGCCGTGGATGCCAGCTATTCGATGGCCAGCGGTCCCGCCCGCGTCGACCGCATCGGGATCGTGCTCCAGCTCCCCGAGGGGATCCCCGAGGATCGAATTCCCGCCCTGATGGCGGTGGCGACCCACTGCACGGTGCACAATTCGCTGGTGGAGGCCCCCGAGGTGCAGTTCGATCTCGAGGTGGGGGAACGACCCCTCGATTCTGCGGTAGGCATGTGATCGAGTGACCGGCGACGACCGACCCGAACCTCACCCGGGCACGGAGGTGCTCGAGGAGATCCCCGAGGAGGAGTGCCTGGCCCTGCTGGCCGCGCACTCGGTGGGTCGGGTCGTCTTCGTCGACCACGAAGGACAGCCCGGGGCGGTACCGGTCAACTACGTCCTCGACGGCCGGACGGTCGCCTTCCGCACCGACCCCGGTACCAAGTTGGATTCGTCGGTCCTGGGAAAGGTGGCGTTCGAGATCGACGGCATCGACGAGCTGTACCGCGAGGGATGGAGCGTCCTCGTCACCGGGGTGGGCCGGGAGATCACCGACGCCATCGACCGGTGGTCGGAGCGCGTTCGTTCGCACCGGCTCTACCCCTGGGCATCGGGCGCCAAGGAGCATTGGATCGCCATCGCCACGCCCTCCTTCTCGGGCCGGCGCATCCGGCATTCGGGGGTGGGGGACTAGGGGCCCCACGCCCGTCGTCACCGACCTCTGTCCATGACCTAGGTCCCTGGAGCCATCCCGCCTGCGGACACATCCTGGGGAAGGTGACCGACGACAGGGTGTTCCAGGTGCGCCTGCACGGCCGGGGAGGCCAAGGCGTCGTCACCGCTGCAGAGCTGCTCTCGGTGGCCGCCTTCGCAGAGGGGCGCCACGCCCAGGCCTTCCCCAGCTTCGGCTCCGAGCGCACCGGTGCCCCGGTGGTGTCGTTCTGCCGCATCTCCGACTCCCCCATCCGCACCCGGGAGCCGGTGACCGAGCCCGACGCGCTGGTCGTGCAGGATCCCACCCTCCTGCATCAAGTGGACTGCTTCTCCGGCCTCCGCCCCCTCGGGTACGTGCTCGTGAATTCGTCTCGGACCTCCGAGCACCTCGGGCTTTCGGAGCTCTTCGGCCGGTTTCCTCCCGAGCGGCTCCTGACCGTCCCCGGCACCGAGCTGGCCCGCAAGCACACCGGTCGCCCGTTGCCCAACGCGGCGCTGTTGGGCGGCTTGGCGGCCATGACGGGCGTCGTGTCGCTCGAGTCGGTCTCGAGCGCCATCCACGACCGGTTCCCCGGACCCGTGGCCGAGGCCAACGTGGCCGCCGCCCGGGCGGCGTACCGGATGATCCAGGGCCGAGTGAGCGGGGAGATCGAGGAGGCGGGCGTTGGCGCGCCAGCTTGAGGGGTCGCGGGCCGTCGCCGAGACGGTGGCACGGTGCAGGCCCGAGGTGGTCTGCGCCTACCCGATCTCCCCCCAGACGCACATCATCGAACGGTTGAGCACGCTGGTCGGAGCCGGCCAGCTCGCTCCGTGCGAATTCTTGAACGTCGAGTCCGAATTCGCCGCCATGTCGGTCTGCATCGGGGCCTCGGCGGCAGGGGCCCGGTCGTATACGGCAACCTCCAGCCAGGGCCTTCTCTTCATGATCGAGGCCGTCTACAACGCCTCGGGACTGGGTCTCCCCATCGTGATGACAGTGGCCAACCGGGCCATCGGGGCTCCCATCAACATCTGGAACGACCACTCCGACGCCATGGCGGTACGTGACGCCGGCTGGGTCCAGCTCTTCGCCGAGACCAACCAGGAGGCAGCCGACCTCCACGTGCAGGCCTTCCGCCTGGCCGAGCAGCTCTCGCTGCCGGTGATGGTGAACATGGACGGGTTCGTGCTCACCCACGCCTTCGAAGAGGTCGACGTGCCCGCCCAGGAGGCCGTGGACTCGTTCTTGCCCCGCTACGAGCCTCGTCAGGTGCTCGACCCGGCTGCGCCCGTCTCGATCGGGGCCATGGTGGGGCCCGAGGCCTTCAGCGAAGTGCGCTACCTGGCCCACGTGAAGCAGCTCCAGGCCCTCGATGCCATCGAGGAGATCGCCTCGGAGTTCGCCTCTGCCTTCGGCCGCCGATCGGGCGGCCTCGTCAGCTCCTATCGATCGGAGGACGCCCGGACGGTGGTGGTCGCCCTCGGTTCGGTGCTGGGCACGATCAAGGACACCGTGGACGAACTGCGCGCCTCGGGACAGCGCGTCGGTGTGGTCGGGATCGGGGCCTTTCGGCCGTTCCCCGCCGCCGCCGTGCGCCACGCCCTCGAGCGCGCCGAACGGGTGGTCGTGGTGGAGAAGGCCCTTGCCCCGGGCGCCGGAGGCATCCTGGCCCACGACCTGTCCACGGCGCTGTCGGGCCTCCCGCTCGATGTGCACTGTGTGATCGCCGGCCTGGGCGGCCGCGCCATCACCAAGGCGTCGCTGCTCGAGCTTCTGGGCGACGCCGACGCCGGCCAGCTGGAGTCGCTCCGCTTCCTCGATCTCGATCGCAGTCTCGTCCAAGGCGAGCTGGCCCGGATGGCAGCGGTGCGGCGATCAGGCCCGACGGCGGAGAACGTGCTGCGCGACGCGGGCGTCGTCGCCGCCCGGCTGAGCTGAGGAGGCGACGTGGGCTACCGAGCGGTCAGGTTCTACCAAACGGGCAGCTTTGCGGTCGGGAATCGCCTGGTCGGATCCGAGGACCGGTCGGTGCAGTCGGCGACGAGGCGCAACAACTCACTCAGTTCCGGCCACCGGGCCTGCCAAGGGTGCGGTGAGGCGCTGGGGGCGCGTTATGTCCTCGACGCGGCGATGGAGGCCACGGCCGGCCAGATGGTGGCGGTCAACGCCACGGGATGTCTGGAGGTGTTCTCGACTCCGTATCCCGAGACTTCGTGGCGCGTGCCGTGGCTGCACTCGCTGTTCGGCAACGCTCCCGCCGTGGCCACCGGGGTCGCCGCCGCCTTCAAGGCGAAGGGCAGGACCGATGTCCGGGTGGTCGGCCAGGCCGGTGACGGCGGCACCGTGGACATCGGCTTCGGTTGCCTGTCGGGGATGTTCGAGCGCAACGACGACGTGCTCTTCGTCTGTTACGACAACGAGGCATACATGAACACGGGGGTGCAGCGCTCGAGCGCCACGCCCCCGGCGGCCCGCACGGCCACCACCGAGGCAATCGGCGACGCGCTGGGGAACGCCTTCGGCCAGGGCAAGAACCTCCCCCTTCTGGCTGTGGCCCACGAGATCCCCTACGTGGCCACCGCCACCATCTCCGAGCTGCACGACCTCGAGTACAAGGTGCACCGGGCCATGACCATGCGCGGGGCCCGCTACCTCCATGTGTTCGTTCCGTGCCCTCTCGGGTGGGGGAGCGCCACGCACGACACCGTCCGTCTGGCCCGGCTGGCCAAGGAGACCGGCCTGTTCCCCGTGTTCGAGGCCGAGCACGGGGAGATCACCGGCGTGGCGAAGATCAGGCGGCGCCTTCCCGTCGAGGACTACCTCCGGCTCCAGGGCCGCTACCGCCACCTGTTCGAGCCCGTGGCGCGACCCGACGTGGTGGCTCGAATACAGCAGCTGGCCGACCGCAACATCCGGCGCTTCGGCTTGCTCGACGGCGACGCCGAGAACGACGGGCATGGAGGCGCGTGTTCGAGTCCTGACGCCGCCCGCACCGGGGAGCCGGCACCATGACCATGCTCAAGCCCTTCGCCGTCACGCTCGACGTCGGCTCCAGCCTCGCCAACAAGACGGGGAGCTGGCGGGTCGAGCGACCTGTGTACGTCGACCGCCTGTCTCCCTGCAACGACGCCTGCCCGGCCGGGGAGAACGTCCAGCGCTGGCTGTACCTGGCCGAGGAGGGGGCCTACCAGGACGCCTGGCGGGCCGTGGTGGAGGACAACCCCATGCCGGCGGTGATGGGTCGGGTCTGCTACCACCCCTGCGAGACGGCGTGCAACCGCGCCCAGCTGGACGAAGCCGTCGGCATCAACGCCGTCGAGCGGTTCCTCGGTGACGAGGCCATCCGCCGGGGGTGGGAGCTCCCCCCGTGCGGACCGTTCTCGGGGAAGCGGGTCCTGGTCGTGGGGGCGGGGCCCGCCGGGCTGTCCGCCGCCTACCACCTCCGCCGGTTGGGGCACGCGGTGAGCATGTACGACGAGGGCGCCGCGCCCGGGGGCATGATGCGCTACGGCATCCCGCGCTATCGCCTGCCGCGTGAAGCGCTCGACGCCGAGATCGAACGCATCCTCTCGCTCGGTGTGGAGCTCCGCACGGGCCACAGGGTCGCCGACGCCGTCGCCGCCATGGAGGCTGACGGCTTCGACGCCGTGTTCCTGGCGGTCGGGGCGGAAACCTCCAAACGGGCGTACATCCCGGCGGGGGACACCGCCAGGGTCCTCGACGCCATCGGCTTGCTGCACGCCGTGGAGGATGGTGCTGCGCCCTTCGTGGGAAGACGCGTCGCCGTCTACGGGGGCGGGGACACCGCCATGGACGCGGCGCGGACCGCCCGGCGCCTGGGGGCAACCGACGCCGTGGTCGTCTACCGGCGCACCCGCGACCGGATGCCTGCACACGACGTCGAGGTGGAGGAAGCCGCCGAGGAGGGCGTGCAATTGCGGTGGCTGTCCACGGTCAAGGCCGTGAACGGCACCAGCCTGGTGCTGGAGAGGATGGTGCTGGACCATGACGGCTTTCCGCAGCCGACCGGAGAGGTCGAGGAGCTGCAAGCCGACTCCCTGGTGCTGGCCTTGGGACAGCAGTCGGACCTTTCGCTCGTGGCGGGCGACTCGGACATCGCCGTTCGCGACGGGGTGGTGGCGGTGGGGCCGGACATGATGACCGGCCACCCGGGGATCTTCGCCGGGGGGGACATGGTGCCGGCGGAGCGGACCGTGACGACCGCCATCGGGCACGGCAAGCGGGCGGCCCGCCACATCGACGGCTGGCTGCGAGGGTCTTCGTGGGAGCCCCCGGCGCGACACGAGCTGGCGGGACCGTCGGTGCTCAACACCTGGTACTACGACGATGCACCCCGGTCGTTGCGACCGCGCCTGGAGCAGGCGCGCCGGGCGTCGACCTTCGACGAGGTGGTGCAGGGGCTCGAGGAGCCGACGGCGCTGTTCGAGGCCCGCCGGTGCCTGTCCTGCGGGAATTGCTTCGAGTGCGACAACTGCTTCGGGGTGTGCCCGGACAACGCCGTGGTCAAGCTCGGCCCCGGGGCGCGCTACGCCATCGACTACGACTACTGCAAAGGGTGCGGGATGTGCGCCCAGGAATGCCCGTGCGGCGCCATCCGCATGGAACCCGAGGTCGTGTGAGGGACGTCAGGTCGCGGGCGACAGCACCCGGGCCAGCGGACCGGGACCCAGCGGCTGGGACGCCAAGCGGATCTTTGCGTCCACGGCGGCAAGGCCCGAGGTGGTGACGATCACCGGGTTGAGGTCGAGCTCGCGCAGCTCGGGTACGGCCTCGGCCAGGGCGCCCACCCGGAGCAAGAGGTTTTCCAGGGCCGCCACGTCCGCCGGTGGCGCGCCGCGGTACCCGAGCAGGAGGGGGGCGGCGCGCACCGAGCGTACGAGCTCGGCGGCGTCGAGGTCGGTGAGGGGGAGGATCCGGAAGGCGAGGTCGCCCAGAAGCTCGGTGGCCGTCCCCCCGAGCCCGAAGGCGAGCAGTGGTCCGAAGGCGGGGTCCTGAGTGACCCCCACGATGGTCTCCACCCCCGGCGGCGCCATCACCTGGATGAGGCCGCCTCCCATGGACGGACCGAGCCGCTCCTCCATGGCTCGATAGGCGTCTCGCACCGCCTCGGGGGTGGCGAGGTTCACGGCGACGCCGCCGACGTCGCTCTTGTGCACCAGAGACGAAGACGCCGCCTTCAACACCACCGGGAACCCGAGGTCGGCGGCCACCGCCGCCGCCTCCTCGGCTCCATCTGCGCTCCGGCTCTCGACGAGTGGAACCCCCGCCGCCCCGAGGAGCACCTCCATCTGCGACCAGTCGAGCCAGCGTCCCTCGGCGGGCGCCCCCCGGAGCAGGTCGGCCGCCGCGGCCCGGGCGGTGTCGGCGTCGAAGCCTTCCAGAGGCGGCACCGATCCCGGCGGCCGGTGCAGCCAGCTTCCGTACCGTGCGGCGTGGCCCAGGGCACGGACCACGTCCTCGGGGAAGGGGAAGACCGGCACCCGGGTGGTGGCCCCGGTGCCGAGCTGCCGGGGGCCGCTTCCCGTTTCCAGCACCACCGCTGCCGTCGGCGTGTTCGGATGCCGGTCCGCCGCCGCCAGGATGGCGGCGCGCACCTCGTCGGTGGCGGTGACCAAGGTCGGGGTGAAGATGGCGATGACGGCATCCACTCCCGGGTCGGTGAGGAGTGCGTCGAGCGCCCGCCGGTAGTGCTCGGGGGTGGCCGCAGCGACGAGGTCCACCGGGTTCCCCAGCGACGCCTCGGGGGGGAGGAAGGCCAGCGCCTCCCGGGTGGCAGGGGCCAGCTCGGCCAGCTCCAGCTCCGCTTCCTGGCAGGCGTCGGCCGCCAGGATTCCCGGTCCCCCTGAGTTGCCCACGATGGCCACGCGGCGGCCGGCAGGCACCGGTTGGGTGTCCAGCAGGAGCAGCACGTCGAACATCTCGGCCATGGTGCGCACCCGGATCACACCGGCTTGTCGAAACAGCGCTTCCGTGTTGACCTCGGGAGTGGCCAACGCCGCGGTGTGGGAGCGGGCGGCACCGGCCCCCTGGGTGGAGCGGCCCGCCTTCAGGGCCACGATGGGCTTGGTGGAGGCGACACGCCGGGCGACGCGGGAGAACTTGCGGGGGTTCCCGAAGGACTCCAGGTAGAGCAGCACGACCTTGGTGCGAGGGTCGGTCTCCCAGAACCACAGCAGGTCGTTGCCGCTCACGTCGGCCTTGTTGCCCACCGAGACGAAGGCCGAGATCCCCAAGCCCAGCTCCACGGCCCGCTCCAGCACGGCGATGCCCAGCGCCCCCGACTGCGAGAGGAAGCCGATGTCCCCGGCCGCCGGAGCCAGGGGCGCGAAGGTGGCGTTCATCGACGGCTCGGGTGAAGTGTTGACCACGCCCAGGCAGTTGGGACCGACGAGACGCATCCCGTAGCGACGGGCGACCCTGGTCAGCTGCCGCTGGCGTTCCCGACCTTCGTCGTCTGTCTCGGCGAAGCCTGCGGAGACGACGAGCACGTCCTTCACCTGGTGCCGGCCGCATTCTTCGACTGTTCCCGTCACGGCCTTTGCCGGGACGGCGACCACGGCCAGGTCCACCGGCCCCGGCACCGAGGCGATGTCCGGGTACGCCGGCACCCCGAGCACCGAGGTGGCAGCGGGGTTGACGGGATAGATGGTCCCCGAGAACTCCCCTCGAAGCAGGTTCTGCAGCAGGGCGTGCCCGATCGTGGCGGGGCGCCGGCTGGCTCCGATCACCGCCAGGGTGGAGGGGTGGAGGAGCCGGCGGATGGAGGCCACGTCGGCGCGGCGCTCACGCTCTTCGGCTGCGTGGCTGGCCTCGTCGGTCTCGACGATGGAGAACTCGACTTCCACCACGTCGCGCGAGCGGGACAGCGCCACCTCGAAGCCGGCGTCGCGAAACACCCCGAGCATGGCCCGGTTGCCGTGGAGGACCTGGGCCGTGAAGCGGCGGATCCCCCGCTCGCGGGCCGCGGCAGCAAGGTGCTCGAGGAGCAGGGATCCGACGCCCCGTCCCTGGTAGGCGTCGGCCACGACGAAAGCGACGTCAGCGGTGTCGGGGTCGGTGCGGTCGTAGCGGGCCACGGCCACGAGCTCGCCCCGCATGGTGGCCACCAAGGCGAACCGGTCGACGTAGTCCACGTGGGCGAAGTGTTCCGCCTCGGCGGGGCTCAGCACGGGGTGGAAGCCGAAGAAGCGCTTGTACACCGTGTCGGGGGACAGCGTGGAGTGGAAGACCATGAGGGCTTCGGTGTCGCTCTCGCGGATGGGCCGAAGGTGGGCCGTGGCACCGTCGGCCAGCAAGGCGTCGAATTCCCACTCGCCTGGATAGGTCCCGGCCCGGGACCCGGCCTCCGACGCGCTCATGGGACCTCCGCCTCGCCACGAGCACGCCGCTCGAAGGTCCGGCGTCTCTTCACCTCCGCCTCAGCCGGGGACCACGACCGCTCGGCCGTCGGCCTCGCCGGTCGCCATCGCCTTGTAAGCGTCCATGGCGTCTGTGAGCCGATAGAGGGTCACCTTCGGCTCCACCAGCTTGCGGGCGGCCAGGTCGAGGACCTCGACGAGCTCGGGACGGCTGCCCCAGTAGCTGGTCTGTACCGACAGTTCGTAGGGCACCGAGAAGAACGACACCGGAAGCGCTCCTCCGGCCAGCCCCACCACGGTGAGGTCGCCTCCCATGCGGGCGATCGCCGCCCCGAGAGCCAAGGTGGCTTCGGCGCCGACGAAGTCGAGCACGACGTCGGCACCACGCCCGCCGGTCACCGCCCGCACGGCATCACCGGTGTCGTCATGGGGGACGAACGTCGCATCGGCGCCGTACTCGGTCGCCAGCTGGAGCGCCTCGGCTCGGTTGTCGACGGCCACCACCCGGGCCGCCGTCGTGGCCTTGAGGATCTGCACGGCCATGTGACCGAGCCCCCCCACGCCGATGACCACCGCCGTCGAGCCCGGGGCCAGCTTGGGCCAGCTCAGGCGCACGGCGTGATACGGCGTCAGCCCGGCGTCGGTGAGGGGGGCGGCCGAGGCCGGTTCCAAGCCATCGGGGAGCGGGACGAGGAATCGGGCGGACGGCACGAGTTGGTACTCGGCCATGCCCCCGTCGAGCCCGAGACCCCCGCCGCCCATGGGCACGGGAGCGGCCGCCGGGTTCTCGCACAGGGTGTCCACGCCCACCAGGCAGTGTTGACACCTGCCGCAGCCCCAGGCGCCGTAGACGGCGACCGGCTGACCGAGCTCGAGGCCCTCCACCCCCTCGCCCAGCTCGTGGACCCAGCCGGCGTTCTCGTGGCCGAGGGTGAACGGCGGTCCCCAGGGGAGCACCCCGGTGTCGAAGTCGTGCATCAGGTGAAGATCGGAGTGGCACGCGCCCGCACCTCCGATCCGAACCACCACCTGGCCGGGCCCGGCAGAGGGCTCTGGAACGTCCGTCAGGACGGGCTCGCTCTTCCACTCGAGCAGTCGCAGGGCTTGCATCCGGTCCACCTCCCGTCGGCCAGGAATCGATCTCGAGGCCTCCCTGGCCTACTCGAAGTGTCCGCCGGGCCCGCTCACGGCAGAAGGGCCCAAGGTCCCGGTTCTGGCCCCCGGACCTTCGGCTCTGGGAGTGAGCGGCTCCACGCCGTGTAATGGAGTTGAGGGCCGTCACCCGGATGGCCTGGGATCGCGGCGCCTCAGGAAACGGAGGAGCGGACATGGCGACTCTGAGAAGGACACACCTCGAGATGCCGGTGCTCTGGCGGCGGTTCCTGGAGCCCGAGCTGACCGGGAGCTGGATCAAGGTGGAGGAGTTCGTCGACGGCGACCAGTTCGTGCTCCGAGCCGAGCTGCCCGATGTCGACCCCGACAAGGACGTCGAGGTCACCGTGTCCGACGGCATGCTCCACATCCACGCCGAGCGGCAGGAGAAGTCCGAGCACCACGACAAGGAGGGCTACAGCTCCGAATTCCGCTACGGGTCCCTGCGACGCAGCTTCACCCTGCCGGCCGGCACCCAGGAGGACGAGGTCGAAGCTTCCTATCGCGACGGCATCCTCGAAGTGCGGGTGCCCACCACCGGGACGAAGGCGTCGGTGAGCAAGGTCCCGGTCCGGCGAGGCTGAGAAGCGTCTGTTCTGCGAGAGGCCGGCCAGACACATGGGCACCGAGCTGCGCGGGTGGCTGTTCGACCTCGACGGTGTGCTCGTCGACACCGCTGGCCTCCATGCCCAGGCGTGGAAAGCCGTCTTTGATCCGGTACTGGAGCAGATCCGGCCGGCCGAGCCGGCCGGCCGGCCCTTCGACACCGACGACTACCTGCGCTTCGTGGACGGCAAACCGCGCCTCGACGGTGTCCGGGATTTTCTGGGATCCCGAGGTCTCGTGCTGCCCGAAGGATCCGAACACGATGAATCGCCCCGGCTCACGGTGCGCTCGGTCGCCCAGGACAAGGACCGGCGCTTCTGCACCCTCCTCGAACACAGCGCCGTCCGCCCGTACCCCGACGCTGTCCGGCTGGTGCGCGCTCTCCTCGATGGTGGCCGGCTCACCGGGGTCGTGTCGGCCAGCGAGCACTGTCCAGCGCTGCTCGAGGTGTGCGGGTTGGACGGGCTCTTCCACGTCGTGGTCGACGGTGTGGTGGCCAAGGCGCAGCGCCTGGCCGGGAAGCCCGAGCCCGACACCTATGTGTACGCGGCCCAGCTGCTCGCCCTCGATCCAGGAGTCACGGCCGTCGTGGAGGACGCCATCTCTGGCGTGGCGGCGGGCCGGACGGGCCGGTTCGGCTATGTCGTGGGCGTGGGCCGCCGAGCCCCGGCGGCGGGGCTGCTCTCGGCCGGCGCCGACGTGGTGGTGAGCGACCTCGACCAATTCGCCGCGCTCATGGGGCTCCTGGCACAGGAGGCGCCCGCCGCGGTGGAAGCGGCGATGTGAGGATCCACGAGAGCATCCCGGGGAGCGAGGTTCAGGAGGTACGGGTGCCGTCGTCCCGGGCGACACGCTCGATCTCCGACGTGTTCGTGCGCCCGTCCCCACCGGCGACGGTAGCGGGAGCGAGTCAGACATCAGCGGATGTCGCCGACGTGCTCTCGGAGCGACCGCAGGCACCGGCCGACGACATCGAATCATGGGCGGTCGTGGTCGACGCCGGCGACGAGATGGGCGACAGGGTGGCAGAGAGCATCCTGACCGTGGCGGACGGACTGATCGGCACCCGAGGGAGCCTGGAAGAGGACGGTCCCCACGCCGACGCCGTGACCTACGTGTCGGGTCTGTACGAGCCGAGCGAGGAGACCGGGCAGGCGCTCGTGGCGCTGCCCAGCTGGGCCACGCTCGACATGGGCATCTCCCCCGGCCCGGGTCGGCGCCTACTCGACCTGCGGACCGGCGTGCTCTGGCGGACCGTTGCTCGCGGCGAGCGAGGAAGGTTCCGCAGCGCCCGGTGGTCGTGCCTCGACCGTCCGGGCACGGCCGTCCTCGTCGCCACGGGGGGCCGCCAGCTTCTCGAACCGATGTGCCGCTCGACAGCGGCGCAGCGCGCCGAGCGGCATCCCGGAGTCGCCATGTCCGTCGTCGGCCTCGCAGACACCGTCGTGGATCGAGCAGAACTCGGTCCGGGAGCCGCCCGCTCGTCAGCAGCCACCGGGGGCGAGATCTCGCTGTGTCGAATCGCCTCCTTCGCCGTCGGCGATGGCGGCTCGCCGGACCTGGAGCCCTTGGACCGCGCCCAGCGAACGGCTCGTCGGCGGGGCCCGAAGGAGTTGTTCAGAGAGCAGTGCGACGCCTGGGCCCGACGGTGGGCAGTTGCTGACGTGGAGGTCGTGGGGGATCCGGAGCTCACGCTGGCAGCCCGTTTCGCCCTGTTCCACCTGGCCGGGGTGGCGGGCCCGCAGAGCGAAGCGGCGGTGGGCGCCCGGGGTCTGACGGGACCGGCCTATGCCGGGCACGTGTTGTGGGACGCCGACGTCTTCGCCCTGCCGGTGCTGGCCGCCGCCCACCCACCGGCCGCCCGCGCCATGCTCGAGTACCGCGTCCGGCGCCTCCCGGCGGCGCGTCGCAAGGCGCTGGAGCTGGGCTACCTCGGAGCCCGCTTTCCCTGGGAGTCGGCGGTCGACGGGACCGACGTCACCCCTCGCCGCGGCGTCGATCCGACCGGGAACTTCGTTCCCATCCTCACCGGTGACCGGGAGGAGCACATCACCGCGGACGTGGCCTGGGCGGCGTGGCACTACGCCTCGGTGACGGGCGACTGGTCGTTCCTCGAGGGGCCGGGGCGGGAGCTGGTCGTCGACACGGCCCGCTACTGGGCGAGCCGGATCCGGATGGACGGCGCCGGGCACGGCCACATCGACGGGGTGATCGGGCCTGACGAGTACCACGAGGACGTCGATGACAACGCCTTCACCAACATTCTCGCCGCCTGGAACCTGCGCGCTGCCGCCGAGCTGGCCCGGCGCTCGCCGCCACCCCGTCTGGCCGAGGCACCCATGGCGCTCGAGGAGCGCCAAGAGGAGGCACAGCGGTGGACGGCGCTGGCCGACGGGCTCGTCACCGGCTACGACGCCGCCACCGGCCGCCACCGTCAGTTCGCCGGCTACGACGAACTCGAGCTCCCGCTCGTCGCCGGCCTCGGTGTCGTGCCCGTGCCGGCCGACATCGTGCTCGGCCGTAGCCGTGTGGCGGGATCCCAGATCATCAAACAGGCCGACGTGGTCATGGCCCACCACATGGTGCCCACCGCCATGCCCGAAGGCAGCCTGCGGCGGGACGTGGACTTCTACCTGCCCAGGACCGCCCACGGCAGCTCGCTGTCGCCGGCCGTGCACGCCGCGGTCCTGGCCCGGGCCGGCCGGCTCGACGACGCCGTGGAACTCCTCGAGATCGCCCGTCGCATCGACCTCGAGGACATGACGGGAACGACCAGCGGGGGTCTGCACACCGCCGCGCTGGCCGGCTTGTGGCACGCCGTGGTGTTCGGGTTCGCCGGGGTGAGCGTCGGCCGTCCCGACGACGCGGCGTTGGTCGTCGACCCGCGTCTGCCCGACCACTGGAGTGAGCTCCGCCTGCGGACGCAATGGCACGGTCGGGCGGTGCAGCTCCGCCTTCGAAGCGATGCGGTGTCGGTCCGTTGCGCCCAGTCGGTCACCGTGGCGATCGGCGACGGCACCGCGGTGACCGTCACCCCATCCGAGCGCTGGGTGACCGTCGAGCGGTGAAGGAGGTCCACATGTCGAAGAAGACCGCGAGTGACGAAGTCCTCCCCTGGATGACCGTCGTGGGCGGAGCCGCCAATCTGGCCATGCCCGACTGGAGGGAGTACGCGGCAGACGTCGGACGGGCGTTGGGCCTAGAGCCGTCGTACCTCGCGCTCAGCGTCACAAGAGTCGCATGGTTGCCCACCGTGCTCCGGGTGAGCGCCGGCGTACCGTGGCCGGTGCTGGTCCTGCCTCTCCAACGGCTGAGCGTCCCGGCGACGCCGAAGAGCGGTCCCCGACTGCAGCGGGTGCTCCTGGCGTCCGACGGCTCCCCCGAGATCGTGAACGCGGCCCGCTCCCTGGCCGGCGGTCTTCGCCGGCAGGGGATCGCCACGACGGTGCTCGTGGTACTCAATGTCGGGACGACGCCACCGATCTGGGAGGGCGCCGGTCACCACGCCGCCGCCTGGCGTTCGGAGACCACGCGGCGTCACGGGTATCCGAACCACCTGGAGGTGGTGACGGGGCCACCCGAGGAACGCATCCCGGCCCGTATCGGCGACGCCGACCTGGTGGTACTGGCCTGGCACCAGGTGGCAGCTGAGGATCGAGCCGCCGTGGTGCGCGCCGTCATCGACGACGGTGCCGGACCCCCGTGTTTGCTCGTCCCCTTCGACTGGATGAAGAGCAATCGTCGGATGTGGGAACCGGTGGGCAGCGCCACGGCGGTCCGCTGACCGGGCGACGAGCGGGACATGGGCTCGCCGACCGGCGACAGGGGGGTGGTGGAGACCCACGTCTCGGTGCTCATCTTCTCGGGGGGGCGGGTGCTCAAGTTCAAGAAGCCGGTCCGTTTCCCGTTCCTGGACTTCACCGACCGCCAGGCGCGCCTGCACGCCTGCCAGGAGGAGGTTGCGGCCAACCGGCGCCACAGTCCCGATGTGTATCTGGGCGTGGCCGACCTGGTCCTCGACCCGGGCGCTCCGGGAAGCACGTACTCGACGTTGCTGGCGCGAGCCCGGGTGGCGCTGGCGCTCGGTCAGTCCGTGATCCTCGACGCCACCTTCGTGGACGACCACCAGTGGCGAGCCGCAGAGACCCTGGCCCGGCAGACGGCGAGCCGCCTGGTCGTGGTCTGCTGCCAGGTGCCCGAAGACGTCGCCGCGGCCCGGGTCCGCGCTCGCCTCACCGACGGGGCCGATGTCCCGGGAGCCGACGAGAGGGTGCTGCGAGCCATGGCTCGCATGGGCTCGGGCACACCCTGGGCGGGCGCGGCCGTCATCGACACGGCAGGGTCCCTGGAAGACGAGATGGCCTGTGCCCTCCGGGCAGTGGCGCCGGCCCCGGTGGCCTACACGCCGGGGGTGACCTTGGCCTCTGGTGCCTGCACCCCGTGACCAGGACGCTGGTTGTAGGAACGAAGCACCGTTCCGAGACATCGCCTGACGAGAGGAGCCAGCTATGCGAGCGGCAGTGGGAGACCGCTTGGTCATCAAGCCACACCACGTCGGAGAGCCCGAGCGCGGGGCGCAGATCCTGGGGGTGCGCGGGGAGAACGGCGACCCTCCGTATCTGGTCCGCTGGGAGGACGATGGCCACGAGGGATTGTTCTTCCCGGGCTCGGATGCGATCGTCGAGCACTTTCCGGCCACCCGAGAACCCGAAGGGACCTGACCATCGAGATCGACGTTGCATCTCCGTTCCGGACAGGCGGGTCACCCGAGCCTGCTGAGGAGCCGTCGTCGTCGTCGATAGCGCGCGTCGCAGTCGGCGTGGACGGCTCGGACCACTCCCGGGCGGCATTGCGATGGGCCGCCGACCTGGCCGCCGCGGTCGGGGGCGAGCTCGTCGTCGTCCACGCCGTCGGCCTCCTCGAGCACATGGCCCCGGCCGACCGAGGCGCAGAGGTCGAGACCTGGTGTCGCCCGTTCCGAGGTCGGTCACGCCTCCGGACAGTCGTACGCGACGGCCCGCCGTCTCTCGTGATCGCCGCCGTGGCCGAGGAGCTCGGCTGCGACCTCATCGTGGTCGGCACCCGCGGGGTGGGCCTGGCCCCCCGGTCCCTGGGCTCCACCACCCTGGCCTTGTTGGAAGACGCCCACCGTCCGGTGGTCGTGCTTCCTCCGGGTCGAAGGTCCCAGGCCCTTTCGGGTGGTCTCATTCCCCCCGGTCCTGAGCGACCAACTCCTCTGGGACCGGACCGGACAGCGGGCGCACACTGGGCCAGGTGATCGGGTGGTCATGAAGGGCCCTTGCTAGGGGCGGCTGGGCACTCCGAGCGCGGGAAGTTGGCATCGATGGTGCGAAATGGTCCGCGAAACGGTCCCGAGCCCGAAGCTCGGCTGATGGCCTCCGGCGCCGGTGCACCACGCCGTCTACAGATGTTGATAGAAGCGCCTCGCCCAGGTCGTGGAATCCGACGAGGCGCTCTGCTTTGTCTCGGCGTGGCTCAGTCGGCGTAGATGTCGGCGATCAGCGACGCATAGCGCTTGCTCACCACGGCCCGGCGTACCTTCATCGTGGGAGTCAACTCGCCGGCGGCACCGCTCAGGGTGTGTGGGAGCACGCGGAACTTACGGATGCTCTCGGCCCGGCTGCGCCTGGCGTTCACTTCGTCGACAGCGCTCTGCAACTCCGCCAGGAGGTCCGGGTCCTCGCTCAGGGCATCCGGGTCGGGCAGCTTGTTGTGCTCCTCGGCCCACCGTGTGAGCTCCTCCATGTCGAGCGCCAGCAAGGCCGCCAGGTAGCGCTCGCCCTCGCCGACGACGACCGCCTCGGAGACGAGGGGGGAGTTGGCCAGATCGGTCTCGATGCCCTGAGGGGCGATGTTCTTGCCGGCTGCCGTGATGATCAGGTCCTTTTTGCGTCCCTCGATGTGGAGGTTGCCCGCCTCGTCGATCACACCGGTGTCGCCGGTGTGCATCCAGCCCTGCTCGTCGATGAGCTCGGCCGTCGACACCGGGTCGTCCAGGTAGCCCATGCACACGTTGTCGCCCTTGACCAGGATCTCGCCGTCGTCGGCGATGCGGACCTGCATACCGGGAAGGGCGCGGCCCACGGTGCCGATGCGCAGGTCGTCGACAGGGTTGGCGGTGCTGGGCCCGCATCCTTCGGTCTGCCCGTAGATCTGGAGCAGGGGAAGGCCGATGGCGCAGAACCAGCGAATGAGGTCGGGATGGGCAGGGGCTGCCGCGGTGACCAACAGGCGCGCCCGGTCCAGCCCGACCTTCTGGCGGACCACACCCCCGAGCGAGCGGTCGAGGGCCCGGTAGGCGGCCGCCGCCAGCGGCGTGGGCTCAACGTGGCGCTGCTGGGCGTCCACCACGCGAAGGCCGAGGGCCATGTAGCGCTCGGCCGCCGTGCGCACGAGCACGGGCTGTCCGGCGAGATGGCGCATGATGCCGTCTCGGAGCTTCTCCCACACCCGCGGCACGCTCAGGAAGATCGTGGGCCGGCATTCGGGAAGGTCGTCTGCCACCGATGCCAGGCTCCGGGCGAACCAAGTCTCCCCCGCCACCACGATGGGCATGAACTCGCTGGTCATGCGCTCGGCGATGTGCGACAACGGCAGGAAGGAGAGGAGTCGCTCGCCCGGACCCAGCCCGTAGGCAGCCGCCACCTGGCGCAGGGTCCACATGATGTTGTGGTGGCTGATCATCGCCCCTTTGGGCGGGCCGGTGGTGCCGCTGGTGTAGACGACGGTGGCCAGCCCTTCCGGGCTCACCTCGGCCATGCGGCGGTCCACCGAGTCGGGATGGCGCGACAACCGGTCGGCCCCCATGGCTCGCAGTTCCTCCAACTCGACGATGCCGGCATCACCGATGCGCCGCACCCCGTCGGCCAGTACCACCAGACGCAGCTCGGGCAATTTCTCGCGCAGCTCGATGATCCGTCCCATCTGAGCGTGCCCGTCGACGAAGCATGCGACCACCTTGGCGTGATGGAACACGTACTCGATCTGCGCCGGTGAGCTCGTCGGGTAGATGGGGACGGTGACACAGCCGTTGGCCTGGGTCCCCAGATCGGCAATGTGCCACGCCGGGGAGTTCTCCGAGAGGATCGCCACCCGGGACCCGGGCTCCACGCCGATCTCGGCCAGGCCTCCGGCCACTTCACGCACGGCGGTCAGATACTGCGACCAGGTGATGTCCTCCCAGGTCCTGCCGTCCGGCCGGTGGCGCATGGCGGGGATATCCGGGGTGCGCCTGGCGTTGGCGACGAGCGCTTCGAGGATGGTCTCACCTCGTTCGCCCGGCTGTGAGGGTGCCGCCTTCGGCACCAAGTGGCGGCGGGTCCAGGGGGTCTCGAGAAGCGACATCGTCGATCACGCTCCTTTTCTTTGTGCCGGGGCTCCACGGGCATGTCCCAGCGCCAGCACCTCGTCGAAGCCATCGTGCACGCAGGCCACCAGGACGTCCGGGTCGTCGATCACGGCTCGGTCGCAGTTCAGGCCTATGCAGGCCAGGCCCACGTGGCTGACCAGTGCCACGTTGAGCGCCGCGCCCGACAGAGGTGCAAAGGCATAGAGGCGGGTCAGCCCTGCCCCGGCCAGCGAGCAGGGCACCGGGACGCCAGGGACGTTGGTGGCGACGAAATCGACGCCCTTGAGCATCGAGCCCATCACCGCCGCGGTGACCGGTGCCGGGAGCAGGGCCAGTGTGCCGGCCACGGTCTCGGTCAGGGGAAGGGCCGGTTCGTGGCGAGCGGCGCGGCACTGTGCCGACACGGCACGCACTCTTCGGTAGGCGTCGTGCTCAGAGATGTCGAGGACGACCCGCACCGGGGAGAAGCGGTTGCCGGCCGAGCCGTCCCCACGACGGCGCAGGCTCACCGGCAGGTTGATGCGCAGAGCCCCGACATGGCGGTCGTGGTGGGCGAAGTAGCGGTGGAGTCCTCCCGCCACACCGGCGACGAAGACGTCGTTCACGGTGGCCTCGGCGATGCGACCGGCGGCTCGCAACGCCTCGAGGGGGAACTCGACGGTGTCGAAGCGCCACCTCGTGCTGCGCCGGTCCCACAACGGTGCCATCCGGTTCGGCGAGGGCGCCACGAGACGGGTCAGTGAACCGGCCAGACCGGCGGCACTGCGTACGGTGCGCCCGGGATGGCGAGCCATGCCGGCCACGTGGGCCGCCGTGCCGGTGGGTCCCGTCATTTCCGGCACCGGCCGGGGCGCCATTCGCTCGACAACCCCGGGAGACACGGCGACGAGGTGGCGCAGCAGGTCGACGGCGCCCAGCCCGTCGGTGAGGGCGTGATGGAGCTTGACGACGAACGCTGCTCCGCCACCGGCCAGGTCCTCCACCACGGTCACCTGCCACAGGGCCTGGCTGCGATCGAAGCCCTCCTCGGCCGTCTGGGCGGCGAAGTGCCACAACCAACGGGGATCGTCGACCCCTCCCAGCCAGCGCAGATGGGCGGAGAGGTCGAAGTCCCGGTCGTCGACCCAGCACGCACGTCCCACACCCCACAGTTGTCCTCCGACCCGTTGGCGCAGCCGCGGCTCATCCCGTACCGCCAGCTCGAACCGGCTGCGCAGCTCCGTTCGATCGGGAGCGCGATCGAGCAGCCCGACGGCGGTCACCGTGGAGCACAGGAGCGGGTCGCGCTCCATCGACCACAACACGGCGTCGGAGGGACCGAGGGGGCGGTGCACGGCGTTCACGCGTGCCGGCGAGCCGGCACCTCGTGCTCGTGGTCCGGCGCAGCGGGCCGCACCGGCATGGCCACCACCTCGGCCCGGTGGGGACGCCACAGCGTGCCGATCAGCATCGCCACAACCCCCAGGACCGCCAAGAGGACGGGCAGCTGCCACTGCAGGAGGTTCATCATCCTGGCGTTGCTGGCGGCCACGGCGGCCATGGACCGCGCCGAGGCCGGAGTCTGCTGGAAGGAGAGCGAGAGCACCGTGATCGGCGCGCTCAGGGTGGCGACGGCCTGGTCGAAGGCGTGCACCGCCGGGTTGTTGGAGGCGAGCGGGTCGAGCGCGGACACGGCGGCGGCCAACCCGCTGGCCGAGATCCTGGCGCTCACCCCTTCGCGCGTGCTGCCTGCCTCCACGATGACGCCGGTTTGCGGCTGTACGGCGACGTGACCGTTCTGGAAGTACGAGTAGCTCACCGTGGCGGGCTGGGCGAGATCACCTTGCAGGGCGGCGAGCTCCGCCGGGTTCATGACTCCGGCCGCCGCCTGGAAGACCTGCGTGATGTTGACACCCTGGCCGGCGAGGACCGATTGGACGATGGTGCCGCTCAGCGACGCCGGCAGACCGCCCTTCTCGAGGTAGGCGAGGTAGTACGGCGCCACCGGGTGGTCGAGGTTGGTGGTGAAGGTGACCACGTCGGTGCCGGCCAGCGTGTCTCTGTGGACCGGGCCCGTCGGGACGATGGTGACAGCCGAATTCGTCTCAGGAGCCCACGCCTGGTAGCTCCGGGTGCTGCTCGTGCCCATGGGCATCGTTATCCGGTAGGAGCCCGCCGGGGTCATCCGCTCGGCCGGCGTGCCGAACGCGTAGGAGCCCGGCTCGTTCAGCAGCTGCATGCTGCGCCGGTCCATCACGTACTGGTACGTCTCGCTCTTGGTAACGCCGGCGAAGTGCAGGTTGACGGCCTCGGCGACGGTGGCGTTGCTGAACGAGCCACTCACCACCTTGACCGAGCGCGTCATCTGCAGGGGCAGCGTCACGGGCGAGGCCAGCGGCGCCAGGTTGGAAAGGTTGGCGCCCAGGGTCACCGTTCCCCGGTACTGCATGGTCTGGTTCGTGTTCAGCGGGAATCGAACGAGGGCCGGGGCGACGACCGCCCAGGTGGCCACTCCCGCCACGACCAGGACCGCCCCACTGATGATCGCCCAACCTCGTCTGGTCATCGCTGGCCCCCCTTCTTTGCCCGCATAGAACGAGTGTGCGGCCGTTCCGGCAGCCTTCGTAGGGGCGAACGACCCGGCACTCGGGGCGGAGATCCGCTGCGGGTGGGCCGGGGACGAGCGGTGGGCCGTCCCGCCGGCGATCGTCCCGGGACCTTGGACCCTGTTTGCCGGTCCGACCGATCCCGAAGCTTCCAGGATGGAATGGATGATCGCCCCACTCAGGTTTCTTCTCGACAGCTTCTGTGAGCGACGCGAAGAGTGGTCCGATTTCGACGCCGAGATGTACGCCCAGCTGTGCGTCCTGGAGCGCAGCATTCTCATCGAGTCCGGCGGTTATCGCACTCCGGCTTCCCGGCACGCCGTGCTCGCTTCGTGGCGCACCCGATCACAAGGCGGGCTACCGGAGTTCACCTCGACCCGGATCTCGAGGTCGGCGTAGCGCCACGGGTCGCCACCATCCGGTTGGCTCTTCCGGGAGACGGTCCAAGACAGAGGGACCGGCCAGGACCCGGTCGCGTTCGACGCCGGGCACGATGGCGAACTTGATGGTTCCCGGTACGCTCACGAGGGCCAACACCCACCAGAGGGCGTCGACGTAGTGGAGTGCGAGGTCGGCCCCGTCCCACTCGTACAGCCCGCGATAGACGTCGTGCTCGTCATGGCGGAGCCACAGCTTCGACACCAGGCCGGGGAACCCAGCGAACAGAACCGTGTTGAGGAGGCTCTCAGCGCGAAACAGCGCATGCCCCCATGTGCCGCTTCCTAGCCCACGAAGTCGGAAACAGACGGCGAGAAAGGCGGGGTCCCGGGCCGGAGCGCGGACCAGAGTGGTCTCGCGGTAGATCGCCGCCGATGTCCCGTCGGCAAAGGGGACGACGAGGCCGAGGTTCCGGTGGGGCTGGCGAATCTGCCTGCGCGCCAGCAGGAGCATGGTCCTGACGACGCACCGGCCGACCTCAAAGGCTGCTGCGCCCGGCGACATGGTCGAGCGCGAGCCCAGCAGGACCCTCGCCCCTTCGACACGGCCTACCTCTTCACTCGGCCTCATGACAGACACAATGACCCGCTCAGGACGGCGGAGGCAGGGCCAATGGGCCTCGGATGGATCGCCAGCAGCCGCCGCTGAGCGCCCAACGCGGTACGCCGTGGCGTCGGGCGCTCGGCCCTGGTGCGGGCGACGGGAATCGAACCCGCGTTCTCAGCTTGGGAATCGTCTCCAGCCTGAATCGGCGAACTCTGGCGAACCGGAGCGGCAGGCCAGCAATCCGGCGGGCGATGGCGAACCCCAGCGGATGGGCCGGGACGCGCCATGAACGCGCCATGAGGCCGGTGTCAGCGGGGGGCGGCGGGTCGGCGTCGGTTCATATATACGAACTACCATCCAGTATATACTAGCGGCATGAGCAAGCGCCTGGTTGACATCGACGAAGAAGCACTCGACGCCGCTCGGGCCCAGCTCGGTACCGAGACGATCAAGGACACTGTCAACGAGGCTCTTCGCCGGGCTGGTGGCACTCGCGAGGAGGTCGTGGCCAACGCCCTTGACGCTCTAGGGGCGGCCCCGCTCGCGGACCGGGCCGAAGCATGGCGCTGACGCACTTGGTGGACACGAGCGTCCTCACTCGTGTAGCCGTACCCGCTGTCCGCGCCGCGCTCGAACCGCATTTGACAAGAGGCACCGCGGCCCGTGCGGGCATTTCGGACCTGGAGATCGGGTTTTCCGCTCGAAACGCTGCTGAGTGGGATCGACTGGCTGAGGCGCTTGATTCGTTCTCCCTCGTCGAAACGACGGACGCCCACTTGAGGCGCGCCCGGCATGTCCAGCGGTTGTTGGCCGAGCAAAGCTTGAGGGGACGCAAGGTGCCCGACTTACTTGTCGCCGCCGCCGCAGAGGACCAGGGTCTCGTCGTGCTCCACTACGACGCCGATTTCGACTTCATCGCCGACGTGACCGGACAGGTGACACAGTGGGTGGCCGCTGCGGGCACGATCGACTGAACATTCGGAACCGAGGCCGGAGCGGCATCGCTTCCCATGAGGCTCAGCTATGGGCGGAGGCCGTACACCCCAACGAGACGAGGCTGGCAAAGCAGACGTCGATTCGCCTGGCGAGGAGATTGCCCAACTTCGTCTTGAAAAACGATCGATTGTGTGGCCTCCTTGGGATGGGAACCAGGGTCGAGGCGTCGAACGAGTGACTGATCCGCGCCGAACACCATCTAGAAATTGCTCCGGCACTGGAGGCGGCCACGTCTTGGACGCGCCATGAGCGTCGGCACCTCATCGAGCTGAGGCTCTGGAACAGGGGAAATGAGAGCGGGCGACGGGAATCGAACCCGCGTTCTCAGCTTGGGAAGC
>DMNK01000152.1:13998-15322 GCA_003453695.1 Acidimicrobiaceae bacterium | reverse complement strand
GTGGAGGAGACCGACGACCGTGCCTGTCTGGGTGGACCCCTGGCCGATGACGAACGTGTCGGCCAGGTCCCTGAGGGTTTGAGACGCGTCTCCGATCACGAACGGCGCTGCCTCAGCGAGATGGCCCCGGGAGAGATCCGTGGTGGGCTGGACCACCGACGCCGTGTCCACCGACGTGGGCGGCGGCCCACCTCTGACGAAGAGGATCACCACGAACAGGGCCAGCCCGCAAGCAAGGAGACCCACCGCATTGCTCCCGGGAGCTCGCCGGATGACCGGCGCAGGGCCTGGCGAGTCGGCACCCCTCTTCTCTCGGACACGACTGCAACGGCGACGGGGCGGAGCGGCGCGGGGCGGTGGTGCCGTCGTCCGCGCTGGCGTCGTCGTTGCGTGGTCGGCACTCGGGCCCCCCTCCGGTGCGCTTCCACCATATGTCGCGCACCGCAGCCGCAGACGAAAGTCGCTCACCAGCGATGCCGAAAACGCCACGCCCGGACCTACACTCGATTACCGTGCGGGGGGCGAAGATTCTGCTCCGTCTCGGCTCGGCCCTGCTGGGAGCGGGTCTGCTCATGGTCGCCTTCGTCGCGTACCAGCTTTGGGGCACCGCCCTTTACGAGCACGGAGCCCAGAGCAACCTTCGCCACGAGCTCGCCGCCCTCCTCGGCAGAGAGCTCGTCCCTCGCGCCGGGGGCGGCAACGCGGCCGGCTCACCGGGCAGCTCGACGGCGCCGAGCACCTCCACCACCCGACCCACACCCGCCACCACGCGGCCGGCGGCCAGGGCGACGACAACCACCTCGACGTCCACCACGACCACGACGGTCCCGGTGATCCCCCAACAAGCAGCACCGGCGCCGCAGGAGAACTCCCACCCCGGCATCGACCGGTACATGGGATACGTCGCCCCGGTCACCGGGGACCCCGCCGTCGGCGGCCCGATCGGGTATCTGTCCATCCCGAAGATCGGGCTCGACGACGCCATCGTGGAGGGAGTGGGCGAAGCCCAGCTCCAGCAGGGTCCGGGCCACTACCCGGGCACTCCGCTTCCCGGAGAGAGCGGCAACGCATCGATCGCCGGTCATCGGACGACCTACGCGGCTCCCTTCTACAACCTGAACGAGCTGCAGCCCGGGGACCCGATCTACGTCCAGACCACTCAGGGTACCTTCACCTATGACGTGACCGACTCCTTCGCCGTGCTCCCCACCAATGTGTCGGTCCTCGATCCGACGCCCCAGCCGACGCTCACGTTGACGACGTGCAACCCGCGCTACAGCGCTTCCCAGCGCTTGATCGTAAAGGCGAGCCTGGTGGGCAGCCA
>DMNK01000152.1:13256-13750 GCA_003453695.1 Acidimicrobiaceae bacterium | reverse complement strand
GGGGTGGCGCTCACCATCGTGTGGGGCGCTGTCACCGTCGTGCTGGCCGCCGGCTGGGTCGTCGTCCGGCGCCTGCGAAGCCTCCGACCCCAGCTCCGGCTGGGAGTGCTCGTCATCGGCGCCCCGCTCGTCCTGGGGTCGCTCTTCCTCTTCTTCGCCTACGTCAGTACCGCCCTCCCGGGCAGCTTCTGAACCACGGCCGGGCCGGGAGTCGGGGTTGCCGCAAGAGGCCTTGCCCGCAGCGGATTAGAACGCGCTACATTCCATGGTGCGGGGCTACCAGCTGGTAGGGCGACAGCAGAGGATGGCGAGTGCGGGGGGCACGATGGTCGCCTTCGTCCCGGGGGGGCGTGAGGAGCAAGGTCCGGCATCACACGGTCTGCCGACGGAGCATCTGACTCCGGCGGCGGTGCGGGCGGCCATGGAAGAGGACGCTCGTCTCACGAGTCGGCTCCTCCCGCCTCCCGACGAGCGCGCATCGGACGAGCGCCGCA
>DMNK01000152.1:7010-13038 GCA_003453695.1 Acidimicrobiaceae bacterium | reverse complement strand
GTGGCCGGCGAAGACCCGGCGCCGGCTCCGAACGTCTTGTGGGACCTGGCTGTCCGGCGCATGGAGGGCTGCGTGCGCCCGGGCGACTGGATCTGCATGCTCGGCGGGTCGCGCCTCGCCGTGTGCTTCGGCAACGGGGCGCATCGCATCCCGGCGAGCACGCTCGGCCGCCGGCTGGCGCGGGCCATGGGCGACCATCTCGTCGTGGGGTCCACCTCGACACAGGTCGAGGTTGCGGTGGGCATCGGCGTCGCCCCCGACGACCTCGAACCCTCGGCGGTCACGGGCGCGGCCATCGCCTCCATCCGTTCGGCGCGCCACCATCGGCGCTCTCCAACCGGCACTCCCCTCCCCGTCGCCGTCGCCCGAGTACCCGAGGGACTGGCCCCTCCGGTGTCGGGATCGTTGGGCCACGGTGAGCGCCTGGCGGCGCATTTCAGTGCCCGGCCCCGCTTGGTGCGGCGAGTCCTCGTGCCCCTGGGCGAAGAGGGAGCGCGTGGGACCTCCGGTCCGTCGGAGGAGGTCTTGTTCTCCACCCCGACCGTCCATCCGGAACGACCGAGGAGCCGCGACGCCGCCATGCGTGTGCTCATCGTCGATCCCGAACCGCTACCACCGCGGGCCGCCCGCCTCGGGGCCGCCGCCGTGGCCTCCATGGCTCGCCGGGTTGGGGCCATGCCCTCGATGTCTACGTCGCATTCCATCGAGACCGCGCTTCTCGACCATTACGTCGTGGAGCCTCACGCCGTCGTGGTCGTGCTCCATCCCGAGCCGGCCCCGCCAGGCAACGAACAGCGCGTCGACCCGTGGGAAGCGGCGGCAAATCTCACCCGACGCTTCGTCCAGGCCGGCTCGCCGGTGGTCGCCGTGAGCTTCGGCGCCAGCGCCATGGCCGTCGCCGCCTGCGTCGAGGAAGGGGCGACCGGTCTGTTCGACCTCGAGAGCCTGCCCAACGAGCTGACGCGCTTGGCCCACAAGATGCGCTCAGGCAACGGGAACGGCAGCGGAGCCGATCTGCGGAGGTTCCCGGCTCCCTACCACGGGTTGGTGGAGCTCACGCCGGCTGAGCGCCGGGTGCTCCACCAGATGATGCGCGGGCGCTCGGCGACGGAGATCGCCTCCGAGCAGGTGGTGGCCCTCAGCACCGTACGGACCCACATTCGATCCATCCTCAGAAAGCTGAACGTGAGCTCTCAGCTGGCCGCCGTCGCCATCGCCAACGGATCCATCCCCCTCGACGCCTCGGCGGACGGAATGTTCAAGGCGCCGGCGTAGCAGGAGGAAATCGAAGCACCTACTATGCGCGGGTCGGCCGTCGGGGGGCGACCGAGCGTCATCACCACGGGGGCGTGATGCGACGGTACTGGGAGTGGTTGGGCCTCAATCTCGGCAAGCACGCCGGCATGGTCGGGACGATCGGCCTGCTCGTCACCCTCGTGCTCGGCATCGGGCTCTTCTCACTGCACTTCTCCACCAGCAATTCTGACTACCTCAACAAGACCGACCGCGCCTACATCGACAACACGCGCTACGAGTCTCTCTTCGGCGGCGACCCGATGGCCACCCTGATCACCTTCAGCCCCGGGAAGACCATCGACGACTTCTTCACTCCCCACAACATCAAGTTGATGCAGTCCCTTGACGCCAGGCTGGCCGCTGACCACTGGGTGTACTCCGAGGTCTCCCCTCTCGACGCCATGTCGATCACCTCCACCCTCCTGCAGAGCCCTGACGGGAATCCCTTCGACACGCCAGCGGCCTCGATCGTCGGGGGAACCATCGGGAAGGACCCGTCGCCAAAGGGCAAGACGGCGCGCCTCAATTACCTGGGCGCCCAGTACCAGCGTCTCGTACGCGTCCCCACGGACCAGCAGAACCTCTCCAATCCCGCCTGGGTCGACTTTCTGGTCCACGAGAACAACGGCGCCATCCGCACCGAGCTCCAGGCTGTCATTCCCAACAACCACCACGCCCTGTTCGCCGTCTACCTCCAGCCCAACCTCACCATCGCCCAGGAGTCGACCGCGGCCGACAGCGTGAACGCCATCGTCGCCACCGCCCAGTTCCAGAACGCCACCACGATCACGACCGGCGTGCCCGCCGTGCTCAAAGAGATCCAGAGCTATCTGAAGGGCGGCATCCTGGTGCTGGGTGCCATCGCCGCCGTGGTCATGGTGGTCATCCTCCTGCTCCTCTTCAACGTGCGGTGGCGGCTGCTTCCGTTCGCCATCGTGGCCGTCGGCATGGTCTGGGCCTTCGGCCTGGTGGGCTTCTTCGGGATCCCCCTCACCCTGGCCACCATTTCCGCGCTCCCCGTGCTGCTCGGCGTGGGCATGGACTACGCCATCCAGATGCATTCGCGCATCGAGGAGGAGGTCGTCCTCGACCGAGCTGCGCACCCTGTGCAGGCCGCCGCCCGTGGCCTCGGTCCTGCCTTGCTCGTGGTCACCTTCGACGCCGTCTTCGCCTTCGCCGCTCTGTGGTTCGCCCACATCCCGGTCATCCGTCAGTTCGGCTCGCTGCTCGTCGTCGGCATCGTGGCGGTGTGCGTGTGCAGCATGATCGCCACCCTCGCCATCCTCGGCATTCGCGAGTACAAGTCGCCGACCCGAGGCAAGGACTTCTCCCACGGCCGGCTGGCTCGCATCGTGGTGTGGCTCGGCAGCCTCTCCCCTCGAGTTGCCGTCCCCGCAGCCGTGCTCTCCATCGCCATCTTCGTCGCCGGTGTGGCCCTGGAGGGCAAGCTCGTCCTCCAGACCGACCCCATCCAATGGCTCAACCCGCACTCGCAGGCCATAAAGGACATCAACGCCCTGAAGTCGGCCAGCGGCTCCGACAACGAGTTGGGCGTCGTGGTCTCTACCAACCAGCCCTTCAGTGATCGGACGGTGGACTACGTCGTCGCCTTGTCCCACCGTCTCGTGGACAAGTACCCGAAAGTCCTCTATCCGCCGACCGGCATCGTCAACAGCCTCGATCAAGTCCTCGCTGTCCCCGGGGCGTCGGAGGTCCCACCCACCGGTCCGCAGGTGGAAGCCCTCTTCCTCGGAAGCACGCCCTCCATCCAACGAACGACGTCGGCGCAGGGGGGGCAGGCCCTGAACATCATCTTCCGGACCAAGACCAACACCCTGTCCGACCTCGTGCCCATCGTGAACGATCTCGAGCATGAGCACGCTCCGCCCGGCATGTCCGTCGCCCCCGGAGGCATCGCCATCGTGGGCGTTGGCCTGCTGCAGAACCTGGCTTCCTCACGGGTCGTCCTGACCAACCTCGCTCTGCTGTTCGTGGGGCTGTGGCTGGTGCTCCGGCTGCGCAGTGTGGTTCGATCCCTGCTGTCGCTCATCCCGGTCCTCGTCGCCGTCGGAGCGGTGTCACTCATCGCCATCGCCTTCGGGATCAAGCTCAGCCCCATGACCGCAGTCGCCGGTCCTCTGGTGGTGGCCGTCTGCACGGAGTTCACCTCGCTCATCCTCCTGCGTTTCGTGGAGGAGCGGAACCGCGGCCACGAACCAGCCGACGCCATGCACGTCACCGCTGCACGCACCGGGCGGGCCTTCCTGGTGTCGGCAGGGACCGCCATCGCCGGCATCGCCGTCATCGCCACCTCTCCCATGCCACTGCTGCGCGACTTCGGGATCATCGTGGCGCTCAATGTCGGCGTGGCGCTGCTGAGCGCACTGGTGGTCCTGCCGCCCGTGCTGGTGTGGGCGGACGACCCCAAGCGTGGCTGGGTCAGCCGGGGCATGCTGCGCCCGATTCCCGAGCCCTTTGAGTTCGAGCAGCCGCGGACACCTGAGCCGGCGTCCGCCGTGACGGTTCCCGGCGGGGCCGAAGGGGCCTTCGACGACGTGGCCGTCGACCCGGATCGAGAGCTGGTCGGGATCGTCACTGACGGCAACGGATCGGCGGCGGACCACCTGGCGTCAGCCCAGGAAGCGGCCGGTGCACTACAGGTGTGGGTGGCGGAGCACGCCGCATCGGAGACGGCACCCTCCACGCCTGAGCACTGACGCATCGCAGTCAGGACCAGGAGGATCGGCGGGGTGAGGGCCGAAATTGGCGCATTTCCCGGGAAATCCTCGACTCCCGCGAACCGATGCACTAGAACACCGCCCTATGAACAAGCGCGAACTAGCCAAGTCGGTGGCGGTCCACTCAGATGTGGACCTCTCCACCGTGTCCAGAGTCCTAGAGGGGTTCACCGACGTCGTGACGGCGGTGGTGTCCAAAGGCGAGGCGGTGGCCATCAGCGGCTTCGCCAAGTTCGTCAAGGTGGACCGCCCCGCCCGCATGGGTCGCAACCCTGCCACCGGGGAACAGATCATGATCAAGGCCTCCAAGAAGGCCCGGATCACCCCGGTGAAGGCCTTCAAGGAGGCGGTCCTCAACCCCTCGAACGCCCCCAAGCTCAAGAGGGGGTCGTTCCCGATCATGGACGACCTGGTGAAGGCGGCGGGCAAGGCCGCGGCCCCTGCCCGCAAGGCGGCCACCGCCACCCGGGCCCCGGCCAAGAAGACCGCCAAGAAGAGCACCGCCCGAAAGGCGCCTGCCCGCAAGGCCCCTGCCCGCAGGACGGCAGCCAAGCGGCCGGCCGCCAAGAAGACCACCGCCCGCAAGACCACGGCCAAGAAGACGGCCCGCCGGGCCCCTGCCCGCAGGGCCCCCGCCCGCAAAGCCACCCGCGGTCGCCGCTGAGCCACGCCGAGACATCAAGCCGGCGCTCAGCCGGTCGAGACATCCGAGACGAAGAAGGGCCCCGGCATCAGCCGGGGCCCTTCCCTTTGCGAGGTGGCCGCCTACTTGTACAGGGCGAACGCGGCTCCCTGCGGATCGAGGAAGACGGCGAACCGGCCCATGTTGGGGATGTCCGTGGGCTCCACCAGCTGGCTGGCGCCGAGCGACTGGGCCTTGGCGGCGTCGGTGTCCACGTCGGAGGCCCCGAAGTACACCAGCCAGTTGTCGGGGACCTCGGCCGGGATCATCTCGGGCCGGGGCATGACCCCGGCGATGGTGCGCCCCGAGACCTGGGCCTCGGCGTACCCGGGCGCCCCGCCCCAGCCCCAGCCGAACACGTCTCCGTAGAAGCGTTTGGACTTCTCGAGATCCGAGGTGGCCAGCTCGCACCAGGTGAACGCCCCTGGCTCGTCGACGAGCTGCGCCCCCAGGTGGTCCCGGGGTTGCCACGCCGAGATGAAGGCGCCGGTCGTGTCCCGGTAGATGGCCATGCGCCCGGCGGTCATCACGTCCATGGGGGCGACGATCACCTCGCCGCCGGCGGCCTCCGCCTTCTTCGTCACCTGGTCGACGTCGTCCACGTTTATATAGGTGGACCACCACGGCGGGCCCGGCTGCTGGGCCGGGCTGATGGCGGCCACCATCTTCCCGTTCCTGGACGCGATCGTGTAGTGCCCGGCCTCCTCCCCCATGTCCTGGCCCGTCCAACCGAGCAGCTCGCCGTAGAAGGCCAGCGCAGCCTGGGGGTCGGGGGCCCCCATGTCCACCCAGGACGGGACGCCGTGCTCGTAGCGGGTCATCTCAGCCATGGTCGCTCCTTCCCGTGGTGGGGTCCCAACTCTTGTCCCAGACGCCCCGCCGCGCAACGGCCGGGAGGCCAAAACCGGATGAACGTTCAGCGAACGAGCGACCCGGCCGGCGGAATGGTGCCGGCGTGGCCGGGCGAGCAGTTGGCCCCGGCCGACAATGCCGCAGCCAGGGTCGGGGGCTCCCTGAAGGCGGGGTTGGACAGGTCGAGGAAGTCCATGAGGTCCTCGGCGTTGGCGTCGCGGTAGGTGAGGGCAGGAAGGTTCCACTTGCGCTCCACCATGGCCAGGATCGAGGTGTGGTCGTGGACGACGTGGGTCACGTGGTCCTTGCGGGCGTAGGGGGACACCACCACGGCCGGCACCCGAAAGCCGTAGCGGCGGAAGCCGTCGTAGGCCTTCTCGGGGCCGTCGGGCCTGACCGGCGACAGCGGGGCGGTGTCGTCGGGGGCCAGCGCCGGCGGCGGCGGCACATGGTCGTAGTA
>DMNK01000152.1:3975-6856 GCA_003453695.1 Acidimicrobiaceae bacterium | reverse complement strand
TGGTCGTAGTACCCGCCGTGCTCGTCATAGGTCCAGATGAGCAGCGTCTTCGGCCACGCCGGGCCCTGCATCACCGCCGAGACGACCTGGGAAGCGAAGGACTGACCCATGGCGATGTTCTGCGGGTCCTCCTCCGAGCCCGAGCTGAAGTCCGGGTCGACGATGGAGAAGCCCGGCAGGGTTCCCGCCGAGGCGTCGGAGAAGAACTGATCGACCGACACCACCTTCCCCTCGTGGGCGGCGTGGTCGTCGAACCAGACGTCGATGGTGGGCAGGCTGCCCGTGTGGAAGTAGTTGCGCCAGCTGATCCGGTGCTGGTCGAGACGGTCCATGATGGTGCCGTTGGGCGGCTTGGCGATGGCCTGCGCCACCACGTCGTTCACCATGCCGGCTGACGTGGCGGCGGTGAGGAAGCGGCGGTTCGGGAAGGTCTGGCCCAGGAGCGAGGAGAACCAGCGGTCGGCCAGTGGGAAGGTGGAGGCGAGCGAGTAGTAGAAGGGCAGCTGGGCGCCGTCCCAGTAGCCCATGGACACAGGCCCGCTCGGCGAGGTGACGAAGCCCATGTTGGTGCCGCCGGCGAACTGGGCGTGACAGGCCGCCCACTCCTGGGACGGACTGCCGCCCTGCTGGCAGTCGTTGGGCATCGGGAAGGCGAGCTGCCTGGCGCCGTCGGCGGTGGGGTTCCAGTTGGTGGGCACGCCGCCGGCGCCGAGGGTGAAGCCGTCGCCGCGCCCCAGCATGCCCAGATAGTTGTCGTAGCTGTGGTTCTCCATCATGAGCACCACGAAGTGGTCGATCTCCGGCATGGTGTCGGTTCCTGCCGGCCGATCGGAGAAGGGCAGCGAGCCGGGCTTGCGTCGGGTCACCGGCACCGGCCACCGGTAACGCCCGCCCTCGAGCACCGTCGCCGGCGACGAGCTCCCGCAGGCCCCGAGCAACCCGCCCCCGGCCACTGCACCGGCGGCGAGCAGGCCGCTTCGCAAAAGGTCGCGCCGGGACAGACGCGAAGCCGGACGGGACCCCCCTCCCACGTCCGCTCACGCTAGGCGACGTCCCGGAGCGGGCACCGGCTCAAGGGGCGGGCCGGCGGTGCTCGGGTAACCTGCCCACCGGGCGGATGCACGGGAGGGCGCTTTGACCAGCGACGCCAGCGGTGACGGCCGGCGGGGGCCCCTGCGCTTCGTGATCGTGGGCGGCGGCATGGCCGGCATCCTGGCTGCCATCAAGCTGCACGAGGCCGGATTCACCGACCTCACCGTCTACGAGAAGGCCGACCGCCTCGGAGGGACGTGGCGGGAGAACACCTATCCCGGCATCTCCTGCGACGTCCCTTCTCATCTCTACAGCTATTCGTTCGCCCCCAACCCCGACTGGAGCCACGTCTTCTCCCCCGGGCCCGAGATCCTCTCCTACCTCGAGACGGTGGCCAGGCGTTTCGGGGTGGAGAAGTACGTGCAGTACTCGACCGAGGTCACCCGCCTCGAATTCGGCCACGGGCGCTGGCACGTCACCACCGCCGACGGCCGCCGTGACCTCGCCGACGTGGTCATCGCCGCCACCGGTGTGCTGCACCATCCCTCCATCCCTGCCATCGAGGGGCTGGACAGCTTCGCCGGTCCGACGTTCCACACCGCCCGCTGGGACCACTCGGTGGCGCTTCAGGGCACCCGTCTCGGGATGATCGGCAACGGGTCGTCGGCCGTGCAGGTCACCTGCGCCGTGGTCGACACGGTGGCCGAGTACACGCTGTTCCAGCGCACCGCCCAGTGGGTGCTGCCCGTGGGCAACCCCGCCTTCGACGAGCTGCAGCAAGCCGAGTTCCGGGCGGACCCCGGTGCCGTGGCCCGCACCCGGGCCGAGCTCGCCACCCTGTTCGAAGAGGGCTTCGCCAACGCCGTGGTCGACGCCGACTCGCCCCAGGTGAAGATGCTCCAGCAGCTGTGCGAGGCCAACCTGGGCAAGGTCGCCGACCCCGAGCTGCGCCAGCGCCTCCGGCCCGACTACCGCGCCGCCTGCAAGCGGCTCATCGTCTCTCCGAACTTCTACGAGTCGATCGAGCGCCCCAACGTCCGTCTCGTCACCGACCCCATCGTGCGGGTCGAGCCCGCCGGGGTGCGCACCGCCGACGGCACGCTGCACGAGCTCGACGTGCTCGTGCTCGGCACGGGCTTCCGAGTGGACCGCTTCCTGCGGCCCATCCAGGTGCTCGGGCGCGGCGGGGTGAGCCTGGAGGAGCTGTGGACGCCGCGGCCGTGGGCCTACGCCGCCATCTCCGTGCCCGGGTTCCCCAACCTGTTCATGCTGAACGGTCCCAACGGCCCGGTGGGGAACTTCTCGCTCATCGACGTGGCCGAGCTGCAGTTCGCCTACATCATGCAGCTCGTCGAGCACATCTCCGACGGCCGGTGCCGGGAGATCGCCCCCAGCACCGAGGCGGCGGTGCGCTTCGAGGAGCAGCGCACCGAGGCGGCGGGCAAGACCGTGTGGGTGACCGGGTGCCGGAGCTGGTACCTGGACGACCGGGGCGTGCCTGCGGTGTGGCCGTGGACCTTCACCCGCTTCCGGGAGGTCATGGCCCGGCCCGCGCTCGAGGACTACGAGCTGGTCGGCTGACGCCGGCCCCGTGGGCCGATCAGACCGACGCTCTTCCGGTGTCCTCCACCACCGACCCGTCGCGTAAGCGGATGCGTCGCCCGGCCCGGCCGGCCACATCGGGGTCGTGGGTGGCCACCACCACGGTGACGGGCCGCTCCCCGGCCCGCACTTCGGCCAGCAGGTCGAGGATCCCCTCGGCGCTCTCGGAGTCGAGGTTGCCGGTGGGCTCGTCGGCGATGACCACGCGGGGTTCGTTGGCGAGCGCCCGGGCGATGGCCACCCGCTG
>DMNK01000152.1:0-3806 GCA_003453695.1 Acidimicrobiaceae bacterium | reverse complement strand
CGATGGCCACCCGCTGCTGCTCTCCGCCGGACAGCCGGGAGGGCAGGTGCTCCACCCTGGCGCCCAGCCCCACCCGCTCGAGCAGCTCCTGCGCCCGCTGCCGTCGTTCGGGCTTGGAGCGGTGCTGGGGGATCATGGCGACGGCCACGTTCTCCGCCGCCGTCAGGGTGGGGATCAGGTTGAACTGCTGGAAGACGAAGCCGATCTCCTCGCTGCGGATGCGGGTGAGCGTCGAGTCCGATGCGGCGGTGAGCTCGTGGCCGTCGAAGCGGAGGGTGCCGGTGGTCGGGGTGTCGAGGGCGCCGAGGAGCTGCAGCAGGGTGCTCTTGCCCGAGCCGCTGGGGCCCTCGATGGAGAGGAATTCGCCGTCGGCGATCTCGAGGTCGATGCCGCGCAGCGCCTCGACCGGGGTCGAGCCCCGCTGGTAGCGGCGGGCCACGGCCTGCAGCTCGTACAGCGCCCCGTCTCCCGGGGGCGCGGCCGGCACTTCCGTCGGCTCGGTCATCTCGGGCTCGCTCTTCTCCGGCTCGCTCTTCTCCGGCTCGGTCGTCTCCGGCTCGGTCATCCCAGGTCCCGCAACGCCGAGGCAGGTGCCAGCCGAGCCGCCCGCCAGCCGCCCACGGTGCCGGCCAGGAGGCCCCCGATCACGGCGCAGCCGAAGCCGAGAAAGCCGATGGCCAGGTCCAGCGGGGCGCGCAGGTGGATGACCTGTGAATGTGACGCCGTGGTGCTCTGGTGGAAGAGGCTGCCCACCGTGGACGCCCCCACGGCGGTGCCCGAGGCGGTCGAGGTGAGGGCGGGGCCCACCGCCCCGATGAGCGCGCACACCCCGATGCCCACGATCACACCCACGACACCCCCCAGCAGGCCGATGATGACGGTCTCCCCCATCACCTGACGGACCACCTGCCCGCGGCCCCAGCCTACGGCCCGAAGGGTACCGATCTCCCGCACCCGTTTGGAAACGCTCGACAGGGTGAGCAGGGCGGCGATGAGGAAGGCGGCCAGGAGCACGATCACCGCCAGGGCGCCGCCGAGGTTGGTGGCCAGGGTGTGGGCGTTGGACAAGCTGCCGGTGACCTGGGTGGCGAGCTGCTTGGAGGTGAGCACCTGGGCGCCCGGCAGGGCCTTGTGGATGGCGGCGGCCACAGCCGACACGTCGCTCGACGACTTCACCTTGACCAGCACCTCGTTCACCCGGGAGGGGTCCGACGACAGCGACTGCAAGGTGGCGATGTCGAAATAGAGGTCAGAGGTGTTGCCGGTGAGGGTGGGATTCACGAGCCCCACCACCGAGAAGGTGGTCTTGTCGATGGTGAGCTGCTGGCCCACTTTGATCTTGTTGGTCGAGGCGTAGGCGGTGTCCACGAGGAGCTCGTCGGCGGGCTTGGACGTGAACCACGTGCCCGAGGTCACCTGGGCCTTGGTGATGAGCCCGCTTTCGGTGCTGTTGGGGTCCACCCCCGCCACCGTGTAGCTCTTCGTCTGCGTGTCGGTCTGGGGTGGGTTGAGCACCCGGGTTATGGTCTGCTCGGGGACGACCACCTGCGCCTCGTACTGCTGGAAGCGGGCCGGCAGGCAGTTGGTGAAGGCGGCGCCGAAGGCGCCCCCGCCGGTGGCGACGAAGCCCCCGCCTCCGCCCCCTCCTTCGGCCCCGCCCCCGGCGCCACCGGGGCCGCCCCCGGTCGGTGTCGTGGTGGAGGAAGACGAAGAATTGGCCGGGATGACGCCTGCCGCCTGGAGGCACGAGCGCACCTGGGCCGACTCGGCGGCGGTGAGCGGCGCCGGCCGCTGCACGGAGGTGATGGTCTGGCCTCCGGTGGTCACCGTGTCGGTGATGTTGGGCACGGTGCCCGTCTCGTGGATGGCCTGCAGCGACAGCCCCGGCACGGCCGAGGCCACACCTTTGATCGACGCCACGTCGGACACCGCCGCGTCGGGGAACGTGATGAGGGTGCCCGGCACGAAGAAGTCATAGGTGAACGCCGTGCCCGCCGGCCCCAGCTTCGACAGGTCGGTGAGCACCGACGAGTTGGCGTTGAGCAGCGCCGCCTGGTCGCTCGAGTTCAGCTGGGCGATCTGGCCGGCACCGAGTCCTCCGCCCCCGCCCGATCTGAAGAACCCGCCACCTCCTCCGCCTCCTGCGCCCCCGCCTCCTCCGCCCCCGAACGGGCTCGGCGCGGTGGTCGTGGTGGAGGAGCTCGAGGAACTGGTGGCGCCCACGGTGCGGGTCACGATGATGTCGGTGCCCACCGAGGACAGCGGTGACAGGACGCGGTTCTGGGCCTGGGTGAGCCCGTTGGAGACCCCGACGATCCCCATGACCAGGCCCACCCCGAACGCCAGTCCGGCAGCGGTGACGACCGTGCGGCTCCATCGCCGCCGAAGCTCGTCCCAGGCGTAGCCGACCGAGAACACGGCCAAACGAATCCCTCCTGTTCGAGAGCCAGGCGGATGCTAGGGAGCGAACCTTTCGAAAGCCTGTGGACATCGCCGCAGGTTGTTGAGGTTTTCGTGCCGAACGGGCCCCACCGGTAGCTTCGGCGTCCGTGGAGGCGCAGGAAGATCCGCCGGACGTCCCGCCTCCGGGGCAGCTGTCGCCGACGGGGTGGGTCGAGATCCCGGGCGGGCCCCCGGTCGCCTTCTACGAGCTGGGCGGGTCGGGGCCGCCGCTCGTGGTCGTCCACGCCACCGGCTTCTGCGCCGCCGTCCTGGCTCCGATGGCGGAGCGGCTCACGGCGAGCTTTCGGTGCCTGGCTGTCGACCAGCGCGGCCACGGAGCCTCGGGCCCGCCCCCCGACGGGGACTTCTCGTGGTCCGGGTTCGCCGCCGACGTGCTCGCTCTCGTCGACGGCCTCGGACTCGAGCGGCCCGTCGCCTTCGGCCACTCCTGCGGTGGCGCGGCGTTGCTCCTGGCGGAGGAAGAACGACCGGGCACCTTCGCCGGGCTGTACTGCTACGAGCCCGTCGTCTATCCCGCCGACGTGCCGCTCGCCCCCTCTCTCGACGGCAACCCGCTGTCCGACGGCGCGCTGAGGCGCCGTCGCCACTTCCGGGACCGCCGAGCGGCCCTGGACAACTTCTCGTCCAAGGCGCCCTTCGACCGCCTCGACCCGGCGGTCCTCGTCGCCTACGTGGACAACGGCTTCGCGCCCGACCCCGGCGGCGGCATCCGCCTGCGGTGCCCTCCCGAGCGCGAGGCCCAGGTGTACGCCCACGGGTTCGCGCACGATGCCTACGCCCACCTCGACCGGGTGCGCTGCCCGGTGACGCTGGCGTGCGGCGAGCACACCGACGCCTTCGGGCCGTCGTTCCTGACGCTGTTCGCCGCCCGTCTGGGCAGCGTGGAGCAGGTGGTGCTCCCCGGCCTCGGTCACTTCGGGCCGCTCGAGGATCCCTCCGCCGTCGCCGGTTCCCTCTCCTCCTCGCTGGCGGCCGGCCCCCCCCCGCCGCGGGGGGGGCGGCGCCGCTGGCGGTCAAGGCGGCCGGCCAGGCCCACGACGACGCCGTGGCCGCGCGCGACCGGGCCACGCACAAGGCCGAACAACTCGGCGACCTCGTCGCGCCTCAGGAGAAGAAGCGCCGATCACAGACTCTGCGGGGGCTTTCCGAAGTGCGCTCGCGGCACCATCGGACCGCGAAGCTGGGCCGACACGAGCGAGTCCTGATCGACAAGGTTGCCGATTCCCAATGCTCCGGTTACACGGCCGACTACACCCGCTGCTATCTGCCGGCCGGAGCCGCCGCGCGGGGGCAGCTCGTGGACGTCCGGTGCGAGGAGCTGCACGCGGACGGCATCCGGTGCG
>DMNK01000150.1:59305-59605 GCA_003453695.1 Acidimicrobiaceae bacterium | reverse complement strand
CGGGGTCGCCGGTCACCGCGGCGGCGTGCGCCTCAGACCCCTTGCCGCCGAAAGCGCCGTCCTCGATGAGCTTCTTGGCGTTGTCCCACGCCCCACCCGAGTTGGACAGGAAGTTGGCCATGAGCTGGCCCGTGAGGATGGCGGCGGCCAGGAAGGCACCAAGTGCCAGGTAGCTGATGCCAAAACCCACGATGACCGGGGTGAGGATGGCGAGCAGGGCCGGGGTGACGAGCTCGCGCTGGGCGGCGGCGGTGCAGATGGCGATGACCCGGCCGTACTCGGGCTTCTCGGTGTAGTCCA
>DMNK01000150.1:58078-59102 GCA_003453695.1 Acidimicrobiaceae bacterium | reverse complement strand
GTGTAGTCCATGATCCCGGGGTGCTCGCGGAACTGGCGGCGCACCTCGTGCACCACCGTTCCCGCCGAGCGGCCCACGGCGCGGATGGCGAGTGACGAGAACAGGAAGGCCACCGACCCGCCGATCAGGAGCCCGATGAAGATGGTGGGGTTGGCCACGTTGACCTGGGTCTCGGGCAGGCTGAACAGCGACGCCCCCGACGCGTGCAGGTTGAGCTGCGAGGCGATGGTCTCGACGAAGGACCCGAACAGCGACACCGCCGCGATCACGGCCGAACCGATGGCCACACCCTTGGTGATGGCCTTGGTGGTGTTGCCCACGGCGTCGAGGCTCACCATGATCCGCTCCGCCTCGCCGGTGAACTCCCCCGACATCTCGGCGACGCCGGCGGCGTTGTCGGACACGGGGCCGAAGCTGTCCTCGGACACCACCATGCCGGCGGTCGACAGCAGCCCGATGCCGGTCAAAGACACCAGGTACAGCGTCAGCTCGACGTTGCCGTGCGACATGAGCACCGACACGCCGACGGCCACGGCGATGGCGATAATGGCCCACACCGTGGACTCCAGCCCGATGGAGATCCCGGACAGGACGGTGGTGGCCGGCCCGGTGCGTGACGAGTCGGCGATCTCCCGTACCGGATTGCGCTCGGTCGAGGTGAAGTGCTCGGTGATCTGGCTGGCGACGAGCGACAGGATCACGCCGACGAGCACGGCGTAGAACGCCTTCATGTAGTGCAGGTACAGGCCGGCCACCAGGCCCGCACCGAGGAGGGTGATGGCCGCCGCCGTCCAGAAGCCGCGGTTGATGGGGGCCATGGCCGTCCGGTCCCGCTGCCTGGCCCGCACCACGTACACGCCCACCACGGAGGCGAGGATGCCAATGGCGGGGATGATGAGCGGGAAGACCACGGCACGCGACGAGTGCGCCGCGAAGGAACCGCCCAGCGAGCCGAAGGCGGCGAACCCGAGGATGATGGCGGCGATGATCGTGATGACGTAGGACTCGAACAGGTCGGCCGCCA
>DMNK01000150.1:52079-57801 GCA_003453695.1 Acidimicrobiaceae bacterium | reverse complement strand
TCGGCGGCCTTGGTGAAGATGCCGCCGCCGACCCGCATGAAGAGCGCCAGGAGCGACGCCCCGAATCCGAAGCCCACCAGCACGGCGGTGGCGGTGTTCTGGAAGGAGAAGACGATGACGGTGGCCCCGAGCAGCCCGAGCCCCACGCACAGCATCCCGGTGATGGCTCCGGTGCGGAACGCCACCCGCAGGGCGCCGGCCATCTTCCCGCCCCGGGCCGCCGCCGCCGTCCGCACGTTGCCCCTGACGGCCAGGCTCATGCCGATGAAGCCGGTGAGCCCCGACAAGGCGGCGCCGAACACGAAGCACAGCACCCGGAACCCCCCGGCGGAGCCGAAGCTGAGCGCCACCGAGCCGTCGGGCCGCACCACCTTGGTGGCCGTGAAGAAGATCAGCACCGCCAGCGGGACCAGCACGAGGAGGATGGCCCGGAACTGCCGGCGCAGGAAGGCCACGGCGCCTTCCTGGATGGCGGCAGCGATCGACCGCATGGAGTCGGTGCCGGTGTCGGCCCGAAGCACGCCCCGCATGAGCACCAGCCCGGCGGCGATGCCAACCAGCGCCGCCACCAGCACCAGCACCAGCCAGGTCTTCTCGGTGCTGGTCAGTACGAAGCTCTGGTACCCCCCTTCGGCTGCCAGGAGGTGGACCATGACGTGCTGCTCCCTTCGATAGTGCTGCGGCCCTCTCCGGCACTCGAGCGGGAGGGGACCCAGAGACGGTGACCGGTCCGGGACCCGGGCGCGTGTGCCCAGGGCCGGAAAGGTCGGGCGCAGACGATACCGACTCCCTCAGCGAAGCGGCAAGGACGTGGCCGCCCCGCCGCCCTCAGGCCTTGGCCCCGGTCTCCTCCGTCTCGGCGCCGGACAACAGCTCGTACGAGGGGTTCAAGATGGCCAGCCGACCGCTCCAGGACGCGACCGTCCCCTGCGCCAGCAACCTCGCCCCTTGCTGGATCCCGGCGATGCGACGCCGCCCTTGGAACACGAGGAGGATCGCTCCCGACTCGTCGACCAGGGTGCACTCGAGGTTGGCCACGTCCCCGCTCGTGGGCACCCGGACCTGGCGGATCCGGCCGGCCACCCGCACGCGCGACCGCCAGGTGGCCTCGGCGATGGGCGTGGTCCCGGCCACATGGACAGCCCGGTCGTCGCCCTCGATCCGCACCGGCCGGTGGGTGCTGTCGCGCCGCCGTCCGAGCACAGCCGGTCGCTTGAGGTGGATCCCGCCGCTCAGCTGGAACGGGACGATGGTGGCGTTCACGTGCGGCAGTGTGCTCAACAAGGCGGCGATGGCGTCCGCCGTCCGGTCGTGCAGCAGCCTCTGCCAGCCTCCTCTGTACCCACGCCGGGGGAGCAGCACGGTGAGCTCGGTGGTGCCGTCAGCGGTGGCGGTGGCCGCCAGCTCCAGCGCGGCCCGGCCCAGGCGGCGGTCCGGTGCCTCGATGATGTCGAGGGGCATGCGGCTCAGGCCCAGACGGCTCCACTCGGCCTCGAGCTCCGCCGCCGCCTGGGGGTCCACGGCGAAGTGGACCGCCCGGAGGTCGTCGGGCATCAAGGTGCGGGCGTACTGAAGGGCCCGCGCCGTGGCCATGTCCAGCCGGTCGACGAGGACCACCACGCTGTGACGACGCAGGATCGGTGCCTCGCACGCCTGGGCGGCACCCACCTCGAGCTGCTCGTCCTCGCGCGTGTACTGGCGGTGGAGCCGGACGAGGAGGAAGACCCCGAGCGGCATGACCACCACGACCACCCAGGCGCCCTCGGTGAACTTGGTGACGGCGAAGACCAGGTCGACGATGAACGACAGCACCGCCGCGCTGGCGTTGATCACGAGCCGTCGCCGCCATTGGGGCTCCCGGTGCACCAGGTGGTACTTGGCCATTCCCGCGCCGGCCATGGTGAACCCCGTGAACACACCGATGGCGTAGAGCGGGATCAGGCTGTCTACCCGTGCCCGGGTGACCAGCAACAACACGATGGACGCCGCCGTCAGCACGACGATCCCCGTCGAGAAGACGAGCCGGTGGCCGCGTCTCGTGAGCTGACGGGGAAGGTACGAGTCCTCAGCGGCGAAGCTGGCCAGATAGGGGAACCCGGTGAAGCTGGTGTTGGCCGCCAGCACCAGGATGAGCATCGTGCCGATCTGCAGCGCCCAGAGCAGGGAGTGCCCGAGCGTGCCGGCGCCGTATACGTACCCGGCCACCTGAGCCAGCACCGTGGGCGTGCCCGAGGTGCGGGGGGCGGGGTGGGTGACGGCGGACAGCACGGCGATGCCGAGGACCAGCGTGCCCAACAGCACTGCGACCAGGCCAAGGGTTATGCGGGCGTTGCGGGACTCGGGCTGGCGGAACACGCCGACCCCGTTGGAGATGGCTTCGGTGCCGGTGAGCGCCGATCCGCCCGAGGCGAATGCCTTCAGCACCAAGAAGACCGATGCCCCGAGCAACAATCCGCGGCCGGGGGCCCCGACCGTAAAGGCGCCGGGCTGGTGCAGGCCGTGGGCATGCAGCTGGCCCAGTGCGGCACGGACGATTCCCACGCCGATCATGAGGAGCATGTTGACGATGAAGAAGTAGGTCGGGACAGCGAAGATGCGCCCCGCTTCGCGCACCCCGCGCAGGTTCCCGAAAGCGAGAAGCACGACCATGGCGATGGAGATCCACACGGTGGCGCCGGTGAGGGAGGGGACCACGGACGTGAGAGCGGCCACGCCCGCCGCCACCGACACGGCGACGGTGAGCGTGTAGTCGATGAGCAGGGCGACGGCGGCGACCTGTGCGATGTTGGGCCCGAAATTCTCGCGCCCGACGACATAGGCCCCCCCGGCCTTGGTGTACACCTTCACGACCTCCAGGTAGGAGAGCGTGACCACCACGAGCACGGCGAGAACGCCCAGGGTGACCGGCACCACCAGGCTGAAGGCGGCGACCCCGATGACCGGGACGAGCGGGACGAGGAGCTCCTCGGTCGCATATGCCGAGGAGGAGATGACGTCGGACGACAGCACGGCGAGGGCGGTGGGCTTGCCGAGCCGTTCAACCGCTTGGCGTTCGGTCGCCAGTGGCGGCCCGAGCAGAAGGCGCTTGACCCGGTAAGGGAGCGACTCGGGCAGGACCACGTCGCTCGGCCCCGGCACCGCCCTGGGCGCCAGGCGCCGATCGGCGGCGTGCCCCGCGGCTGGCTCGCTCATGGGCTCAGCCAAGCACACCGGCACCCCCCACAGAGAACCGGACGACCGAAGCGCCACCGGCGGCGGGCCGCCCGGACCGAGGGAAGCCGCCAGGACCGAGAGGACAGACGAGAACAAAGAATTGTCAGCTGCTGTCTCGCCGTGTTGCATGGTGGCCGTGCACGTGGTCATCGTGGGGTGCGGCCGGGTCGGTTCGGGCCTGGGCGTGCTCCTCGTGGAGCAGGGTCACACGGTGAGCATCATCGACAAGGTGCCCAAGGCCTTCCGGCGCCTGCCCCCCGGCTGGCCGGGCACGACCATCGTCGGGTCGGGCTTCGACCGCGACGATCTGGACCGGGCCGGGGCTCAACGCGCGGGCGCCCTGGCGGCCGTCACCAGTGGCGACAACTCCAACATCCTCACCGCCCGAATCGCCCGCGAGACCTACGGCATCCCCAACGTGGTGGCACGCATCTACGACCCGCGGCGGGCCGAGATCTACCAGCGGGTGGGCATTCCCACCGTGGCCACGGTGCGGTGGACGATCGACCAGGTGATGCGCCGGCTCCTTCCCGAGTCGGCGGTGGAGTGGACCGACGCCACCGGGCAACTCGCCTTCGTCGACCGGCTCATGCCCGACCACTGGGCCGGCAAGCGGCTCAGGGACCTCGGCATGCCGGGCAGCGCAACGTTGGTGGCGGTGACGAGGGGCGGCACCCCCCGGCTGGACGTCGCCGACCTGGTGGGACAGGAGGGGGACATCCTGCACCTGGCCGTGCTCACCGACGCCCTGGACGAGGTCGAGCGCCGCGTCGCCGAGAAGCCGGGGGCGGATGGCGCCGGCCGGGAGCACCCGTGAGGGTCGCCATCGCCGGGGGTGGCAGCGTCGGGACGGCCATCGCAAAGGAGCTGCACCACAACGGACACGACGTCATGCTCATCGAGAAGGACCCGGATCTCGTCGAACAGCTGCGACCGACGCTCGACATCGACTGGGTGGCGGCCGACGCCTGTGAAGTGAGCTCGCTCGACGCGGCGGGGATGGGACAGGCCGACGTGGCTGTGGCGGCCACCGGTGACGACGAGGACAACCTCGTCATCTCGCTCTTGGCCAAGCAGGAGTTCGCCGTGCCCCGTGTGGTGGCGCGCACCAACCACCCGAAGAATCAGTGGCTGTTCAACGAGTCGTGGGGGGTGGACGTCTCGGTGTCGACGCCGGCGCTCATCACCGCCCTCGTCGAAGAGGCGGTGTCGGTGGGTGCGTTGGTCCGGCTGTTGCAATTCGAAAAGGGATCCGCCCATCTCGTCGAGGTCACCCTGGCCGAGGACTCTCCGGCCGCCGGGACCACGCTGGCAGATCTGGGCATGCCGCGCAGCGCCACGGTGGTGGCAGTGGTCCGTGACGACCACCTGGTGGTGCCGCGGGGGGACACCGTGCTCTCCGTCGGCGACGAGGTCCTCCTGCTGGTGACGGGCGACGCCGAAAGCGCTGTGCAGGAACTGCTCGTCGGCTCCGAGCAAGGCACGCCACGACCGTAGACTCGGTCGGCGTGGAGGCGGCCTTCTTCGACCTCGACAAGACCGTCATCGCCCGGGCGTCGATGGCGGCCTTCGGCCACCACTTCTACCGGGGTGGGCTCATCTCCCGGCGCACGGTCGTCCGGGCACTGGCGTCGCAGTTCGTATTCCTCCATCTCGGTGCCAGTGAGCAGAAGCTGGAGCGAATCCGCGAACAAGTACTGGTCATGACGCGGGGATGGGACCAGAGGGAAGTGGCGCGCATCGTGCGGGAAACCCTCGACGAGGTGGTGGAGCCGATCATCTACGCCGAGGCCCTGGAGCTCATCGAGCAGCACCAGGCCGACGGCAGGCGCACCTACATCGTCTCGGCTTCGCCCGAGGAGATCGTGCAACCCCTTGCCGAGTACCTGGGGGTGGACGGAGCCATCGCCAGCCGCGCTGTGGTCGACCTCGACGGCCGGTACACCGGCGAGATGGCCTTCTACGCCTACGGACCCTTCAAGGCGCAAGCCATCCGAGACCTGGCCATGTTCGAAGGGATCGACCTGGAGGCGTCCTACGCCTATAGCGACTCCTACACCGACGTGCCCATGCTCGAGGCCGTCGGCCATCCCGCTGCCGTCAACCCCGACCGGGTGCTGGCCCGCCTGGCGCGCGAGCGCGGCTGGGAGGTGCTGCAGTTCACCCGGCCCGTCCGCCTGCGCGACCGCGTGCCGGTGCCCAACCTGCCCACTGCCGCCGCCGTGGGCGGCGTGGCCCTGGCGGCGACGGGCGCGGCGGTACTGGCCTGGCGCCTGGGGCGTCAGCGGTTCGGCGGCTGAGCACCGCGCCAAGCCCGATTCCCTGACACCGCCCCCTTCGGAGCGGCGGGGGGATCAGGCCTCGCGCAGGCGGCGGACGGCGACGACGCCGAGGGTGACGAGGATGGCGAGGAGGATCAGCTTCTTCACGCCGCGCATGGTACCCAGGAGCGGGCTGTCGTGCTCAGGGAGGGGCAGAGGCGTGCTCAGGGAGGGGCAGAGGCGTGCTC
>DMNK01000150.1:51355-51938 GCA_003453695.1 Acidimicrobiaceae bacterium | reverse complement strand
CAGAGGCGTGCTCCGCGGCGGGCGGAACGCCCGCCCGATCACACCGTGAGCAGGTCGCGGGCCCCGGTGTCCGACGAGGGGTGGCGCAGCTTGGACATGGCCCGGGCCTCGATCTGGCGGATGCGCTCCCGGGTCAGGTTGAAGTGCTCGCCCACCTCTTCGAGCGTCCGCGGCTCGCCCCTGTCCAGGCCGAAGCGCAGTCGCAGGATCTCGCGCTCACGCTCGTCGAGGGGCGACAGCAGGCGGTTGATCTCGTCGGGGAGCAGTGAGGTGGCCGCCACCTCGAAGGGCGACTCGGCCGACCGGTCCTCCACGACGTCGCCGAGCTCGGCATCGCCGTCCTCGCGCAGCGGCTCCGACAGCGACAACGGCTCGGCCCGGAAGCGCAGCGCCTCGATGAGCTTGTCCTCGGGCATCTCGACCTCGGCGCCGAGCTCGGCCAGAGTGGCGGGCCGGCCCAGCTTGAGCTCCAGCCGGGCCTGGGCCTTCTGCACACGAGCCAGGGTGTCGCCGGCGTGCACAGGGAGGCGGATGGTGCGGCCGGTGTTGGCGATGCCTCGCGTGATGGCCTGGCGGATCCACC
>DMNK01000150.1:46106-51176 GCA_003453695.1 Acidimicrobiaceae bacterium | reverse complement strand
GAGAACTTGAAGCCCTTGCGCCAGTCGAACTTCTCGACGGCGTGCATGAGGCCCAGGTTCCCCTCTTGGATGAGGTCGAGGAGGGGCAGACCGGACGCCTGGTACTTCTTGGCGATGGAGACGACCAGTCGCAAGTTGGACTGGACGAAGGTCTGCTGCGCCTGCTCGCCCGTCTGCACCTTGCGCTTGAGCTCTCGGCGCTTGGCGGGCGTGAGCTCCTTGGCCGACTTCTGGAGGTCGCCTTCCGCGTCCCGGCCGGCCTCGATGGTCTGGGCCAAGCGGACCTCGTCGTCCTTCGTGAGCAGCGGGTACTGGCCGATGTCGGTCAGGTACAGCCTGACCAGGTCTTCCTCGTCCCGCTCGACGCGCTCTTTTGCCAACGCCCTCAACCCTTCGCCGAGCCGGTAACGCCCGAGGGGGCGTTACACCACGATTGTTTTCCAACGCACAGGCCGCACGGTCCTCATGCGACCGACCCCCGCCTGGGCGGGCACGAGGCCGCCCCCTGTGGATATCACTGTACCGGGACCGTCAAGTCCCCTGACCGCCAGGCCAAGGGGCGAATCCCGGGCCCCATCCGGCCACCGGCTCCGCCAGACGAGCCGCCTCGTCGAGCACGCCGCCCCGGTCGGCGACCCCGCTGAGCAGGCCCTCGAGCGCCTCCTCCATCTCGAGCCGGGCCTCGACCTCGTCGCTGAGCACGAGCCGCAGCGCCCGCCGGACGGGGCCGTCGGACATCGGGCTGGCCCGAAAAAAATGCCGGCGGTAGCCGGCCTCCAGGCGGGGCAGCACCACCCGTGCCAGCGCCGCCGCCCGCTGCGCTCCGCCGGGCAGCCTTCCCAGGCGGTCGAGCACCTCGGCCGCCTCCGGTCCAGGGGCGGTGACAAAGGCGTCCGGGCTCGTGCCCGGGAGCAGGGGGATGTGCTCGGCCAGCAATTCGGCGTGCCAGGCGTGCTCCTGGCTCGAGGAGTCGAGGAGGACGGCCAGGCGGTCGGAGGGCTCGTCGGCGGCCAGGGCCCCGAGCACGTCGAAGAGCCGGCCTTCGACCCAGGCGTAGGCACCGAGCAGGCGGGCCGACTCCTCGATCCCGATCCAGCCCCCTTCGCCGGGCGCGCTGTCCTCGGTGTGCGCCGAGCCGGCGGGCGAACCGTCAGGCGTCACCGCTCGGCCTTCCTCCCATGGCCCGGCGCGAGGGGGGCGTCCCGGAGCCGTCGGCGGCGTCGCCGGAAGGCTGCAGCGAGGAGCGGTCCCGGTAGCGGTTCGTGATCGGCATGCGCCGGTCCTTTCCGAAAGCCTTGGCCGAGATGCGGACACCGGGCGGTGACTGCCGGCGCTTGTACTCGGCCGTGTCGACGAGGCGCGCCACGCGTTCGACGAGCTCGGCCGGATACCCCGACGAGACGACATCGGCCACCGACCGGTCCTCGGCCACGAGCTGCTCGAGCACGGGGTCGAGCACGTCGTAGGGGGGCAGGCTCTGGTCGTCGCGCTGATCGGGGCGCAACTCCGCCGAGGGTGCCTTCTCCAGGACCGATTCGGGGATGACGCTGGTGGCGCTCAGGCTGTTGCGATAACGACACAGCCGGTACACGAGGGTCTTGGGGACGTCCTTGATCACGGCGAAGCCGCCGGCCGAGTCGCCGTACAGCGTGGAGTAGCCGGTGGCCAGCTCGCTCTTGTTGCCGGTGGTGAGGACGATCCACCCCATGGCGTTCGACACCGCCATCAACACCACGCCTCGGATGCGTGACTGGAGGTTCTCGTCGGTGAGCCCAGGCGCCGGGTGGCCGACCGCCAAGTCGACCATCTGCCCGAGGGCGCCATGGGCAGGCTCGATGGGCACCACCCGCAGGTCGATGCCCAGCGCCTCGGCGAGGGCCGAGGCGTCGCGGCGCGACCCCTCGCTGGAATGGCGAGAGGGCATGGACAGCCCATGGAGGTGCTCGGCCCCGATGGCGTCCGCCGCCACAGCGGCCACCAGCGAGGAGTCGATCCCGCCCGACAGCCCGATCACCGCATCGGTGAAGCCGTTCTTCTGGAGGTAGTCACGAGTGCCGAGCACGAGCGCCCCGTACACCTCGGCCTCTTCGGAGAGCGGTGCGGGCGGCGGCGGTGCCGGGCGCGGCGGGCGGGAAGGCCGGGCCTCGCTCACCGCCACCGTGTGGAGCGAGCCGCCGGACGGCTCCCCGTCGGGCAACGCCACGTCCACGACCACCATGGCCTCGGCGAACTGGGGCGCGGCGGCCACCACCTGGCCGTCGGCGGCCACCACCATCGAGCCGCCGTCGAAGACGAGCTCGTCCTGCCCGCCCACCTGGTTCACATAGGCGATGGCGCATCCCGCCTCGGCGGCGCGACTGCGCAGCACGGCCAGGCGGTCGTGGATCCGGCCGACCGAGTAGGGAGAAGCGTTCACGTTCACGACGAGCTGGGCCCCGGCGCGTCCCTGGCACGTGACCGGCCCGCCGCCGAACCACAGGTCCTCGCACACCGACATCCCCAGTCGCGCCCCGCCGACGACGTACAGGTCCATGGGCTCGGTCCCCGGCGCGAACCAGCGCTCCTCGTCGAAGACGCCGTAGTTGGGGAGAAGGCGCTTGTGGTACACGCCCACGACCCTGCCGCCGGCGCACAGGGCGGCGGCGTTGCGCAGCAGGCGGGGCGCCCCCCGCACCGCTGCCTCCCGGGACTGGGCACCGGCCCCCGCGGCGCCGGCCGCCGCCTGTTCGAGGCTTTCGGTCCCCACGACGTCGACGAAGCCCACGACCGCGGCACAGCTCGACGTGGCGGCGGCCACCCTCCCCAAGGCGGCGAGGTTGTCGGCCAGGAACGCCGGCTTGAGGAGCAAGTCCTCGGGCGGGTAGCCGGTCAGGGTCAGCTCGGGGAAGGCGACGACGTCGGCGCCCTCTTCCTCCGCCCTGGCCAAGGCCGTGAGCACCCGCCGGGCGTTGCCGTCGACATCGCCGACCACGGTGTCGAGCTGGCCCAGGGCCAACCGCAGGTGCTCCACCCTCGCAGCGTAACGGCGGCCACGGCGACGGCAGGGCGGAGGCGACGGCGCTGGCATGCTGCGGATGTGACCGACGCCACGGTGCTCGACCTCGCCGCTGAGCGATCCGCCGCGCCCGGTGCGGTTCGCCCTGTGCTGCAGCGACTGGTCGAGAAGGACGACGATCTCCTCCCCCGGCTCGTCGACGGGCGCCAGCTGAGCGAGTTGGGGCGGGCGGTGGTCGCCGTGGCGGAGGCCAGCAACGTCCTCGGGCGGTTGTGCGTGGCCGACCCCGGCGCCGTGGGCGTGCTGGCACAGCTGGAGCTCCCGGTGGCGCTCGACACCGAAGACGAGCGCAGCTTGGTGCACAGTGCGCAACTCGAAGGGTTACGCCTGGCGGCACGCGATCTGCTCGGCATGGACGGGCTGGCGGCGGTGGGGTCGTCCTTGGCAGCGCTGGCCGCCGCGGTGCTCGACCAAGCGGTGCGCTTTGCCGCCGACGGCGCAGGACCGTCCGGGTTGGCCGTCATCGGCATGGGCAAGCTGGGTGGCGCCGAGCTCAACTACGCCAGCGACGTCGACGTGATGTTCGTGAGCGGCCAAGACGAGAGCCCGGCGCAGGCGCGGCGGGTCATCGAGCTCGCCGGGGAGATGTTCAGGGTCGACGCCGATCTCCGCCCCGAGGGCCGGTCCGGACCGCTCACCCGCACCGTGCAGTCGTACCAGGGCTATTGGGGGCGGTGGGCTTCGGCGTGGGAGTTCCAGGCCCTGTTGAAGGCCAGGCCGGTCGCCGGTGACGCCGCCGTGGGGACCGCCTTCGCCGCCGCCGCCGAAGAGGCGTTGTGGGACCGCGGCTTCTCCGCTGACGAGCTCGCCCAGCTGCGTTCGATGAAGGCCCGCACCGAGGCGCTCGTCGACCGCCGCGGACTGACGGGCCGGGAGCTCAAACGCGGCCCGGGAGGCATCCGTGACGTCGAGTTCGCCGTGCAGCTGCTGCAGCTCGTCCACGGCCGATACGACCCCGCCATCCGCAGCCGCGCCACCCTCGACGCTCTGAGCGAGCTCGGCGCCGCCGGGTACGTGTCCACCGACGACGTCGCCGTGCTGGCTGAGCACTACCGATTCCTCCGTACCGTCGAGCACCGCTTGCAGCTGGTCGAGTACGAGCAGACCCACGCCGTGCCCACCTCGGCTGAGGCCCGCCAGCGGCTGGCGCGCGTCCTCGGCTTCGCCGACGGCCCCGAAGCGAGCGCCATGGCCCGATTCGACGCCGAGCTGAGGCTGCGGCTGGCCGAGGTGCGCGCCATCCATGAGCGGCTCTTCTTCCGTCCTCTCTTGGAGTCCTTCTCGGGTGTGGACGCCGTCATGGCCCCCGAGGCGGTCGAGCGGCGGCTCGCTGCCTTCGGCTTCGCCGACGCCCGGCGCACGGCGGCGGCCGTCGAGGACCTGGCCGGCGGGCTCACCCGCAGCTCTCGGCTCATGGGACAGCTGCTGCCCCTGCTGCTCGACTGGTTGTCCCTCACCCCCGACCCCGATCTGGGACTGCTGGGCCTGCGGAACCTGGTGGTCCATCGCCATCACCGGGCCATGCTCGTGGCGGCATTCCGGGAGTCGCCCGAGGCAGCGCGGCGGCTGTGTCTGTTACTGGGATCGAGCCGGGCGCTGTCGGAGGCACTGAGCCGGAATCCCGAGCTCATCGCCCGCCTCGACCGCGACGAGGCGTTTCGTCCCGCCGGTCGCGCCGAGCTGGTGGCCGAAGCTCGTCTGCGCACGGCGCGCGCCTCGGACGACGAGGCCAGGCGCGCCCAGCTTCTGCGGTTGCGCCAGGACCAGTTCGTCCGAATCGCCAGTCGCGACCTGCTCGACCTGGACGACGTGGGCCAGGTCGGCGCCGCGCTCACCATCACCGCCGAAGCGCTCCTCGAGGCGGCCCTCGACGACGTGCGCCGGCGGGCCGGCTACGAAGGCTCCTTGTGCATCGTGGGCATGGGCCGTCTCGGCGGAGGCGAGCTGGCCTACGCCAGCGACCTCGATGTGCTGCTCGTCCACGACGGCGACGACGCCGCGGGCGACAACGCCGC
>DMNK01000150.1:21243-45910 GCA_003453695.1 Acidimicrobiaceae bacterium | reverse complement strand
GCCGCGGGCGACAACGCCGCGGCCGCGGTCTCGGAAGCCCTGCTGCACCTCTTCCACGGCCCGAGCCCGGCCACACGGGTCGCCACCTTGGATCTCGGCCTGCGTCCGGAGGGAGCCCAGGGCCGGCTGTCTCGCACCGTGGCCGGCTTCCACCTCTACTTCTCCCGCTGGGCCCAGACCTGGGAGCGCCAGGCCCTGCTGCGGGGGCGGGTGGTCGCCGGTGACCGCGAGCTCGGATCGCGCTTCCTCGAGGCCGTCGACGAGTTCCTGTGGGGAACACCGCTCGGCGACGACCAGGTGGCCGAGATCCGGCGCATGAAGGCGCGCATCGAACGCGAGCGCATCCCGAGCGGTGAGGACCCGGAGTTCCATTTGAAGCTGGGCCGAGGATCGCTGTCGGATGTCGAGTGGACGGTGCAGTTGCTCCAGCTGCGCAGCGGGGTCGCCCAACCGTCCACCCAGGCCGCCCTGGACGCCCTCATGACCGGCGGAGCCCTCGAGGAGGAGGACGCCGAGGCCCTGCGAGCCAGCTACGTCTTCTGTGAGCACACTCGCAACCGCTGGCACCTGGTGGGCGCGCTGCCGGGGGGAACCGGTCCGGGGGATGCCCTTCCCTCGCGGACCGCAGATCTGTCGCGTCTCGCCCGAAGCCTGGGCACGACCCCGCCGGCGTTGCGCGACGAGTACCGGCGGGTGACGCGCCGGGCCCGGCGAGTCACGGAGCGGCTGTTCTACGGCATCGAAGACGCCTGAGGGGCGCTCGGTCACGGTACGCAGGACATGGACAGCCCGGGTGCAGCAAAGCGGCAAAGCAGCCCCGTGCAGCAAAAGCAGGCCCGTGCAGCAAAGACAGGCCAGGCGAGGGCAGTAGCCTTTGGGTGGTGCGACGCCGGGACGGCAGGTGACCACCACAGCCGGCGAAGGGCCGGCACCGGCGCAAGCCCCGACCGAGCAGGTTGAGGCCGTCCTCCGCCTCATGCCCGACGCCGCCGTCGTGGTCGACGGGGTGGGCACCATCGTCGCCGCCAACCAGCAGGCCGAGCGGATCTTCCGCTTCCCGGACGGGGGCATGGCCGGGGCGGCGGTGGAGTCGCTGGTCCCTGTCCGGCTGCGCGCCCGTCACGTCCGTCACCGCAGTGCCTTCTTCGCCCGGCCCGGCCAGCGTCCCATGGGGGCGGGACTCGAGCTGTGGGCCATCCGCCGTGACGGGTCCGAATTCCCTGTCGACATCAGCCTGACTCCGCTGCAGGTGGGCGAACGCCAGCTCACCATGGCCTCCATCCGCGACATCACGGCGCAGCGAGCCGAGTGGGAATCCGAGGCGCGACTGGCCGCCATCGTGGCCTCCTCCGACGACGCCATGATCTCGATGGATCTGGGCGGCGCCCTCGTCAGCTGGAACCCGGGGGCCGAGCGGTTGCTTGGACACCGTGCCGAGGACGTGGTGGGCCGCCCGTTCTGGCGGCTCGTCCCGTCCGACCTGCGCCCGCAGATGGAGGAGCGCATGGCCCGGGTGCGCAGCGGGCTGCGCGTCCCCAACAACGACACGCGCCGGGTGCGAGCTGACGGCACCCAGGTGGACGTGGCCGAGTCCATCTCGCTCGTCACCGACGTGTCGGGCGAGCCGGTGGGGTTCGCCACCGTGCTGCGCGACATCACCGAACGGCGCCGCGCCGAGCTCGAGCTTCGGCACCTCCTCGCCGAGAGCCAGCGGCGCGAGCGGTGGATCACCGCCATGTCCGAAGTCCGCCTGGCGCTGTTCTCCGGCACCGAGACCGAAGCGTGGCTGGACCTGATCACCCGGCGGGTGGGTGAGCTCATCGACGCCGACGGGGTGCTGGTGGCGCTGCCGTCCGAGAACGAACCGGACACGCTCACGGTGGCGGCGGTACGGGGAGAGACCAGCCTGGACGTCGGCTCCACCATGTCGATCGAGGTGTCGCTGGCCGGCCAGGTGTTCCAGAGCGGCCAGTCCATCGTGAGCGAGGACCTGCACAACGACTCACCTGCTCCGGCACCCCTGCTCTCGGGGGTACGGATCGGGCCGATCGTGCTCGCCCCCATGACGAGCTCGGCGGGGCCCACCGGGGTGCTGATCGTGACCCGCACCCCGGGGCGCGCCCCCTTCGAGCCCGAGGACGTGCGGTTGGTCGAGAGCTTCGCCCAGCAGGCCGGGCTCGGCATCGAGGTGGCGCGCGCCGAGCTCGAGCGTTCCCAGTTCGCCTTGATCTCGGACCGGGAGCGCATCGCCCGGGACCTCCACGACCATGTGATCCAGCGGCTGTTCGCCGTGGGGATGTCGCTGCAGGCGGCGGCCAACTCCATCGCCGACCAACCCGTCCTCGAACGGATCGAGGAGTCGGTCGAGGAGCTCGATGCCACCATCCGCGACGTGCGGAGCACGATCTTCTCGCTCGAGCTCCAAGCGACCGAGCACGTGGAGAAGAGCGCACGCTCCCGGATCTTGGACGCGGCCAGCCTGGCCGCCCCCGCCTTGGGCTTCCAACCCCGGCTGCAGTTCGACGGGCCCATCGACACACGCCTGCCCGAGGAGGTCGTCCCCGATGTCTTGGCCGTGGTGCGCGAGGCGCTCTCCAACACGGCGCGCCACGCCGCCGCGACCACCGTGCAGGTGAGGGTCCGGGTGGAAGGCGACCAGCTCGTGATCGAGGTCATCGACGACGGCCAGGGCGCCGAGGGGCGCACCCGCTCCAGCGGCTTGGCCAACCTGCGCGCCCGCGCCGAGGGGCGGGGAGGGTCCATGAGCATCGGCTCAGGCCGCAACGGCAAGGGCACGGCGATCGATTGGCGGGTGCCCATCCCCGGCTGATCCCGGGACCGGGCTGCTGCCGGGTCAGGCAGCGTGTCGGGTCAGGCGGCGGGCCGGTCCGGCACGGCGTGGCCCTCTCGGGCCGGGCCAGCCGGTATGCCCGCCTCCTCCCGGAGGCGGTTCAGCACCTTCTCCCAGGTCATCTGCCGGTGCAGCCACGTGAGGGCTGCCTCTCGCTCCGGCCCCCCGCTACGTGTCTGATACCGAGATACGGTCATGTATCTATGATACCCTAGCGCTACCAGAAGTCAATCCCGTCCCCGAGGATCCAGAATGGAGACCCATGGCCGTGGAACGCTGGACTCCGGAGCGTCGCCGGGAGCTGACCAGGACCGCTCTCGTCGAGGCCGCCGTCCAGGTCTTCGCCCGCCGGGGTTTCTACGGCGCCTCCCTGGACGAGATCGCCGACACGGCCGGCTTCACCCGGGGGGCCATCTACAAGAACTTCGAGGACAAAGAGGGGCTGTTCCTCGCCACCTTGGACCACCAGAACCAGCGGTCGCTGGCCGCCTTCTCGGAGTGGTTCGACGAGAACCCGCCCGAGCCGCGGGAGCTCGATCACCTGCCGCTCGCCAATGCCTTCCGTCAGATCCTCGCCCGCGACCCCGACTGGTTCGCGCTCGAGTTGGAGGGCCGCCTCTATGCCTTGCGCAACCCGGAGTTCCGGGAGCGATACGTCGCCAACGCCCGGGAGATGACCAAGGCCGTAGCCGGCTTCATCCGGGACCTGGCCCGCTCGGCTTCGTTCGAGTGGAAGGTCCCGCCGGCGCGCCTGGCCCACATCTTCGAGATGTCGGCCGAGGGCTTTCTCGCCTGGGCCTTCCTCGACCCCGACGAGGGAGAGCTGTTCAAGACCTTCGTAGACCTGTTGCTCCAGGCCGTCGTCGCCGACGACTGACCCCTAGGGACGCTCGGGCTCGATCCGCAGCGTCCGCAGGGCCAGAGCCACGAGGTGGTACTGGCCGACCAGCATGACGAATTCGATGGTCCCGGAATCGCCGAGCAGGCCGTGCACTGCCGCCCACGACTCCTCGGCCAGCGTCCAGGTGTCGTGCATCTCGTCGGCGGCCCGCAGGACGATCAGGTCGTCATGGCCCCACGGATGGTCGGCCAGAGGCCGCCGCAGGGCTTCGAGCTCCTCGGGAGCGACGCCCAGCCGTCGGGCCGTCTCCTCGTGGTGAATCCACTCGTAGTCGGCTCGGCAGCGCACCGAGGTACGCAGGATCACGAGCTCGCGCAGCCGGCCGGGGAGCTGGCCGCCGAGGAGGGCGCCGCCGAAACCGATCCAGCGGCGAAACAGCTCCGGATGCCGACCGAGCGTGGTGAAGATGTTGAGGGCGTGCTCCGGACCGCCCGATGCGTCGACCAACCGCGACAGGAAGTCGTCCCATTCCCCGGGCGGAAGCGGAGCCAGGCGTGGGCCGCCACCTCCGTCGTCGGGGTCGAGCGTCACGACGGCGGTTCCCCCGGCACCCACCGCGGCGTGACGGGTGAATGGTCGGCCACCGGTTCCGTCACGCCGCTCAACCTATGCGTGGCCGGCTCAGGCCGCGTAGGTCCGCAGGAGGGCCAGAGCGGCGGCGCCGTGCGGACCGGTCGCACGCAAGCTGGTGTCGTCCGGCGTCACCCGCCGGGCCGCCACACGGCAGAACTCCCCTGCCTCTCCTTCGATAGACGACGATGCCTCGGCGGGCCCGAACGCCCAGTGCTCTTCGGCGAAAGAGAGGTCGCAGCGAACGGGGGGCGACTCCTCGCCGGCCAGGGAAAAGGCGTACGGCAGGGAGCGGTGCGCCAGCCAGGCCACGTGGCGCAGGCGAGGAGTGTCCTCGAAGGCCAGTCCCAGGGGCGCCGTGATGTCGAGCCCGTGAGCCCAGTGCTCGGCCAGGCGGGTCGTGGCCAAGGTCGCGGGGCGAAGCGGCGCCGCTGCCCACGGCACCGCGGTGTCGGCGGGCGCAGCGCGCAAGCGATCGAGCGCCTCACGGCGGGCGCGGCGCCACCGCTCGAAGACGACCGACCCCGGGGCGCGCTGGGAACGAACGGCGGCATCCATCATCGCGTCCATCGAGCTACCGGCTGCCGCTTCGAAGCCGGCGGCGCCCGGCTCGACCGGGCCGCCGAACGTGGCCACCACCAATTCCTCGCTCTGCGCCAGGTGCAGCACGACGTCGGCCACGCTCCAGCCGCCGGCATCCGACTCCATCTCCCACGCCGCCTTGTCGAGCCCGGACAACAGGCTCTCCAACCGGTCGCCCTCGGCCTCGAGGTCGTCGAACACATCGGGCGCCGCTGCCATTGGGGCAGCGTAGCCAGCCCGCCTGCCCGGCAACCCAGTCAGGTGCGCTTGCCCGACGCCTTCTCGAAGCGGGCCCCGGCACCGGGCATGAGCATCGACTCATGGCCGTCGTCCCATCGGACCCACAGCCGCTGATGCGAGGAATCGCCCTCGACGCGGAGCACCTCGCCGCTCCGGCGGGCCTGGCCGAGCTTGTTCCCGTCGATGACCAGCCGGTCTCCTTTGTGCGCATCCATGATCCCTACCTCCTCGTGGACCCGGCTACCGGTGTCGACATTAGGACGGGGGGACGCGAGCGGAAAGGGCTGGTCCGCCACCCTCGGGCCTGCGGCAGAGCCACCCGCCGCAGCAGGGAATTCGCCGGTCGCCCGGTCGCCCGTCGCCGCTACGGAGTACGCGCCGAGGGACGGGCCGACAAGGTGAAGAAGTCGCGGGCCCACCACGAGCTGAAGTAGCGCCCCGCTCCGCCCGCCATGCCCGGGACGAGCGTGGATCCGTTGGCGGCGCTGGCCTCGCCCGTGGGCGACGGCGGGGCGTAGGTGGCGAAGTTCACCCAGTCGTTGTTGATGTCGAGCTCCATGGCCCGCACGGCCCCGGCCCGTGCCAGGACGTCGGCGAGGTCCACGATGTCGAGGTTGGGGCCGCCGGCGTAGACGAGGGCGCCGTCAGCCGTCACCCCGACCCCCGACCTGGCCACGTAGACGCGATTGGACAGGGTGTAGCCCCACACGCTCGTGTCCGCCGCGTTCAGGTTTGAGACGGGCTGTCCGTTGTCCACGAGAAGGACGAGATTCTGCCGGACCGATGTCACGTTCGGGGCCATGGAGACGTCGCGTCCCCATTGGCCGACCGTGGCCCGGCCGTCGTTGTAGATCACGAAGGACGCCGCCCCTTCGCGCAGGGGGTAGGCGGTGCGGCCCTCGGTGTAGTAGCCCCCGTTGGCGTTGGACATGAGGAAGCCAGAGTTGAAGGCCGCTACCAGCGAGGTCGATTGCTGCGCCGAGACCGGGGCGGTGTAGGACCAGGGCCCGTGGCCCGGGATCTGGCTTCCGGAGTAGAGCGTCGCCGACAGGAGGTCCGTGTCCATCCAGGCCACGCCGGTGACCACGCTGGTGTGGACGGTGTCGGGACGGACGAAGGTTTCGTAGACGGCGGGAACGCCGTCGATGAGACGTCCGGCGGGCTGCCACTGTCCTTCACCGGGGACGGGCGGGCTGGCGACCGGGGCCATGGGCGCCGGCGGCGGCAGGTGGGGCGGAGCGCTCACCGGCGGCGCCGATGAGACGTGGACGGCGGACGGCAGCGCACCTTTGGCCGGCTTGCCGCCGACGGGCGGCGCGTGGTGCGAGTACCACAGGTTTTCCGCCCACACGACCACTGGACCCCCACCGTGCTCCCGAGCCCATTCGGCCAGCCGGCCGGGCAGGCTCGACCCCATGGCCGGGTTGGCCAACGCCGAGCCCATGGACCAGAACACCGGGCTGAGCAGGATGAGCAGGGCGAGGAGGGCGCTGCGGATCTTGTGTGCCCGGACCAGGGCGAAGAGCCTGGACCGTGGACCCCTGCTCACCTCGACGAGCCGAGAGACCCGTCGTCGCAGGTCCGCCGTGGCGACCAGGCGGGAGACCCGCCATCGCGCACCCCCGCTCCCCTCCATGAGCGGCGAAACCCGGGATCGCAGTCCCGCTCCCGCCTGCATCAGGCGAGAGAGCCGGGATCTCAGGCTCGTGCTCGACGCCGGCGAGGGTGGAGGCGTCTTGGGGCGCGTCCTCAGATCGGCCGGCGGCACCGCTCCATCCTGGCCGATGTTCCTGACGACCCGGTGACAACCCTGAGACAGCTCACCGGGCTCAGCTGGGCAAACGCCGCCACAGGGCACGCGGCAGAAACTGCAGCGCCCCGAAGACGAAGCGCAGGACGGGTGGGCTCCACACGACGCTGGTACCCCGCTCGAGGGCGGCCGCAACGTCTCGAGCAACGGCGTCGGGGGTGGTGGCGAACGGAGCCGGCGCACGCCCTTCGGTCAGGCGGGTCGCCACCCAGCCGGGCCGCACGATCACGACCGACGCCCCCGTACCCTCGAGACCCATGCTCAGGCCCTGCGCGAAGGCGTCCAAACCGGCCTTCGACGCGCCGTAGGGGTAATTGACGCGCCTGACGCGCACCGCTGCCACCGAGGACAGCACCAGGAGTCGGCCCTGGCCCTGGTCGCACAGCAGCTTGGCGAAGGCGGTGAGCAAGGCGGCGGGGCCGGTGCAGTTGGTGGCGAAGAGCTCCGCTGTCTCGACGGGGCCGGGCGGTTCGGGCCCGTCGGGCTCCAGGGCCCCGACAGCCATGACCACCAGGTCCACCTGTCCGAGGGCGTCGGCCGCCCGCTTCACGAACGCGCTGTGCGCCGCCACGTCGGTCACGTCCAGGACCTTGGTGTGGGTGGCGATCCCCAGGGCGGCGACCTCTTCGTCGACGGCGTCCAAGCGCGCTTCGTCCCTGCCGGTGAGCACGACCTTGGACAAGCGCCTGCCGGCCAGCTCGCGCACGATGCTTCGGGCGATGTCGGAAGTCGCTCCCACCACCACCGCGGTCTGGGGCATGCCGAGGGCGTCGTTCACCGCGCCTGCCTCATGTCGGGCGGCATGCCGGGCGCAAGCCGGGCGTCGTGCGGGGCGTCATGCCGGGTTGGCCTCGAGCCACCCCAGGCGGCGCCCCAGGTCGGAGGTCATGATTCCCTCAGGATCGAGCACGCGGCACCGGGCGCGCCAATGGTCGAGCTCCGGGTACATGACGGGCAGCAGCTCGGGACGAAGGCGTGCGTCCTTGGCCAGGTACACCCGGCCGCCGGCCGCAGCCACCATCTCGTCCACGTCGTCGAGCACAGCGCCGAGCCGGCGAGCGCCGACCGGGATGTCGAGTGCGAGCGTCCAACCCTCGATGGGAAAGGACAGGGGCGCCGGATCCCTCGGGCCGAAGCGCTTCAGCACAGCCAAGAAGGACGGGACGCCGGCGGCGCCGAGCGCCTCGAGCGCACGCCGCACCACCTCCGACCCGGCGTGCGGCACCACGAATTGGTACTGCAGGAACCCGCGCCTGCCGTACAGGCGGTTCCACGACCCCACCCCGTCGAGAGGATGGAAGAAGGCGGCCAGGCTCAGGATCTCGCCCTGCCGTCGCCGGGGGGCCTTGCGGAACCACAGCTCGTTGAAGGCGGCCACGGTGAGCGGGTTGAGCAGCCCGCCCGGCGCCGTGAACGGGACGTCGAGGCGCTGGCGCGGAGCGAAAGCGTGTGGCTGGCCCCGCAGGCGGGCCGGGAGGTCGGCGAGCTGGGCGTGCTCTGCGCCCGTGAGCACGCCTCGCCCGAGGCGCGCCCCCTTGGCCAGGCAATCGATCCAGGCCACCGAGTAGCGGAAATCCGCATCGCTGTCGGTCATGCGGCTCATGACCTCGTCGAGGTTGTCGGCGCGTTCGGTGTCGACGCGCATGTAGGCCGTCTCGATGGCGATGAGCCGCAGCGAGACGTCTGTGACGAGGCCGGTCATCCCCATCCCCCCCACCGTGGCCCAGTAGGAGCCGGCGTCGTCGTCGCCGGGGCTGAGCCGGTGGGCGCCGGTGGGCGAGACCAGCGTCAAGCTCTGGACATAGCGGCCGAAGCTGCCGTCGCCATGGTGGTTCTTCCCGTGGATGTCAGCTGCGACCGCACCGCCGAGCGACACGTGCCTGGTGCCCGGGGTGACGGGGACGAACCAGCCACGGGGGACGAACTGGCGCATGAGGGCGTCCAGGCTGGCGCCGGCACCGGCCCGCAGAGTCCCGCTGTCCGGATCCCAACCGAGGACCCGGTCGAGGCGGCCGCTGCTGATCACGACGCCCCCGGCGCACTGGGCGGCATCCCCGTAGGACCGGCCCAGGCCCCGCGGGACCGCCCCGCCCGCTTTGCCGGCACCGCTGAGGACAGCCGCCACCTCACCGGCGCTCGCCGGCGCCACGACGTGCGCCGCAGACGGTGCAGTGCGCCCCCAGCCGTTGAGCAGCGTGGTCCCTGACGGGACCCGCATGTCGAGGTCAGCCGCGGTGCTCACCCGTACACACCGAGGGCGAAGAGCACCACCCACGCCACGGCCAGGACCTGGAGGTTGAGATCCCGCACCGCCAGGTCTTCGGGCGCGGCGCCCCCGCCTCGCTCGTAGTGCAGTTCCAGGTACAGCACGGCCAGGACGACAGGGATGATCGACAGTTCCGACCAGATGGGGTGGTGGCCGTGCAGCCCGGCCGCGGAGCGTTCGAATGCCCACAGGCAATAAGCGGTGATGGTCACCGCTGCGCTGAGAAGCCGTACCGACTGCAGGAACTCGAGCGGGTACTTGAGGAGCACGGGCCGGTGCAGTCCTCGGTCCTCGCCGGCTTGGAGGTACTCGGCGCTGCGCTTCCCGGTGGCGATGAACAGCGACCCGAAGGACGCCACGATGAGGAACCAGTCCGACAGCGGCACGTTCGTGGCCACGCCGCCAGCGATGGCCCGCAGGATGAAGCCCGAAGAGAGGCACGCCAGGTCGAGGATGGGCTCGTGCTTGAGCCGCACCGAGTAGGCGGTGGAGAGCGCGAGGTACACGGCCACGACGACGGTGAGGCGGTAACCGGCGAGAGCGGCGCCTGTGCCCAGGGCGAGCGCCATGAGCACAACCGCTCCGGTCACGGCGGCGCGGACACTCACCCGTCCTGCCGCGACCGGCCTCGACCGCTTGCGCGGATGGCGACGGTCGGCCTCGGCGTCGAGGGCGTCGTTCAGGAAGTAGGTCGCCGAAGCGGCCAGGCAGAACACGCCGACGGCACCGGCACTGTGCAGAAAGGGCCCGACATGGCCCAGCACGCCCGCCGCCGCCGGCGCTGCGAAGACGAGCAGGTTCTTGAGCCACTGCCTGGGGCGGGCCGTCCAGACGAGCTCCTCGAGAAGACCGCCGAAGCCTCCCGGCGGCAGACGGGAGGACTCGACGTGGGTCGGTCGCAGCGCCAAGGGCGCGGCCGCGGCCGGATCGTCCTCGGCCCCCCCGACCTCGGGCAGGTCGGCCCCCTCAGCCGGGGCGGCGTCGGCGAGCCCGTGGCGCCACCGTCTGGTCGACACGCCCTACCACGCTATTGATCCTGGGCCTCGTGGTCGGACACGAGGCCAGCCTCGAGGCGAGCCCCGGCTCAGGACCGCCGGCCCGCCGCCACGGAGCGGGCCACCACCCGCAGCAACTCGGTGGGGACGACGGGCTTCTGCACATAGAGAAAGACCTTCTCCCGCCTGGCCAGCACCTCGGGGTCGTAGTCATGGGCGGTGACGAGCACGACGGGGGGCGGGTCTTCGAGCTGATCGAGGAGCCACAACCCGCTCAGCCCCGGGAGGTAGACGTCGAGGAGCACGGATCTGACGGTCAAGGATTCGAGCTGTTGAAGGGCGGCGTGGCTGTCCCCGGCTTCGGCGGTCGTATAGCCCGCCCCACGGAGGATGTCGACGAAGGTCGTTCGAACAGCCTCGTCGTCTTCGACGAGAAGGACGTCGACGTCGTCGAGTGCCTCCAATGTGCCTTCCGCCCGCTCCATTGGCGACATGGTCGCCGGGCACGATAGCGCGGTGCGCCGACCCCCAGACCGGCAACCAGCCGCCGACGACTCCTGCTCAACCGGGGGAAAAGCCCCGAATCCCGGCCGGGAAGGCGCCGCTTGACCTCAAGTCGGCTTGAACTCGTAGAGTCATGGCGGTTGCTGCTGCAACTTTCGTTCGCCGGGAGGAGGGGGACCGTCATGGCCAGCTGGGCCCGAGGGCCGGCAGCGGCGGTGGACGACACCGGGCGGCGCCCCGTACCCGACTGGGTCATCCTGGCCATCGCCTGCGTGGCGCAGTTCATGGTGGTGCTCGATGTGTCCATCGTGAACGTGGCCCTGCCGTCGATCGGGCGCGACCTTCGCTACAGCCCGACCGGACTGCAGTGGGTGGTCAACGCCTACGTGTTGACCTTCGCCGGCTTCCTGCTCCTCGGCGGGCGGGCCGCCGATCTCTTCGGGCGCCGGCGGGTGTACCTGTTCGGGCTGGGACTGTTCACGCTGGCCAGCCTGCTCGGTGGTGTCGCCCAGAACTCGGCCTGGTTGACCACGGCCCGGGCGGTGCAGGGCATCGGCGGCGCTTTCCTCTCGCCGGCCACCCTCACCATCATCGTCACGACCTTCTCGGGCGCTCGCATGGCCCGGGCCCTGGGACTGTGGAGCGCAGTGGCGGGCGCTGGCGGCGCCACGGGGTCGATACTGGGCGGGGTGCTCACCGCCGAGCTGTCGTGGCGATGGGTCCTCTTCGTCAACATCCCGATCGGTCTCGCCGCCATGCTCGCCGCCATGTGGTTCCTCACCGAGCTCCGGCGAGAACCCCAGGACGGTGCTCGTCAACGCCTCGACGTCGGCGGCGCCGTCACCGTCACGGTCGGGCTCGGTGCCCTCATCTACGCCATCGTGGGCACCGACACCCATGCCTGGGGATCGGCCTACACGCTGTCCATCCTCGGGGTGTCGGCCGTCCTCCTCGCCGTGTTCGCCTTCATCGAGCTGCGCATGGTGCGCCGGCCCCTCGTCCCCTTCCGCCTCTTCACGTCGCGCTCGGTGAGCGGCGCCAACGCCGTGATGCTGCTCGTGGGGGCGGCGTTCTTCTCGATGTGGTACTTCCTCTCCCTCTACATGCAGAACGTGCGCGGGTTCAGCCCGCTGCGAGCCGGCGTGGCGTTCCTCCCCATGGCCCTCGCCATCATCGTGGGTGCGCAGGTGAGCTCACGGCTGTTGCCCAGGACCGGGGTGCGGCCCTTGCTGCTGGTCGGCACCGCACTCGCCGCCGGCGGCTTCGCCTGGCTCACGCAGATCCGCCCGGACAGCTCCTACGCCGGTCACCTGCTCGGCCCGGGTTGCGTGATCTCGCTGGCTCTGGGGCTCTTGTTCACGCCGCTCGCCTCGGCGGCGACGGCCGGGGTGAGCATGACCGAGGCGGGACTGGCGTCCGGGGTGCTGAACACCTCCCGTCAGGTGGGGGGATCACTGGGCTTGGCCATCCTCGCCACCGTGGCCACCGACCACACCCACAGCCTTCTCGCCACCGGCCGGGCGGCGATCACCGCCACCAGTGCGCTCACCGCCGGGTACGCCCGTGCGTTCGCGGTCGCCGCCGTCTTGGTCCTGGCCGCCTTCGCCTGCTCGTTCGTGGTGCCGTCCATCCGGACGGCGCGAGCCCGGGGAGGTCACGGCGCAGAAGCCGTCCCGACTCCGGTGGTAGAGGAAGGGCCGGCCGTGCCGGCTGGTGACGAGCTCGGCGCCGCCTGGAACCCCGAACCCGCCTAGCTTCAGACGAGGATGCGCTCGTCGGGGGCGCGCACTCCGACGACCGAAAGCGCCCTCCCCAGACCGAGGAACGCCCCACAACAGATGACGAGGTCGGCAAGCTCGTCGTCGCCGAACGAGGCGTGGAGCCGATCCCACAGCTCGTCGTCCATGGCCAGGTGGTCCAGGGCGAAACGCTCTGCGAACTCGGCGGCCAGCCGCTCGCGCGTCGTCAAGGCGTCACTCGCTCGCCACCGCGCTACCTCGGCGTAGAAGCCCTCGTCCGCTCCTGCGCCAGCGCCGTCACGAGCTCTCGTGTCCCGGCACACAGCGCAGTCGTTTATGAGGGCGATGACCCACCGGGCCGCCTCGCGCTCACGCACCGGGAGCCGAGTGTTGCCGTAGACGGCATCTGACAGCGCGCCCATGCCGGCGGCCATCTTGGGACGCAGCAGGGCCCAGTCGACGTGCTCACCGAAGCCGCGGTCAGGAAATGAGAGGCGGGGCACGTCCAGCAAGCTAGCGCGGGCGTTCCGATGGCGCCCGTGGTGCTCGGGGCGGTGCCGGCTGCCCGTGCGCTACTTCAGATCGACGAAGAGCAGTTCGCGGGCAAAGGTGGCGTCGAAGTTCACACCGCGCCCTTCGGCCGGAGCGCGGCGCTCGGCTTGGCTGGCGTCGAACGCATCGAGGGCCTGACGGTTCTCGAAGACCGTTCCGGTGGCGCCACGGCCTGTCGAGCGGTCGATCATGTTCCGCAACGCGCAGAACCCGGGTTGGGACCGGATGACAGGGAGCACAGTGCTCTTGAAGAACTCGAGGTTGTCGTCGACGGAGGCGGGATTCATGCTGACCCGCGTTATGTACAGCGCCATGCCCGGCGCCGGAGCCTTGCTCGTCACCTCGACCACCTGCTCGAAGTTCTCGACCCTGACCTCACCGCTCACGATCTGCTGAGCGTCCTGCCGTGCCTTGGCCAGAGCGCTTTCGCTGGCGGAGCGGTCGGCCTCGGAGTCCCAGAACGACACCACCGAGAGCACGCCACTTGAACGATCAGCGCTCGATATCGCGCCGCGGTACCCGTGTTGCGCGTCCAGAAGCGGGACGACTTCCTTGCGGAAGTAGTCCAGCCCTTCGTCGATGTTCTTCGCTTCGGTGAACGTCACGACACGGGTGTACATGGTTGCCTCCTCGCGATCGGACCGCCCGATCTGTCGCCCGGCGGAGGGCGTGGGCGGGACCGTACTCCTCCAGACCGCCTTGCGCTCGGGGACTCTCCGGCTGCGGCGACAGGAAGCCGCGGTGACGGTGCGACCGCTCAGGAGCGACCGCTTCTGTCCCGCAACGGCAGGCGCATCTCGTAGGTGCACACCGTCGGCCGGCTACGCAGCGGCTCGCTGCTTCCGGTGAGCCTGAAGCCGGCCCGCTCGTAGAAGCGCAAGGCCCGTCGGTTGCCGTCGGCCACCCCGAGGCTCACCTCTTGGGCACCGATGCCTCGGGCCCAGTCGATGACGGCACTGAGCAATTGTTCTGCGACGCCCGTTCCTCGACACCCGGCGTCGACCCACATCGAGACGACCTCGGGACAGCCGTCCTCTTCGGGGGGGAGTCCTGCGGCCAGGCCCACGACGACGTCGCCCTCCTCGCTCACGAACCAGGCCAGTCGTTCGACCCCGGCCTGCCACCACGCATCGGGGTTCTGCGCCTCCTCCGCAGCCGTCGAGGCGAATGCGTAGGGCGCGTCCTCGAGCGCACGGAGACGGGCCGCTCGCAGCACCGGCCAGTCTCCGGGCCCCAGGCGCCGGATGTCGGGCACCCTCCGATTATGGCGGCAGGGAAACCACGACAGCGCTTCTCCGAGAGTGCCACGTGGGCGGCACGGAACCAGATGGTGGGGGACGAAACCAGATGGTGGGGGAAACGACCGGCTTTGCCGGTGTGGTCAGGACCTCTTGGGCCGACGGTCGGAGCTAGCGGGCCTGCTCGGCCGGACGGTCAGCCGACCACGACGCATCCTGCTGAGGAAGCCGGGCCCGGGCACCGAGGTGCTGGCGCGAAGAGATCCAGGCTCCGAAGTTCGACACGGCGTCCGTCGACCATCCACAGGTGCATGACGCGAACCACAGTCCTCGACGCCGACGGATCCTCGTGGCGTGGGCCCGAAGGGGAGGCACCCCGGCATCATGGCATCGCGTGGCGGCGCGGCCCTCATTGCGGACACCGGATTGGCCAACCGTTGTCTTGCGATGACCTCCGACCGTTCAAGCGGCGTTCTGCTCAGACAGGCAGCGACGCAAGAACGCTTCCAGTCGGGGCCACCAGTGACTCAGCACCGTGGGGAGCCCGATGCAGCCGTGCGGGGCTTCGGGGTAGACGAGCAGCTCGGCTTGGTTTCCGGCCAGCAGCCACCGCTCCGAGAAGAACAGCGTGTCGTCGACGAGGTGGTCCGCCGTCCCGACGGTGAAGAGGGCGGGTGGCAAACCTCGCAGGTCGGCGTAGAGGGGCGAGAGCTCGGGTGAGCGGCGCTCGTCGGAGCTCCAGCCCGGCGTGAACCATTCGGCCATGGTGGAGATGCGGCCGGCATCGAGGAGGTCACCCGTGTCGGACCGACCCGCGGCACGGGTGCTCGGCGTCCCGCTGAAGTCGTAAGCCCCGAACACCAGGTTGGCGCCCGAGAAACGGTGGGCGGCAGCGTGGCGGTCCCGGAGCCGGAGCAGGGTTAGGGCGGAGAGGTGGGCGCCGGCCGACTCCCCACCGATCAGGAGCCGGTCCGTGCCGTATTCATGGGCGGCGTTCTCGACGAGCCACACTGCCGCCGCCTCGCAGTCATCGGGCCCGGCCGGGAACGGGTCTTCGGGGGCCAGCCGGTAATAGACGCTCACGATGGCGAGGTCGAGATGTCGGCAGAGGGCCTCGTGCAACAAGTCCGTGAGGGCCGGCTCTCCGGTCGCCCAGCCCCCGCCGTGGATGTGCAGCATGACTCCGGCGGGGTGTTCGGGCCGGAACTCACGGAAACGAATCGGCCCACCGGCGCTCTCGACCACGCGGTCCACGGCCTTGTCGGAGCGAACGACCATGGCGGCTTCGGTCCTCCGCATGGAGGCGGCACGCTGCTGCGGGGTCCCCACCCCCGGGTCCCCGGCGGGAATGCGGGAGACGAACTCCTCTGTCTCGACCTTGAGCTTCTCCCGAGCGTCGTCCATCTCGTCGTCCCACAGCGCAAGCAACATCTCCGCTCCTCCTCGAGCCCCTCTCACCTACAACCTAGGCCTCGTTCGGATTGATCCCTCCCGGACGCCTTCCGAATCTGTGAAGCCAAGGTCGGGGCGGACTTACACTCGAAACTCCACAGAGAGCGCCGCACCGGCCGCATGACGCAGCCATGTGACGAGACGAGGAAATTGCCATGCGGAGGCCCGAAGCCCTGACGGCGGAACTCGCGGATCTTTCGTCGGAGGGTGGTCAGTGCCGAGTCGGTGCTCGCCATCCACGACCTGAAGGCGCGGTATGGCGAGCTCGTCGACCAGAGATTCTCGAGAGGCCGGCTCGTCGACCCCGACACGTTGGCCGCCGTTGCGGGCCAAGTGGCCGGGCCCTTCACGGCCGACGGGATCTGGGACGGTGGACCGGCGCTGGGACGCGCTGTGGGACGAGACGAGATCGCCGCTCGCCTGCGGGAGCCGACGGTGTCCTACGCCCGACATTTCTTCTTGAATCCCCGGGTCGTCGTCGACGGGGAGGTGGCAACAGCCAGGTGGGAGGTCCTCAGCCCGTGCCGGACGCCCGACGGAACCTCGTATTGGATGACGGGATACGAAGACGACGAATACGCGTTCACGGAGCAGGCCCGGCTTCATCGGTCTATGAAGCTCACCACCGTCTTCATGGCCCGGTGCAGGCCGGGTGGACCGAGGTATTCGTGTGAGTCGGACCGTTGACCAGCCCGGCACTTGGTCGTACGCTGGGCGTGCTAACGGGGCATCTCCGCCTCTCGCAGCACGGGAGACGGCGCTCGTCGAGCCGGCGTCGTTTCCTCAGAGGGGGGCCGGTACGGGGGGACCGGCTTCCTCTCGCTTCTCCGCCCGTGGCGATCGTTTCCCACCTCTTCAGACGGGTGTGCTGCTGTCCTCGTCCGGCCAGGCCCCACGTCGGCTGGGGGGCCTCGAGCGGTTGGGTGAGCCGCCCTGAGTAGCTGTTGCCCACTGGAGGAGGAGCGGTGAGCAAGGTGCTGGTAGTGGACGACGACGAAGCCGTCCGAGTCAGCGTGTGCGAGATCCTGGCCGCAGAGGGCTACGAGACCGAAGCGGCGATGGACGGAGAGCAGGCCCTCGCCCTTCTCGGACCGGACATCGACGCCATGTTGCTCGACCTCCACTTGCCCAAGCTCGACGGGATCCACGTGCTCAATGCGCTGGACGACGGTCCCGTGGTCATCGTGCTGTCAGCTTTTGAGTACCGAGCCCGCAGTGAAGTGGAGAACCGGTACTCCGACAGGGTGTGTGCGTTTCTGCAGAAGCCTGTCCCACCGCCGATGCTCTTGCAGACGCTGCGGCGGTGCATGAGCGCTTGAGCCCCTCGGAGGCCAGGGCAGCTCCCTGACCTGGGCCGTCGCCCAGAGTCATTTGGCCCTACCCCCGCTGGCGGGGGCGGCGTACGACGGTAGTGAAAGACCTCCTGGAGAGGAGGAGTCGACGATGTTCCCCTCGATTGTTGGCACCATTGCAGGACAGAGCCCCGATGACGAGTTCGACGACATCGAGCAGGAGCTGAGCTGCTCCTGGCGGGAGGCCTCTGTCGGATACCTCCCGTTCTCGAGTCTCGACCTGCCGGCCCTGGCGTCACGGTTGCACGCAGCGCTCGGGCGCGAAGGACGTCCAAGCGAAAGGGGGTGAGGCACCTGGTCGATCGGACCTGTACAGAGCGCCTCTTCGGTTCTGGATCATCGGGTGCCTGTCGTGGTTACCCGAGGGAGTCGAGCCCGGATGACAAGGACGAAGCCCGACCCGACGGATTCGCACCGGGCCGGTCGTCGTGAAGACCTCGGCGTCTCGTGCCGAACCGGGGGTCCCGTCCGAATCCCAGCGGGCGCTGACAACCTGCGGCGCGGCGCCCACCCTCCCGTCGAGGGAGTGGGGGCGCCGTCGCGCGTGTGCAGACCGTGCACAGGTCCTGGTGGTACGGATCCGGTCGATGTCGAGCAGTTCCGGGTATCCCTGAGGCACGGAGGGATCGAGCCGGCGCCCGAAGAACCGGAGAGCACCGAGTGGAGACCGAAGCACCCCGCTGGTTCTCGCTCCATGTGCCGCAGCCGGGTGAAGGCTGACACCCAAGCTCCCGAAGGACCCCTGTCAGGCGGGCGGGAGAAGCGCCGGAGACCGCTCGTCACGGCCTCCCCGTCGCCTGGTCCGGACGGCGCAGCCACCTGAGCCACTCCTGGTCCCCCGTCAAGTCCAGGCGCCGCCAGAGGACGGGGTTGTCCGAGGACTGGCTGGCGTGGCAGGCGATCGCCTCCTTCTGAGCGCCCCGGTCGACCCTCACGGCGATGTCGATTTCGTCGTGGTGGCGGCCGACGAACCGGGCGCCCAACTCCTCTTCGAGTCCCCGGGCCACGGCGACGGGCACCGTCCACGCCAGCACGGGCAACTCTGGCGCTCCCACCAACGCGGCCAGGGTGGCCCTGGCATGGTCGGGATGCCCCGTCACTCCCCCCTCGTCGAAGACCACCAGAAGCTGCGCAGCGACGCTCCTGGCCATGCTGCCGACTTCCCGGGCGAGCCGCTCGAGCGGAACCTTGCCCAGGTGCCCGTCAGGGTGGCCAGACACCTGCACGTGGCGCAGCCCGAGTCGCTCTGCAGCGGCATTCATCTCGGACTTTCGGATCCCCCGCAAGTCCCCCTGAGCCATCCCCAAGGTGGATGCCTCACCAAAGGTGAAGCACAGCACAGACACCTCTGCCCCTCGCGCCACGAAGGCATGGAGCACGGCGCCCAGACCGAAGCTCTCGTCGTCAGGATGGGCACAGACAGCGAGCACCGACGTGACCGCAGGCAGCTCGACTTCTTGGAGTCGGGTGAGGCCGGCCGTTTGCACTCCTGTCGCTCCTCGCAGAGATCGACTCACGTGAAGATGATCTGACCGCCGGCCGCCATTGCATAGAACTCGCCCACCGTGATGATGTCGGCAACCTGCGGGATGAAGTCGTTCTTCTCCAGGCCGAACAGGTCGGCAGAGGCCTTGCAGGCGTAGAGGCCGGCTCCGGTGTCAGCGATCATCTCGATGAACTCCGGTACCGAAGGGATGTCCAGCTTGGCCATCCTCTGGGTCATGTAGTGGGTCATGACCGCCGACATTCCCGGCAACCCTCCGAGAAGCGTGGCGAAGTGCAGTCCCGGGTTGCCGACCGTAGCCATCTTGATGTGCTCGTGTCGCGCCTTGTGGATTGCGTCCAGGCCGAAGAAGGTGAAGAACAAGTCGGCCTCGATCCCCTCGGCCCGAGCCCCGTTGGCCATGATCAGTCCCGGATAGACCCCGTCCAAGGACCCTTTGGAGACGATGATCGAAACCTTTTCGATTGGCATCGGCTGGGCGTTGTCGGACATGGTTTCTCTCCTTCTAGATGCAGCCGCGTGGCTTGGGGATCCCGGCGATCTTGGCGGCGATCTTGGCCGGTCCTCTCGGAAACAGTTGGTACAGCTCCTTGATGGGCACGCCGGAGGTCTTCCCGAGGACCCTGACAGTGGGCCCCGCTCCCTTTTCGTCGTACTCGTGGCGCATGAACTTGATCACCTGCCAGTGTCGATCGGTGAGCTCGCCGATGCCCTCCTCCCGGGCGATCTCTGCGGCGATGTCCTCGCTCCACTGGGAAGGCACGGTGAAGAACCCTTCTGCGTCGACCTCGAACTCCCTGCCTCTATAGGTCTTCGTTGGCATGTCGCGGGCCCTTTCTCATCGGCGTCGTCACGCGCTCGTTGCCGCGTCCAGTCGCTTACCGGCCAACGGCATGGCGCTCGTGAGCCCCGGAATGTCGCGTCCAGGCAGAAGCGCGTGCCAGTACAGTGACTGGAAGGCAAGCTTGCCGAGGTGGTTGAGCCGGGACTCCCTGAGCAGGGGCAGCCCGAATCGACCCGGGAAGTGCCCGGGAACGGGCTCGACATCGTCGTTGTAGTCGATCAGCAGCGCCTTTCCGAACCCGCTCTCGATGAAGCAGTTGGTGTGGCCGTCGAAAGAAGCGTCGAGCGCGTCCCCGGCCAGGAAACGCCGGATGTTGCGCACCAGGACTTCACCTTGGAAATGGGCGACCGACCCTGCCTTGGAAACCCGCAGGTCGGTGGCATCCCCGATGACGAACACGTTGGGAGCGGCCTTGGCCTGCAGGGTCGCCTCGTCCGTGGGAACGAAGCCGAGCTCGTCGCCCAGACCCGGCGAGCGGCTCACATAGGGTGCCCCGCCATGCAGGGGCACCATGACGGCGAGGTCGAAGCCGACCTGGCGCCCGTCGTAGGAGATCAGTTTGCCGGCCTCGCCGTCCACCTGGCCCGTGTTGAATTCGGTCACCACCTCCACACCCTTTTCGGCCAGGAGGCCGGACAGCTCGCGGTTGCAGGTGGCTTTGGTGAATGCGCCATCGAGGGACGTGACGTAGCTGATCTCGACCCTGTCCCGGATCCCGCGCTCGTGGAAGTACCAGTCAGCGAGAAAGCAGAACTCGAGCGGAGCCACGGGACATTTGACAGGCATGTCGACCATGTTCACCACGAGGCGCCCACCCTCGAAGGTGGGAAGTGCGGCGCTCAACGCCGCCGCCCCCGGCAGGCTGTAGAAGGTGTGCACACTGCTGCCCCACCCCGGACCGGTGAGCCCTTCGGTCTCCTCGGGGACGAGCCTCGCTCCCGTCGCCACGACGAGCACGTCGTAACTGTGGGCCGTGCCGTCCTGTAGCACGACCTGTTCCGCCTCGAGATCGACGCGGTCCACTGCGCTTTGGCGGAAGTCGATGCCGGGGTGGAGCTGAGCCCTGCGTGACCTCACGAGGGCCGAGGGCCGGCTCAGCCCGAAGGGCACAAAGAGCAGCCCCGGCTGGTACAGGTGGCGGTCGTCGGCGTCGACCACCGTGATCTCCGCCTCGTCCCGGGGGAGCGACCGGTGGAGGCGGTTGGCGACCAGCGTCCCTCCCGTTCCCCCACCGAGGACCAGCACCCGGCGTCCCATAGCCCCAGCCAACCGCGCCGGAGCAGCGAACGACAGGGTCGAACGGCACTGACGACGTCAGACGAAATTGCCCACGCTGGCAAGCAGAGGAGCGCCTCGCCACCTCCCGTCGGCGCGCACCCCGTCCCTCACACCGGCGGATGCTCGCTAGGTCCAGGCCACCCAACTCCTGGACGGTGATTGCCCGGGCGGGGCGTTGGGCGGCTCGGCGACGGCATCCCCCCTCCGCCCGCCCACGCTGGAGATGTCTCTATCTTGACACGCTTATGCCACTATGTCATGCTCGTGCCATGAGCGAGTCCGCCGTTGGCTCTCTTCGGGAGCGGCAAGCTGAACAGATCCGGGAAGCCGTCCTCGAGGCGGTCATCGGGGAGTTGGAACAACGCCCGGTGGACGAGTTGTCGATGGGGAACGTGGCGCAGGCGGCGGGGATCTCGCTTCGGACCCTATACCGCTACTTCCCCGACCGGCCTTCGCTTCTGCACGCCGCGGCCCACCACGTCGTGGCCTCACTGGGCGTGCCCATCGGCATCGACGGTCCCGGCGGCATATCCGCAAGCTTCCTGGACGCAGCTCGGCGCTTCTCCACCCGGCCCCGACTGGCCCGGGCGCTGGTCCAGACCACCGCTGGTCGCGCCGCCCGCTCGTCGGTCCGCCCGCAACGCACCGAGGCTGTGGCGGCAGCCCTGGGATCGTTGACGGAGGGACTGGATCAACCCACAGCCCGACGGGCCGCGGCCGTGATAGCCCATCTGTGCAGCCTGGAGTCCTGGGTGTCCATTGCCAACGACACCGAGCTGGACGACACAGAGGCCCAGCTGGCCGTGGCATGGGCCATCGACACACTGATCGAGGCCCTGCAGGCGAACTACCGATCACCCCGCCGAGCCCAACGGCGCGACGGATCCTGATGTTCCTCTCCCATATCCGGAGGTACACCGACCATGACCATGACCGACCGCAACGCCCGTTCGACCGAACCGCAGATCGCCAGCGAGCCGGCGACCAGCCTCGCCTGGTGGTTCCTCGGCACCCTGGCGGTGCTGCGCAACCCGCCGGGCGCGCCGCGTACCCCCGCGGTGATCGAGCTGACCGTTCCACCGGGCGGATCCCCGCCCCGCCACGTGCACGAAGCGCTCGATGATGCGTTTCTCATTCTCGACGGCGAAGTGGTCGTCCGATGCGGCGAGCAGACCGTTCTCGCCCGGCCGGGCAGCTACCTCGTGCTCCCGCACGGGGTCGAGCACACGTTCCGCGTGACCAGCCCGGTGCCGGCGCGGCTGCTTCTGGTGCATGCCGACGACAGTTTTCTCTCGTTCATCGAAGCGTTGGGCACACCGACCAGCGAGCACCGCCTGCCGCCGCCCGGCCACTTCGAGCTCGACGCAGAAACCCTGGCCCGTGCCAGCACCCAACATGGCACCCCCATTGTCGGCCCACCCCTGGACGAGGAGGAGGCCCGTGTCTTCGCGGGCCGGGCAGCAGGCGACCCGACGCTCGGGGCAATCAATCACCTCGCGCTCAACGTCAGCGACCTTCGTAGGAGCGAACGCTGGTACACCGACGCCTTCGACCTCACCCGTATCGACGGTGAGATCGCACCCGATGGCAGCGGGCACGTAACGCTGCTCTGTCCCCCCGGGGGCTGGATCCTGGCCCTGGCCAGTTCAGCCTCGCCCGGCGTCGAACATGTGGCGTTTACCTGCGCCAGCCGAAACGCAGTCCTGCGCTGGCGCCAGCTACTGGAAGACCGCGGTGTTGAGGTCGGGACCGTCACCGACGCGCCATACGGGTCGGGGTTCGTCGTGCGCGACCCCGACGGGGTCGAGGTAGAGTTGTTCGCCCCTGCAGCCCACTCCTTCTGACCGATACTTCGGCACTGATCACGGACGGCATTCCCGACGGCCGAAGAGGGAGGGCACGCTGCCGATCTAACGGCGTTATCCGCCCCCTCGCGCTAAGACTGTGCTCATGCCAAAGCCGCTCGATTGGCAGGCCCTCCTCGTTGATGGCTACGAGCCGCTCAAGAAGGCACAGAAGGTGTTCCGCCACCTGCCTCACGACCCTAGGTGCAAGCTCTGCCAGAATCCCTTCGGAGGCTTGGGCGGCAAGCTGGTCGGCCTGATGGGCCGAAAACCGTCACGAAAGAACCCCAACTTGTGCCAATACTGCTTCGACCACCTGCCCCCAGGTGGCATCGAGATCGACATTGGCGTCGTATTCGTCGATGTGCGGGCGTCAACGAGTCTGGCTGAAGGCTCGACGGCCACCGAGTTCGCCGGCCGTCTGAACCGGTTCTATTCATCGGTGACCGACGTCTTGATCCGTCATGATGCCATCATCGACAAGTTGATCGGCGACGAGGTGATGGCCCTGTTCCTGCCCGGACTGGCCGGTTCGGACTATCGGCGAAAGACAGTCGAAGCCGCGCTCGACCTGGCTTTCAATGTGACCGATCTGCCCGTCGGCGTGGCCGCCAACGCCGGTATGTCATTTGTGGGCAACGTCGGATCGGGGACCGTGCTTGACTTCACCGCCCTCGGCGACGCCGTAAACGTCGGCGCTCGCCTCCAAGGTTGCGCATCCCCTGGCGAGGTCGTCCTCGCCGCCGACCTATACCTCCTGGTTGCAGACGCCCACCCCAGTGCGCGCCACGAGACGGTTGCGGTTCGGGGACGCAGCCAGCCTGTGGAGATCGCGGTTCTCTCGTTCGGGGACATCAGGGCGCCCTCTGCGTAACAAGGCGTCCGGTACCTGCCGCCCGCTGCCAGGCCTCCTACCCGACCGTTGGAGAGCACCCGAGCGGGTGGCAGCGCTCCCGAAAGCCGTCAGTCCAAGAGATTCAGTGCTCGACGGAGGAGCCGGTTCTCGTTACCCGACGCCATGATCACCTCGGCGTGGAGGACGGTCGCTGCCGCCAGGGCCTCCCGGGACAACAGGTTGAGGGGCCGCCCCGGACCGTCGAGCTGATTCGCCATGATTGGAGCGACAACCTTCCAGCTCAGCAGGTCCACGTTGACCGGCAACTCCAGGACCGAACGGAGCGCCTGCTGGCGGCGCTCGGGCGGAAGGGTCAGTAAAGGCCTTGACAGAGAGCCTCCGGCTCCTCGCACGACGGCTCGGCAGAGGCGTAGATACCAACAACTGGTGGTGAAGACCTGCTCGTCCGGCCAGGCGAGCTCTTCGCGTAGCAGCTGGGACAGAGTCTGGTCGTCGACCAGGACGGTCAGGGCGCGTTCCAGTCGCTATTGGTTGGCCAGCTCTGGGTCACCAAACCCAACCCCAGCCGCCTCCCAGTCCGCGGCGGCAAGCAGCTCATCGCGAAGCTCATCCACGCTGGTCGGCAGCAAGAGCACCGCGTCACCCAGGTCCACCCAACTGATGGTTCCCCCCACCTCCAGGCCCCAGCGGTGGCGAGCCTGCGCCGGCAAGGCCATCTGGCCTCGCTCGCTGACCTTCACCTCACCCGTCCGTCCCACGGACACCTCACAATGCAATCAAGCCAAGTTGCATTGTAACAGGAGGCGGCAACAGGCCCGGGCCCAGTCGGTCGAACGATGCGAGGAACCCGTCACCGGTCGTCTTGATCTCCTAGCCGCCGAAGCGCCAATCCTGGAGAGAAAGCGCTTTGACCAGGGACGTAGATCAGATGTCGTAATAGAGCATGAACTCCCACGGGTGAGGTCGCAGGCGCACTGCGTCGATCTCGTTGACGCGTTTGTACTCGAGCCACGTCTCGATGAGGTCGTCGGTGAACACCCCTCCGGCCTTCAAGAAGTCGTGGTCGGACTCCAGTGCGTTCAGAGCGGCGTCCAGGGATCCCGGCACCTGGGGCACACGGGCCAGCTCTTCGGGCGGCAGGTCGTAGAGATCCTTGTCCACCGGGTCGGGCGGCTCGATCCGGTTCTGCACGCCGTCCAGACCGGCCATGAGCATGGCCGAGAAGGCGAGGTACGGGTTGCACGACGGGTCCGGGCAGCGGAACTCGACGCGCTTGGCCTTGGGGCTCT
>DMNK01000150.1:18870-21059 GCA_003453695.1 Acidimicrobiaceae bacterium | reverse complement strand
CCCGGCACCAGGCGCTTGTAGGAGTTGGTGGTGGGGGCGGCGAAGGCGAGGATGGCGGCCGCGTGCTTGAGCAGGCCGCCGATGTACCACCGGCCGATGTCCGACAGCCCGCCGTAGCCCTCGCCGTAGAAGAGCGGCTCCCCGCCCTTCCACAATGACTGGTGGGTGTGCATGCCGGAGCCGTTGTCCTCGAAGAGGGGCTTGGGCATGAAGGTGGCCGTGTAGCCGGCCTCGCGCGCCACGTTCTTCACGATGTACTTGTAGAGCATGAGCTTGTCGGCCATGACGAGCAGGGTGTCGAAACGCATGTCGATCTCGGCCTGCCCGGCGGTGGCCACCTCGTGGTGCTGGACCTCGACCTCGATGCCGAGGCGCTCCATGGTGAGGATCATCTCCGAACGCAGGTCCTGGAAGTGGTCGGCCGGAGGCACCGGGAAGTAGCCCTCTTTGGGACGGATCTTGTAGCCCAGGTTGGGGTCTTCGTCCCGGGCCGTGTTCCATGTACCTTCCACCGAGTCGACCTGGTAGTAGGCGGAGTGGGCGTCCTGCGAGAAGCGCACGTCGTCGAAGATGAAGAACTCGGCCTCGGGCCCGAAGTAGCAGGTGTCGGCCAGCCCGGTGGTGCCCAGATAGGCCTCAGCCTTCCTGGCGACATAGCGCGGGTCCCGGCTGTAGGGCTCCAGCGTGACGGGGTCGCGTACGAAGCAGTTCAGGTTGAGCGTGCGATGCTGGCGGAACGGATCGATGACGGCGGTGTCGCCATCGGGCACGAGCAGCATGTCCGATTCCTGGATCTCCTGGAATCCCCGGATCGACGAGCCGTCGAAGCCGATCCCCTCCTCGAAGAGGTCTTCGGTCAAGGCGTGCGCCGGCACCGAGAAGTGCTGCATGAGGCCGGGGAGGTCGATGAACCGGAAGTCCACGATCTCGATCTGCTCGTCCTTCACCAGGCGGAGAACCTCCGCCGGGGTGCGCTGCTGCACGGCTCCTCCTTGCCTTCTATCTGTCCCTCGTCCGGTGCCCGATGGGGCCGGGTCCGAACCCGCCCATCCGAACCGGGACGGCCCGTGGCACGGCCGCACATGCTGGTGGTTCGGGCCGCAGGCTCACAAGTCCGTGCTCCGGCCCTGGCTGCGCACGACCCTCGGACGCCGGTCGGCCGCCAGCCTGGCACGCCGCCGTTGCCGACGCATGCACATCGTGTGAACGGCGTGTGAACCGGACGGCCACCCCCGTCGCCGCCTGCGACACTGGAGGGGGCCGGCCGTGGCCAGGACCGGCGAGGCGCCCGGGAGGTCGCCAGCTCAGATGCGCAGTCAGCAGGAATACGTGCTCAGGACCGTCGAGGAGCGGGCCATCCGCTTCGTCCAGCTGTGGTTCACCGACGTGCTCGGCACGGCCAAGACCTTCTCGATCACGCCCGCCGAGCTGGAGAACGCCCTGGAAGAGGGGATGACCTTCGACGGCTCGGCCATCGACGGCTTCAGCCGGGTCCAGGAATCCGACGTCCTGGCCCGGCCCGACCCGAAGACCTTCCAGCTCCTCCCCTGGCATCCCGACGAGGTGCCGGTGGCGCGGGTGTTCTGCGACATCTCCAACCTGGACGGCTCACCCTTCGAGGGCTGCCCCCGCCACGCCCTGCGCCGGGCCCTCGACCGGGCCCGGGAGAAGGGCTTCACCTTCTTCTCCGCTCCGGAGATCGAGTTCTTCTACTTCGCCGACGCCGACCCCGCCCACGAGCCGGTCACCTTGGACAGCGGCTCCTACTTCGAGCTCACCGCCAGCGACCTGTCGAGCGACCTGCGCAAGCGCAGCGTGCTCACGCTGGAGGAGATGGGCATCCCGGTCGAGCACGCGCAGCACGAGGACGCGCCCAGCCAGCACGAGATCGACCTGCGCTACACCGATGCCCTCACCATGGCCGACACGGTGATGACGGTTCGCCTGGTCGTAAAGGAGACCGCCCAGCGACGCGGCGTCCACGCCAGCTTCATGCCCAAGCCCCTCGGCGGCGAGCAGGGCTCGGGCATGCACACCCACGTGTCGCTGTTCGAGGGTGACAAGAACGCCTTCCACGACCCCGACGACCCCTACGGCCTGTCCGAGGTGGCCAAGCAATTCATGGCAGGGCTGCTGCGCCATGCCCCCGAGATCACCGCCGTGACCAACCAGTGGGTCAACTCCTACAA
>DMNK01000150.1:7863-18672 GCA_003453695.1 Acidimicrobiaceae bacterium | reverse complement strand
CAACTCCTACAAGCGGCTCGTGAGCGGGTACGAGGCCCCGGTGCACGTGTCGTGGGCGCGCAACAACCGCTCGGCCCTCGTGCGCGTCCCGGTGGTGAAGCGCCACAAGATCGAGTCGACCCGCATCGAGTACCGGGCACCCGACTCCGCCTGCAATCCGTACCTGGCCTTCGCCGTCATCCTGGCCGCCGGGCTGAAGGGCATCGACGACCGCTACGAGCTGCCCCGCGAGGCGGCCGCCAACCTCTACGCCATGACCCCCGAGGAACTCGCTGCCGAGGGCATCCGGGCCCTGCCCGGGAGCTTGAACGAGGCCATCGGCGAGATGGAGCGCTCCGAACTCATGGCCGAGGCGCTGGGCGAGCACGTCTTCGAGTGGTTCATCCGCAACAAGCGGGCCGAGTGGGCCGGCTACAAGACCCACATCAGCCAGTACGAGCGCGACCGCTACTTCCCGCTCCTCTGAGGGGCGACGGAAGCAGCGCGGACGAGAGGACGGGAGGAGACAGGTGGAGCCGCTTCTGTGCTTCCCTGACCCGTTCCCGCCCGAGCTCGCCCTGGCGCTGGAACGGGCCGGCTACCCGTGGAAGGCCGTGGCCCGCCCCGAGCACGCCGAGACCGACGAGCCCGAGGACGGCTGGGCCGGCGCCGTGGTGTCGGCCAGCGCCGACCGGGCGGCCGCCTTCGCCCTGTGTCGGTTGGTGCGGGCCCGTGAGGTGCCGCTGCGTCCCGTGCTCCTGGCCGTGGAGGCCGGCCAGCTCGCCGACTTGGAGCTGCGCGAGGACCAGTTCGACGACTTCCTCGTCCTTCCCGCCTCGCCCGACGAGCTGCACGCCCGGCTGACCCACCTCTTCTGGCGCACCGGTCGGGGGCTGCGGCCCGAGCTCATCGAGTACGGCCCGCTGGTGCTCAACCTGGAGACGTACCAGGCGGCTGTGGCGGGAAGGGCGCTCGATCTGACCTACATGGAGTACGAGCTGCTGCGCTTTCTCGCCGCCCGGCCCGGCAAGGTGTTCACCCGCGAGACCTTGCTCAGCCGGGTGTGGGGATACGAGTACTACGGCGGGGCTCGCACCGTCGACGTCCACGTCCGGCGTCTTCGGGCCAAGATGGGCGAGGAGCACGCCCATCTCATCGCCACCGTGCGCTCGGTGGGCTACCGCTTCGGCCAGGGCGCCTGGGCACCGTGACGCCCCGCGCCGGCACCGGCGCCGGCAACGGCCCATGGCCGTCGCGGCCGAAGCGTCCCGGTCAACCTCCCGTGTCGGCGCCCGAGTAGGCCCACACCTCGATCTCGACCAGCGCACCCAGCGGGAGACCGGCCACGGCCACCACCGAGCGGGCGGGACGATGGTCGCCCAGGGCCTCGACGTACACCTCGTTGAACGCTACGTAGTCGGCGATGTCGGCCAGGAACACCGTCGCCTTCACCACGTCCCTCCAGCCGAGGCCCTGACCCTCGAGCAGCGCGGCGACGTTGGCCATGGCCTGGCGCACCTGAGCGTCCAGGCCCTCGGCCAGGACGGGCGTGTCGCCGGGCGTGATCCCGACCTGGCCCGAGCACACCAGCCACGGGCCGGCTCGCACGGCCGGGGTGTAGGGGCCCACCGGTGCCGCCATCCTCAACCTCCTCGCTCGATCGGCCACCGGGCAGGCAGCCCTGCCGCCAGCCACGCTGCTGCTGCGGTGGCGGCGAACACGGCGTCGCTGCCCCGGCGAGCCGGACCGGCATCATCCTCCACGACGACCTCGACCGGCGGCATGTCGCGGGCGGGGATGATGCCGAAGGAGCGGATGGTGAGGTCGAGGACCTCGCCCTCGTCGTCGACGGCCAGCCCTTCGCGCCGCACCCATCCCAGTGCCTGGTGCACGGCGCCCACGGCATAGGAGCGCAGCACGATCTCGTCGAGCACGGCGCCGGCCGACAGGCGCACCCCCACGGCGCCGTCGGCGTCGACGGCGACCGTGGCCGACGCCCCCTCGGGCGAGGCCACCGTGACCGGGTGCCCGGCCCCGGTGCGGCCCGACGAGAGCGCTTCCCAGGCGGCGCGCAACACGGCGCCCTCGGCCCAGCCGGCGGCTCTGATGTCGGCCGACACCGGAGGGCCGGCCACCTCGTGCTCCTCGACGGCCAATCCCGGAAAGGCGTCGCCCACGGCCAGGTGCCAGGCCTCCAGGTCCCCCGACCCGGGCGTGCGGGCCACCCGGATCACGCCCGTGCCGTCGGCCCGTACACCGGCGGCGATGGGCGGGCGCTTGGGGCCCAGGCGCACCACGTCTTCCCGCCCGTAGAGCACCCGCACCGGTCGCCCGTGCTCGTCGGCGAGACGGCGGGCGGCGGCGGTCACGGCCGAGTGGCACTTGCCGCCGAAGGCCCCCCCGTTGGCAAGTGGGGACACGGGCTCGCCGCCCGGCTCGCACCACGAGGCGTCGAGCTCGAGATAGGCGGGTTCGACGAAGGTGGTACGCAACCCGAGCGCGAAGTCGCCGTCGGGGGGCTCGAGCGGATACCGCACGGACACCGTCGAGTTGCGACCCGGGACGCGCCCGGCGGCGCGACGCGCCGCGGCGGGGCTGTCGCCCACCGCCCAGCCACCTGCGCCGTCCGGCACGGCCACCAGCGCGTCGGGCGGAGCGGTGTCGTCGGCGAAGCCGGCGCCTCCTTCGACGACCTGGGCACCCACGGACTGGGGCGTGCCTCCTTCGAGGGCGGCCTGGCGCGCCGCGGCGTCGCCGTCCCGGCCCCTGCCGCTCCGACACCGGAGCTCCGGCGACGCCGCGGCGCCGGCAGCCACAACGGCGGCGGCGTAGATGGTCCGCCAGCCCGTGCACCGACACAGATGAGCGGCGAGCGCCCGGCCCACCTCGTCCTCGCCCAGCCGGCCACCGCGTCGTTCCATGCCGGCCAGGCGCATGACGATCCCGGGCGTGCAGAACCCGCACTGGCTGGCCCCGGTGTCGACAAAGGCATCCACCCAGCGCCGCCGCAGGTCGGGATCGATCCCTTCGAGCGTGGTGACCTGACGACCGGCGACACGGCGAGCCGGCGTGACGCACGCCACCCGGGGTGACCCGTCCACCCACACCGTGCAGCACCCGCACTGGCCCTGGGGACTGCAGCCGTCCTTGGCGCTGCGCACACCGAGTTGCTCACGCAGCACCTCGAGGAGCGAGCTCCCGTCGTCGGCGGCCGAGACGGGCCGACCGTCGAGCTCGAAGCGGATGCAGGGGGGCGCCGCGGCGGCGCCGGCGAGCTGACCCTCGCTCAGCTGAAGGACGAGCCGCAGCCGCAGGTGCGGGTGGCGTTCGGGTTCGAGATGTGGAACCCGGCGTCCTGCAGGCCGTCGGTGTAGTCGAGGGTCGAACCCTTGAGCAGCTCGGCGCTGGCCGGATCGACGACGACCCTCACCCCGCCGTGGTCCCGCAGGATGTCGTCCTCGGCGATCTCGGAGTCGAAGAACATCTCGTAGCTGTATCCCGAGCAGCCCCCCGGGCGGACGGCCACACGCAGAGCCAGGTTGTCGCCGCCTTCTTGGGCCAGGAGGCTGGCCACCTTGGCGGCGGCGGCGTCGCTCAAGGTGACCGGGCTCGGCCGCTTCCCGATGCTTACCGACGTCATGGTGCTCACGGCGAAAATCCTACCCGAGCACGGGGCAGCCCCTGTCCGCGTCACGACCTCGTCGGCGACGGCAGACACCATCGTCTGCGCGGCCACACGCCCTGACCAGCACCGGCAGGCCGGTAGCATCTCGGAGGTGGCCGAACGCCGTGAGTCCGCCCGCTCGGCGGCGGCGTCGCCGCCGCCGGCACCTGACGAAGCCGCCGTGCGCGCCGCCCTCGCCGGCGTGATCGACCCCGAGCTGGGCGCCGACATCGTCGAGCTGGGCATGGTGCGAGGCGTCTCCGTCGACGTCGGCGGCGCCGTGTCGGTGGAGGTTGCGCTGACCGTTGCCGGGTGCCCGTTGCGCACCCAGCTGCGCTCCGATGTCCAGACCCGTCTCGGGGCCCTTCCCGGGGTGCGGTCGGTCCAGGTCGAGATGTCCGAGATGACCCCCGCCGAGCGGGCCGCCGTCATGGACAAGGCCCGGCGCCGGGCCCAGGAAGAGCGGGCCCTCGCCGTGGACATCCCCGTGTCGACCCGGGTGCTGGCCGTGTCGTCGGGAAAAGGCGGGGTGGGCAAGTCGTCGGTCACCGTGAACCTGGCCCTGGCGCTCGCCCGGCGAGGTCACGTGGTGGGCCTGCTCGATGCCGACATCTGGGGCTTTTCGGTCCCGCGCCTGCTCGGCATGCAGGGGGAGCTGCGCGCCGAGCACAAGAAGATCGTCCCCATGGAGCGCCAGGTCGGCGACGGCCTGCTCAAGGTGGTGTCCATGGGATTCCTGGCCGACGAGGAGAAGGCCATCATGTGGCGCGGACTCATCTTGAACAGAGCCGTGCAGCAGTTCCTCGAGGACGTCCGCTGGGGGGAGATCGACTACCTGCTCATCGACATGCCCCCCGGTACCGGCGACATCCAGATGGGTCTGGCCCGCATGTTGCCGCGCACCGAGGTGCTGGTGGTGACGACGCCCCCGGTGGCAGCGCAGAAGGTGGCGGCCCGAGCGGCCGACATGGCCCGCAAGGGACACCTGCGCGTGGCCGGCGTCGTCGAGAACATGAGCCCGTTCGTGTGCGAGCACGGCGAGAGCTATGCGCTGTTCGGCGAAGGCGGGGGCGACCGCCTGGCCCACGAGCTCGGGGTGCCGCTCGTGGGCACCGTCCCGCTGCACCCCGACATGTCGGCCGCCGGTGACGCCGGTGCGCCGGTGGCCCTCGGCTCAGGGCCGCTGGCCGGCGCCTTCGACGAGCTGGCCCGCAGGGTGACCGAGGACATCGCGCCGGTCGTCGAGACGAGCGGGTGCACGGCGCGGATGCTCGATCACGTCACACAAGCCCTCGACGCCGCCGTCGAGCACTGAGTCACCGGCCGGCTCGAGAGACGGCGACCAGGCCGGCTGCCATCCGGCCGGCCTGCCACGTGCCACTAGGTCGCCTGCCAGGCGGCAGCGATGTCGTCGGGGTCCTGGGAGACGGCCGCCCCTTCGGCGCCCAGTTTCCGCAGATGCGCCCACAGGCTGTAGCGGGCCACAGGGTGGAGGGCCTCGGGCACATCCGCGTACACCGTCGCCAGCAGATCGTCGACCGATCCCCGGCCCGCCGCCGCCAGGGCGTCGCGCACGGCGCCCTCTCGTCCGAGACGGTGGGCGATGACCCCCTGCACCACGGCGGCCGGAGACTCGATGAGCGTCCCGTGCCCGGGGGCGATGGCCCGCATGGGGGGATCGAGATCGAGGAGGTGCTGGAGGCTCGACAAGTAGGCCGCCATGTCCCCGTCGGGCGGGGCGATGACCACGGTCGAGCCCTGCATGACGTGGTCGCCGGAGAACAGCAGCTGCTCGCCGAGCAGCATCCAACACAGGTGGTTGGAGGCGTGTCCCGGCGTGTGCAGGGCCCGCAAACAGAAGTCGTCCCCGCCCAGCTCGAAGCCCCCGCCCACGGTCCGGTCGGGCGCGAAGCCGTCTCGGGGCCCGAAGCCCAGCACCTCCGCCCCGGTGCGCTGCGCCAGCGCCGCTGCCGCAGGGGCGTGGTCGGGGTGGGTGTGGGTCACCACGATCCAGCGCACGCGCCCCGCCCCCGCTTCGACCAGGGCGTCGACGTGGACGGGCTCGTCGGGGCCCGGGTCGACGACGGCGAGCTCCGTCGTCCCCACCAAGTAGCTGTTGGTGCCCGGGCCGGTCATGGGCCCGGGGTTCGGAGCGGTCAGCCTCACCACGCCCGGCACCAGCGCCACGGGCCGGCCCGGCTCGGCAGGGGCTCCCGGGTCGAGCACCGGCTCTTCGACGGCGCTCATGAGCCCGGCCTGCTCACGCCGTCGATGTCGACGCTGCGCACGGCCGCCCCCACCTCCGCCGAGCTCAGTGGACGCGACACCTCGGCGTCCACGGCCCCCACGGCGTCTTCGTAACCGGGGTCACCGGGGAGCAGGATGCGAAAGCCACGGTGGTCGGCCACCACCCGGGGCAGCACGGTCGGCACCCGCTCGACGGCGGCGGCGGCGGCGAGCAGGTCGTCGCTCGAGCGGAAGCGGCTCACCGCCTCGAGGTTCTTCATGGTGGGGAAGATGAGGTCGAACTCCCCGGCGGCGGCGCGGGCCAAGGCGTCGGCGGGCCGCACCCACACCGTGTCCACCGTCTCGTGCTCGTCGTGGACGGGGACCTGACCGGGGGGCAGCGCCGCCACGAAGAAGCGGGTGTCGTAGCGCTTGGGCGCCGCTTCGGGGGTCACCCAATGGCTGAAGTAGTGCACCCGGTCGGCCGCCAACTGCAGGCCCTCGGCTGAGAGCAGGTCGAGGAACCCGAGGCGCCCACCGTTGAGCTCGACACGACGTCCCGCCAGACGCCGGCGCGCCGTCGGCGACGCCAGGTCGACGGGGACGGGGCTGGCGGCGGCCGCATCCTCACGGGCCTCATAGGCGAGGAGCACGCCGGCCTCTTCGAAGCACTCCCGGAGCGCGGCCACCCAGAAGGCGAGGCCCCCACCGCCGAGGCCGAGCAGCGCGCTGGCCTCCTCGTCGCTCCGACCCGCGCACACCGCCGCGGCGGCCCCAGAGCGGTCCTCCTCGTCGACCTTGCCACCGGGGAAGACGTAGGCACCGCCCACGAAGTCGGAGTTCAGATGGCGGCGCAGCATGCACACCTCGAGCGAGGACACTTCGGCGTCCCCGACGTCGCGGACGAGCATGATGGTCGCCGCGTCGCGCGCGGCAACGGGCGAGGGGGACGACTCAGCCATCGCCTCCCAGGCTAGGGCGTGGCCGCCCCAGGAAACGAGGCTCGAGAGAGAACCGAAGCCCGAGAAGGAGCGCGGGAGGACCGGAACGCCGGCCGTCAGCCGGCGGCGGCCATGGAGAGCGGCACGGCGCCGGCGTCGACCATGGCCCGCAGCACGATGTCGCCGAAACGGCGGGGATCGGCGATGAGCCAGCTGTGGCTGCCCGGCACCACTTCGCCATGGACGCCTGCGGCCCGGCAGATGGCGACGAACCCGACGTGCGGCACCAGGCGGTCTCGATCCGACCACACCACGGTGATGGGAAGGCGGCGCCGGCGCAGCGCCGTCACCTCGTCGAGAAGATGGGCCCGGCGCACGAATTCACCCACGCGCCACATGGCCAGAGGATTCGACATCAAGTTGGGGACGGCCTCACCGAGCAGGGCGGGCAGGACCCGCACCATGGTGGGCCCGGCGAGAAGGTCGGCGCCCAGGATCCGGCCCCACTCCCACCACGGTCGTTCCGTCACGGAGTCCGGGCCTTGCGGCCCCGCCCATGGGAAGCCGCCGACGCCGTTGCACAGCACCACGCCGGCGACGCGCTCGGGATGGTCGTGCGCCAGCTGGATGGCCACACCTCCACCGAAGGAGTGGCCCACCACCGTGACCGGCTCGTCGACGTCCATGGTGTCGAGGTACGAGGCGGCCCAGCGCCCGTAGCCGGGGAAGCTGCACTCGTCGCCCTGCAGCGCAGCGGCGCGGCCGAAGCCGGGTTGCGCCGGCGCCATGACGTCACATCCGAGCGAGCGGAGCTGCGCCAGCGGGGCGGAGTAGGAGTGAGGGCCCACCCCCCATCCGTGCAGGAAGAGCACGGGCATTCCCTTGCGCCCTCGGCCACCGGGCCGAAGGCGGGTCGTCCCTTCCGGCTCGCTCATCTCCCCCCCTGCCGGAGAATTCGGCACGCTCTCCCCGGCGGTTGAGGAACGGCCCACGAATGGCACGACTTGCGCGATTGCCCGCGCGTTCTGCGCCATCCCCATCCGGGCGAATCTACGCCGGCCGCCTCCATGAACAAGGGATGCCCGCCAGCCGGCGACCGCAACCGACCAAGGGCGGCTGAGTAGGCTCTCGGCCCCGAATGACGACCCCCACGCCGACCGGGCGCGATGCTCCGCCGCCGGCGGCGCGACTGCTGCCGATGGCCCTTGTGACCTGGGCCTTCATCGCCCTGGTCCTGGTCCTCATCGTGGCCCTGGTGGTGGTGAAGCTCACCGAAGGGAACGCTCCCCCTCCGCCCTCCCCGGCAGCTGCTCCGGCGGAGGCGGTCGCCGCCATCACCGGGCTCTCGGTTCAGGACTTCGACGCCGCCGCTGCGGCCGGCTTCGCGCCCGGGCCGACGATCCTCGCCGGCCAGCCCGCCCTGACCGACGGTGGCCGCCCGAAGGTGGTGTTCGTCGGTGCCGAGTTCTCCCCGTACAGCGCGGCCGAGAGCTGGGTGGTGGTCGTGGCCCTGGTGCGTTTCGGCACCTTCTCCCACCTGGGAGCGCTGTCGTCGGCGTCGACCGAGGTCTTCGCCCACACCCCGGGCTTCGCCTTCGACGGCGCCACCTACAGAAGCCCCTACGTCTCGCTCGCCGCCGTCGATCTCTACGGCCAGACCCTCTCCTCCGTCGCCCCCGCCGGCTACCCCCCACTCGCAACGTTGGACGGCACGACGGCGGGCCTCCTTCAGCGCTACGACGGCCCGGGCACGGATCCCACCCTTCCCTTCGTCGACGTCGACAACCAGCTGCTCGCCGTGGGCGACGCCATCGGTGTGTCGCCCGGGGCGCTGGCCGGCCAGTCGCTCGGTCAGGTGGCGGGCTCGCTGGGGAACGCCGCCAGGCCCGGTGGCTCGGCGGTCCTGGCGGCCGCCGACGAGCTCACCGCCGCCGTGTGCGCCGGGGACGGATGGCGTCCGTCCGCCGTGTGTGACAGCGCCGGGGTGCGCGCCGCTGCAGCACATCTCGGACTGCCCCCCTCCGGCTGACGCTCGGTCTCTGTCCGGCCCGGTTCGGTCAGCCGGCGCGGCGCTCGACGAGCTGCTTGCGCTCGGTCTCGTTGAGCCCGCCCCAGATCCCGTGCGGCTCGCGGATCGAGATGGCGTACTCGAGGCACTCCACGCGCACCACGCACGTCTTGCAGATGGCTTTGGCCCGCGCCTCGCGCGCCAACTTCTCTTCTTTTCGTTCCGACTGGGTCGGTGGGAAGAACACCGTCGCCTGCGGGCCTTTGCATGCCGCCCGGTCCTGCCAAGACTCCGCCAACGTGCGTGTGGCCACTCCCCCTCCTGCTGTCGAGGCGACGCTACCTGCTGCCCCGGCCCTCGACAAGGGCTCTGACCTGGGATTGCGCACCTTCTGGGAGGCGACTTCGGAGGCAGCTCCGACTGGGTCCGGACGGTCGCCGTCGGGCCTCGGAGGGTCCGGCGGCAAGGGGTGCCAACGGTGCTTCGATACGCTCGGTCGAGAATCATGGACGTGGCCTCGTTCTGCCGGCAGAGCCGGGTCCTGGTCGTGGCCGGCAAAGGCGGAGTCGGCAAGACGACGGTGACGGCGGCCATGGCCCGCATGGCCGCCCATGCCGGGCTGTCCGTGCTCATCGTCGAGCTGGAGGGCAAAGGCGGCGTGATGGCTGCCTTCGGACGGAAAGGGGCGCTCGACTACGAGGAGACCCTTCTCCACGACGGCGCCGGTGAGGTACGGGCCCGGCGCATCACCCCCGACGACGCGCTGTTGGAGTACCTGGCCGACCACGGAATGAAGCGGATCTCGAAGCGGCTCGTGTCGTCAGGAGCGCTCGACGTGGTGGCGACGGCCATCCCGGGCATCCGGGACATCCTCGTGCTGGGCAAGGTGAAGTCACTGGAGCGGGGCGAGGTGGCCGACCTCATCCTCGTCGACGCCCCTGCCACCGGCCACGCCATGACCTTTCTCTCCTCGGCGCGTGGACTGCTCGACGCGGCCCGGGCCGGGCCGGTGCGGGCCCAGGCCGCCGACGTGGTCGAGCTGCTCACCGACCCGGCCCGCAGCCAGGTGGCGCTCGTGACCCTTCCCGAGGAGATGCCGGTCAACGAGGTGGTCGAGGCGGCGTACACCTTGGAGGACCGCATCGGGGTCACCTTGGGGCCGGTGGTGGTGAACGGCTGCCTCCCCGACGCGCCGGCCCTGGACCGCGACCCGGTCCAGGCGGCCACCGACGCCGGTGTGGGGCTCGACCCGGCCACCAGCCGGGGGCTGGCCGCCGCCGCCTCCTTCCAGCGACACCGGTTCGCCCTCCAGGAGGAGCAACTCGACAGGCTGGCCCAGGAGCTGCCCCTGCCCCAGTTGCGCACCCGGTACCTCCACGACGCCGACGTCGGCCCCGAACAGCTCGAGCTGCTGGCCGAGGATCTGGCTGCCGCCGTGGCCGCTCTCCCCGACGAGCCCCGCCGGACCAGCCTGCACGACGAACGCCACCAGGCAGTCGGAGAGCAGTGAGCGCCTCCGCCGACGCCGCCCACGGAGTGGCGAGCCCCGGGGCGGCCCGCGGATTGGCGAGCCTCGTCGAGGAGCGCTCGATCATCGTCTGCAGCGGCTCGGGGGGTGTGGGGAAGACGACGGTGTCCGCCGCCTTCGGCGTCGAAGGCGCACGTCGGGGGCGGCGCACCTGTGTGGTGACCATCGACCCCGCCCGCCGTCTGGCCGACGCTCTCGGGCTGGAGAACCTGGGCAACACGCCCCACCGCATCGACGGACCCTGGCCGGGCGAGCTGTCCGCGCTCATGCTCGACCCCAAGGGCACCTTCGACGACCTCATCCGCCGCTACGCCGAGACCCCCGACCAGGCCGAGGGCATCCTGGCCAACCGGCTGTACCGCAACCTGTCCTCGGCCCTGTCGGGCACCCAGGAGTACATGGCCATGGAGAAGCTGTACGAGCTGGCCGAGAGCGGCGACTTCGACCTGGTGGTCGTGGACAC
>DMNK01000150.1:0-7605 GCA_003453695.1 Acidimicrobiaceae bacterium | reverse complement strand
CGGTTCCTCGGGCACCGTCTGTTCCAGGTCCTCCTCATGCCCACGCGCGCCTACCTGCGGGCGGTGTCGGTCGCCACCCAGGCGCTGCTGCGCACCATCTCGAAGGTGGCCGGAGCCGAGATCGTCCAGGACGCCGTCACCTTCTTCCAGGCCTTCGAGGGGATGGAGGAGGGCTTTCGTCTCCGCGCCGACCACGTGCGCCAGCTCCTCGGCCGTCCCACCACCTCCTTCGTCCTCGTGACCTCGCCCCGCCGGGACGCCGTCGAGGAGGCGGGCTGGTTCGCCGACAAGCTGAACGAGTCGGGCCTCGCCGTCGAAGGGCTGGTGGTGAACCGCGTGCACCCGCCCTTCGCCGGTGCCGGTCCCCTTCCCGACGCGCCCGAGGCCTCCGACCTCGCCGTTCTCGAATCGAACCTGCGAGACCAGCAGGCCGTGAACGCCCGCGAGGAGGCCACCGTGGCCCGCATCGTCAGCGAGGTGGCACCGTCGCCGGTGGTGCGGGTCCCCCTGCTCGACGTGGACGTGCACGACATGGCCGGGCTCTCCACGGTGGCCGACCACATCTTCGGATCGGACGGGTCGCCGGTGGTCGAGGCCGACAGCGCAGGGTTAGCCTGATCCGGTGCCGATCATCGTCGTGGCCGCCGACGCACCGTCGGTCCGGGCCGAGGTCAGGGCGGTGGTGGGCGAGCCCGGCACCGAGGTGATCGAGGTCCGCTCGGGCGAGCAGGTGGCGGTGGCAGTCGCCGAGCATCACCCCGACCTCGTGGTCGTGGACCTGCAGATGGGGAACATGGGGGGCATGGCGGTGTGCCTGGACATCCGCCTCGAGGCGTCGTACGGCAAGCTCCCGCCGGTGCCCGTGCTCATGTTGCTCGACCGCCGGGCGGACGTGTTCCTGGCCAAGCGTTCCAGCGCCGAGGGGTGGCTGGTGAAGCCGCTCGACCCCATCCGCATCAGACGGGCGACCGCCGCCCTGCTCGCCGGCGGGCACTTCCACGACGAGTCCTACCAGCCGGTACCGGTCCTCGTGCCTCCGGCGGCGGGCGGAGGCTGACCCACCGGCGTGTTCCGGCGCAACCGGTCCGCCCCGGACCGCCCTCCACATCCGGGGTCCTCGTCGGGCGGAGCGCCCGGTGAGGACCAAGAGCAGATCATCCTGGACGGGCTGGCCGAGCTGCGCGACACCCCGGTGCGCGAGGTGATGACGCCCCGGGTCGACGTGGTCGGGCTCCCCATCCCCGTGCAGGCCGAAGACGTGGCGAGGGCGGTGCGCCTGTCCGGGCACAACGCGTTCCCCGTCTACGACGGCGACCTCGACAAGCTGGTCGGCGTCCTCTTCGTGAGCGACCTGTTCCGGGGCGGCTGGGAGATCGGGCGGGACGGGTCGTCACCGGCCTCGGCCGCTCCGTCCCCGGTGGAGATCTCCCGCCGGTTGCGCCAGCCGCTGCTCGTCCCCGAGTCACGCCTGGTGCTGAAGGTGCTCGCCGACATGCGCCGTCACCGTCGCGGCTTCGCCGTGGTGATGGACGAGTACGGCGGGGTCGCCGGCGTGCTCACCGTCAAGGATCTCCTCTCTGCGCTGGTGGGAGACCTCCGCGACGAGACGGACCTCGGCGAGGAGCCGGAGATCGTCCGCGTCGACCAGACCCGCTGGCTCGTCGACGGCGGTGTCGGCATCGACGAGCTCGAGGAGCGGCTCGGGCTGACGCTGCCCGAGGGGGAGTACGTGACACTGGGCGGCTTCCTGTTCGACGCCTTCGGTCACATCCCCGAAGAGGGCGAGCGCCTCGAACGCGACGGCTGGGAGCTCAAGGTGGCCGAGATGGACAAGCGCCGGGTGGCCAAGGTGGTGGTCGCCAAGCTGGCACCGGGCCCGGGGGGGGCCTCCTAGCCTCGGCTCAGCTGGCGGACCTCGCCGGGCCCGACCCGGGTTCCACCGGCACCACGCTCCCCGCCCCGGCCGCCCGCCGAATGGCTGGCCGCCGAGACGAGCAGACGGCTTGTCTCGTCGATGTCGGAGGGGTGGGCGAAGAGGAAGCCCTGGGCGAGGCGGCAGCCGGCCCGCCGCAGGCGGTGCAGCTGCTCCTCCGTCTCGACGCCCTCGGCCACGGTCTCTAGCCCGAAGTCCTCGGCCAACCGGACGATCGTGTCGACCAGGGCCGTGGTGTCGCCGGCGGCGGAGGCGTCGACGACGAAACTCCGGTCGATCTTCAGCTCGTCGACGGGCAGACGCTGCAAATACGAGAGCGACGAGTAGCCCGTGCCGAAGTCGTCGATGGACATCTTGACCCCGAGCCCGCGCAGCTGCTCGAGAACCCGAACCGAACGGTCGGGGTTCGCCATGAAGACGGACTCGGTGATCTCCAACGTGAGGAATTCGGGTCGAAGGCCGGACGTCAGCAGCGCCACTTGGACGTCGTCTACGAGGTCCTCGTCGTCGAGTTGCCGGGCGGAGAGGTTCACGGCGAGACGGAGGTCCGGACGTCTCGCCTCCACCTGCAGACGGCGGACGTCGTGACACGCCCGGTTGAGCAGCCATCTTCCCATCGGGACGATCAACCCCGTGCTCTCGGCGATGGGGATGAAATCGCCGGGCATGACGGTGCCTCGGTAGGGATGGCGCCAGCGCATGAGGGCCTCGATGCCGCGCACCTGCCCGGAACGGAGGTCGACGACGGGCTGGTACTGCACGGCCAGCTCGTCGTTGTCGATCGCCCGGGACAGGTCGGTCTCCAGCTGGAGCCGGTTGATCACCTTGTCGTACAGACTGGGACGGAACACGGCCCACTGGTCCTTGCCCGCGCTCTTGGCGGCGTACATGGCGATGTCGGCGTCGCGCAGCAGGTCATCGGCGTCGATGGGTGCTTCTGAAGGGGAGACGATTCCGATGCTGGCCCGGATGCCGGCCTCCGTCCCGGCCACCGGGAAGGGGCGCTGCAGGGCTTCGAGGACGCGACCGGCCGTGGTCACCGCCGTGGCCTCGTCGGCCCCCTCGAGAAGGACGGCGAACTCGTCGCCTCCCAGACGGGCGAGGGTGTCACCGGCGCGGACCGTCTGGCGGAGCCGGTCACCGACGGAGCGGAGCACCTCGTCGCCGGTGTAGTGACCCCTCCCGTCGTTGACCGACTTGAAGTCGTCGAGGTCGAGGAACAGCACGCTGATGGGCTCGCCCGTGCGCTCCAGGCGGGCGGCGGCGTGCACCAGCCGGTCCTGGAAGAGCGCCCGGTTGGCGAGCCCCGTGAGCGAGTCGTGGAACGCCTGGTGGCGCAGCTCCTCCTCCAGCCGCACTCGCTCGGTCACGTCTCGGCTGTTGAGGACGATGCCGAACACCGCCGGGTCGTCGAGAAGGTTGGTGATGCGGGTCTCCACGGAGACGTCGGCGCCGTCGACGGTCGTGAGGTGCCATGTGGCCGACCGCTGGGTGTCCGGCTCTTGGACGACGTAGGTCATGGACCGATGCCACACCAGGCGGTCGTCGGGTCGCACGAGGCCGGTGAAGCTCGTGCCCACCAACTGGTCGGGATCCCAGCCCAGGAGCCCGGTCGACGACGGGCTCTGGTACAGGATGATGCCTTCCGCGTCGACCACGGTGGTGAGGTCTGACGAGGAGCGGACCATGGCGGCGAAACGGGCGTGCGTGCGCTCCTGCTCGGCGATGGCGACGTCCAGCATGCTGTTGCGCTCCTCGAGCTCGGCGGCCACCGCAACGGCGCGGCCTCGCCGGCGGCCAGAGATCTCGAAGAGCACGGCCACCGCCAGCGAGCTCAGCAGGAGCCCGCCCAGGAGGACCCAAGGCAGACGGTCAGACGCCGTGCCGATCAGGCTGGTCGTCGCCTTGATGACGAGAACGAGGTTGCCCTGGGAGGACACGGACCCCACCTTGCTGCTGATCTCCGACCGGGAGGAGGCGAACGCCTCGGAGTCGTTCACGACCGTCACGGCCCGCTGGCCGCGCAGCGGAAGACGGGAGGTGGTGGTGAACACCAGGTCTTGCGGCGCCTCCCGCCCCACATACAGCGCGCCTTCGATGTCGGCGAACGGGTGGCCGGGGAGCGTTGCCAGCGAGATGGGAGCGGACAGCGCCCGGCTCTCGGTGTACAGCGCATAGCCCTTGGGGAGCGCGGCGGGGGTCGAGAGCTGGCCGATGAACCGCTGCCCTCCGGCGCTGTAGGCCACGTCGTAGGGCAGGTGCCCGGCGTCGACGGCGGCGACCAAGGTCGCGTCGGCGCCTGATCCGAAGGGTGCGTGGGGGGTGCCGGTGCTCGTCACCACCTGGAGGTTCCCGCCCACGAGTTGCACCAGGGCCACGGCACTCGCCGCGGATTGGGCCGCGGCAGTGGCCGCCGACTTGTCCCAGGCGGCGGCGTCGACTCCGCTGGTGGTCACCAGGCTGGCGAGGTTGGCGATCTCGGGCTGGGGCTGGGCCACGTAGGGCCCGAGCACGAGGGACGCCTGAGAGGCTTCCTGTCGGAGCAACAGCTCGTTGTCGTGCTGCACCGATCCACGGGCAAGGGTGAAGACGACGGCACTCACCACTACGCCCGCCACCAGGATTCCCACGGTCATTCGCTGCAGGTTCAGCAGTCGGATCCGACGCCTCATTGGCCACGCTCCCGCTCGGGCGGGGCCGGCCCCGGTGACCGTCACCCCCGTTGCCCAGGATGTCGGCAACCCCGGTGCGCTCCGTCAGGGCCTTTGGTCCCCAATTGTGACGGCGCGCTCAATTTTCGGGGGTCCCGCACCGCCATGCGGCCAGGCGCCCCGACGGCCACGACCGCCCCGGCGCCAACCCATATACCCTATGGGGGTATAAGAGGAGGTCAGCGACGATGGTCGGCTACCGCGACAGCAAAGAGTCCGTGCGGCGGCGCCTGAGGCGGATCGAGGGCCAGGTACGTGGCCTGCAGCGCATGGTGGAGGAAGAGGCCTACTGCATCGACGTGCTCACCCAGGTCTCGGCGGTTACTGGGGCGCTGCAAGAGGTCGCCCTCGGCCTGCTCGACGAGCACCTGAGCCATTGCGTGCGGAAGGCCATGCAGTCGGGCGGGCCCGAGATGGACGACAAGGTGGCCGAGGCGTCTGCTGCTATTGCGAGGCTGGTCCGCTCGTGAGCGCCGCTGAGGAACCGCGGCAGCGAGTCGAGCAGTGAGGTTCCTCCACGCCATCGGCCACGCCCTCGAGGTCTCCGGCTCGATGACGTGGCAGATCCTGTGGGCCCTCATCCTCGGCTTCCTTCTGGCGTCGATCGTTGCTGCCGTGGTGCGCCGCGCCAGCGTGGTCCGGTTGCTGGGCGACACCCGGCCCAGGACGCTGGTGCTGGCCTCCGCTCTGGGCTCGGCGTCGTCCTCCTGCTCCTACGCCGCCGTGGCCCTCGCCCGGTCGTTGTTCCGCAAGGGCGCGAGCTTCGTTGCCGCCATGACCTTCGAGATCGCCTCGACCAACCTCGTGGTCGAGCTGGGGATCATCCTGGCTGTGCTCATCGGCTGGCAGTTCACGGCGGCCGAGTTCGTGGGTGGACCGCTCATGGTCGTGTTCCTCGCGCTCTTCTTCCGATTGTTCCTGCGCCGACGCCTCCTCGACGTCGCCAGGGGCCAGGCAGAGAAGGGCGTGGCGGGGTCCATGGAGGGCCATGCCGCCATGGACATGTCGATCCAGCAACAGGGCAGCCTGTGGCGGCGGCTTTCATCGACCTCAGGCCTGACCGCCGTATCGCACATCTTCGTCTCTGAGTGGACGGCTGTGCTTCGGGACATCGTTGGCGGCCTGCTCATCACCGGAGCGCTGGCTGCCTGGGTGCCCAATAGCTTCTGGCAGGCCTTCTTCTTCGTCCACCACCCTGTGGCATCGAGGGTCTGGGGGCCGCTCGTCGGCCCGGTGGTCAGCATGTTGAGCTTCGTGTGCTCGATCGGGAACGTGCCGCTGGCGGCCGTGTTGTGGAACGGAGGCATCAGCTTCGGTGGCGTGGTGTCATTCCTGTTCGCCGACCTCATCATCATCCCCATCCTCTTGATCTACCGGAAGTACTACGGCACCCGCATGATGCTGTTCCTGCTCTCCGCCTTCTACGCGTCGATGGTGCTGGCCGGTTACGTCGTCGAGCTCATCTTCGGCGGCTTGGGAATCGTCCCGGCCACACGGCATGCCAAGGTCGGAGTCACGAACGTACATTGGGACTACACGTCTGTGCTCAACATCGTCTTCCTTGTGATCGCCGCCGGATTGACCTACCGCTTCGTACGCACCGGGGGTGTGTCCATGCTCAAAATGATGGGTGGCGAACCGGACGACGCTTCGTCGCACACCTACCACCACGCCAACAGCGGCCACTGAACGCTCGCTGGGGAACGACCAATCCGCAGACGGCGCCGGTGACCACTCTTTCAGCAACCGCCGGGGCTACCCTTCGCCTATGGGATTCATCTGGCGAAAGTTGATGGCCGTCCTCCGGCTTCGCCGAGAACGGCGGAAGCGGGGCTGGTAGCGCTGTTGCCGTCTGTCGGAATCGATCCGGTGGCGATGTCCCTACGAGGGTCCTTCCGTCAGCCCTTTGCACGTGTCAGGTACGCCACGGCGTCCTTCGACGAGTCCCCGAGCAGATAGCGCGGTCCACTTCCGAGGGCGCCCGCGGCGTCTTCCGGATTCGAAAGTGCGCAGGTCCGCAGCGAGAGACAGCCGCAGCCGATGCACGACGTCAGCTGATCCCGCAGCCTCTCGAGCAGGGTGATCCGCTCATCGAGATGACCTCGCCACCTTCTCGACAGGCGTTCCCAGTCGTCCTTGGTCGGCGTTCGCCCGGCGGGCAGCTCGCCGAGGGCAGCGCTGATGTCTGCGAGGCTCAGCCCCACCCGCTGGGCGACGCGGATGAAGGCGAGGCGCCGCAACACGGCGCGGTTGTAGAGGCGATGTCCGCCGGATGTGCGTTCGGACGAGATCAGTCCTTGATCTTCGTAGAAGCGGAGCGCTGAGGTGGCCATGCCGGATCGCTCGGCGACCTCGCCGATGCTGAGCGTCAGTTCCATATCGTGGTTCTCGATCCCCGATCTCCCAAGTTGCTTGGCTTCAAGCCTACTTGAACTTCGCGGAGCATCACCCGGGGGCAGGCCGGTTGACGAGCAGGCACTCGCCCACCGACAGCTCGAGTCGGCGGCGAGGGCACAAGAGCGCTGCCCGAAGCCCGTCGGACTTGGCGGCCGGCCGTCGCACTGCCGAGGGTCGAGCACGCTAGACCAGACCGATAGCATTGGCTCCTGCCCGTGAGGGCATCGGGGTGTAGCGCAGCTTGGTTAGCGCGCCACGTTCGGGACGTGGAGGCCGCCGGTTCAAATCCGGCCACCCCGACTTCGAATTGCCTGATCAGCCTGGCGGCTGCTGACCGTGGCGCCCCGTGTCAGGTCCGCCGTCGCGCGTCCATGCTTCACGCCCTTGAGCCAAAAGGCATTGAGCCAAAAGGCGTCTTTGGTTTGAGGCAGATCGCTCGGACATACGGACACGGTACGTCCAGCTCAGGACCGGCCGATGTCGGGGCACGGAGGAGGCGCCCGTTTTCGCGGCGGCAAATAGATCGACGGCTCCGGGGGAAACCCGATCGGAAGTGCCGGGAGC
>DMNK01000112.1:16669-16958 GCA_003453695.1 Acidimicrobiaceae bacterium | reverse complement strand
ATCCGCACCCTGCAGCAGCGGGCCGTGGCGCTCGACGTCGACGTGTTCATGGAGTGCAAGGTCCTGCGCCTGCTCAAAGACACCGACGGGCGCATCGCCGGGGTGGCGGCCTACTGGCGGGCCACGGGCGACTTCGTGGTGTTCCGGGCCAAGTCGGTGGTGCTCGCCACCGGCAGCGTGGGCAAGGTGTGGCTGTACACGTCGAACTCCTGGGAGTCGACCGGGGACGGTCACGCCATGGCCTTCTGGGCCGGGGCCGACATGATCGACATGGAGTTCGTGCAGTTCC
>DMNK01000112.1:16112-16485 GCA_003453695.1 Acidimicrobiaceae bacterium | reverse complement strand
TGCAGTTCCACCCCACCGGCATGGTGTGGCCGCTCTCGGTGCGCGGCGCCCTCGTGACCGAAAGCGTGCGCGGTGACGGCGGGATCCTGCTCAATTCCGAGGGCAGGCGCTTCATGTTCGACTACATCCCGCCCATGTTCGTCGCCGAGACGGCCGACAACGAGGGTGAGGCCGACCGCTGGTACGACGACCACATCAACAACCGGCGCCCGCCCGAGCTGCTGCCGCGCGACGAGGTGGCCCGGTCCATCAACTCCGAGGTGAAAGGGGGCCGGGGTGGGCCCCACGGGGGGGTGTTCCTGGACATCGCCTCGCGGCGCAGCCCGGAGTACATCAAGCGCCGGCTGCCGTCGATGTACCACCAGTTCAAGGA
>DMNK01000112.1:14579-15938 GCA_003453695.1 Acidimicrobiaceae bacterium | reverse complement strand
ACCAGTTCAAGGAGCTGGCCGGGGTGGACATCACGGCCGAGCCCATGGAGATCGCCCCCCCCTGCCACTACATCATGGGCGGGATCCGCGTCGACGCCGACACCGAGGCGACGGGCGTGCCCGGGTTGTTCGCCGCCGGCGAGGTGGCGGCCGGCCTGCACGGGGCCAACCGCCTCGGCGGCAACTCGCTGTCCGACCTTCTCGTCTTCGGACGCCGGGCGGGGATGGCGGCCAGCGACTTCGCCGAGGGCAGGGCCGGCGAGCCGATCTTCGAGGACGGCGAGCTGGACGCGGTGTTCGCCGAGGCCGAGGCGCCCTTCACCCGCGGCGACGGCGAGAGCCCCTACGAGGTCCATCAGGACCTGCAGCGCATGATGCAGGACCTGGTCGGGATCATCCGCACCGAATCGGAACTGGTGCAGGCCCTCGACGAGCTCGACAAGCTCGACGACCGGGCAGAGCGGCTGTCGGTGGTCGGGGGGCGCGCCTACAACCCGGGGTGGAACCTGGCCACCGACCTGCCGTCGATGCTCACGGTGGCGCGCCTCGTCACCAAGGGCGCCCTCGACCGCCGCGAGAGCCGGGGCGGCCAGACCCGTGACGACTATGCGGCGGCCGACCCCGAGTTGGGCAAGGTCACCTTCGTGCAGCGCCGTTCGCCGGCCGGCGAGTACCTGATCGCACCGGAGCCGTTGCCGGCCATGCCCGCCGAGCTGGCCACGCTGCTGGAAGAGGAGCGGAGCTGATGGCCGAAGTGGTCATGCGGGTGTGGCGAGGGGACCCCGAAGGCGGGACCTTCACCGACTACACCATGCCCGCCGTGGAGGGTGAGGTGGTCCTCGACGTCATCCACCGCATCCAGGCCGGGCCCGCCCCCGACCTGGCCTGCCGGTGGAACTGCAAAGCGGGCAAGTGCGGGTCGTGCTCGGCCGAGGTGAACGGCATCCCCCGCCTGTTGTGCATGACCCGCATGGACTCCCTGCCGCCCGACGGCCCGGTGGTGGTGGCGCCCATGCGCACCTTCCCCGTCATCAGGGACCTCGTCACCGACGTCTCGTTCAACTACGAGGTGGCCCGCCGCATCCCCCCGTTCACGCCGGAGCCGCCCGGGCCGGACGGCACCCATCGCATGATGCAGATCGACATCGAGCGGGGCCAGGAATTCCGCAAGTGCATCGAGTGCTTCATGTGCCAAGACGTGTGCCACGTGATCCGCGACCACGAGGAGAACAAGACCGCCTTCGCCGGGCCCCGCTTCTTCATCCGGCTCATGGAGCTCGAGTCGCATCCGCTCGACACCCTCGACCGCCGGGAGCTCATCCGCCAGGACATGGGCGTCGGCTACTGCAACATCACCAA
>DMNK01000112.1:5277-14392 GCA_003453695.1 Acidimicrobiaceae bacterium | reverse complement strand
ACCAAGTGCTGCACCGAGGTGTGCCCCGAGCTCATCCGCATCACCGACAACGGCATCATCCCCTTGAAGGAGCGGGTGGTGGACGCCCGCTACGACCCCATCGCCTGGCTGGGGCGGCGCATCCTGAAGCGCACCAGGGCCACGGCCGAGCAGTCCGCCGCGCTGGCGCCCGCCCAGGGCCCCGCCGCCGAGGACCCCGACGAGGCGACGGGTCCGCTCGAGGACGCCGAGGCCCCCTCGGCCATCTGAAGCGGGCCCGCCGGGCTCGTGGGCCGGTCGGCGCCGGCCACTCTGAGCTGGGGAGGGGCCCGGCCCTGCCGGTCGTCAGACCCCAGAGGTAGATTTCCTACAGCCGGCGTCCGGTGGAGGGCGCCAGAAGGGGGAAGACCCGTGACGCTACCCGGTGTGCTCGACGACCAGGCCCTTCGCCGTTACCGCGAGCTCCTCGACGCGGAGGACGCCGCCTTCGACGAGCTGGAGCACGCCTACGAAGACGGCGACCGCGCCCACTTCGAGGCCGACTTCCAGGCCTGGCGCAGCGTACTGGCGAGGAAGCTGAGCTTCCTGCAGCGCATCGGGATCGACGTCCCCCAGCCCGCCTCTCTCTGATCCCTTCCGGTCCCTCCCGGCGCCCGTGCGGGCGCCGGCGCTCAGACGGGGCCGAGCAGCAGGTCGCGTACGGCGTTGCGTTCTGAGACGAGCTCTTCGGTGGTGACCTCGAGGCGGCCCCGGGCGAAGTCGCTGTGGGCCACGCCCTCCACCACCGACCAGCCGCCCCCGTCGCTGCGCACCGGGTAGCCGAACACGAGGCCTTCTGGCACGCCGTACTGGCCGCCCGACACCACGGCCAGGGACACCACGTCGCCCTTCGGGGTCGGCTCGAGCAGGCTGCGCACCGAGTCGATCACGGCATTGGCCGCCGAGGCGGCCGACGACGCCCCACGGGCCTCGATGATGGCCGCCCCCCGCTGCTGGACGGTGGAGATGAAGTCCCCTTGCAGCCAGGACAGGTCGTCGATCACCTCGGTGGCGGCACGGCCCTCGATGCGGGTGTTCTCGAAGTCGGGGAACTGCGTGGAGGAGTGGTTGCCCCAGATGGCCAGTCCCGTCACCGCCGTCACCGGCACGCCCGCCCGCTTGGCGAGAAGGCTGCGCGCCCGGTTCTGGTCGAGCCGGGTCATGGCGAACCAGCGCTCGTCGGGGACGTCGGGGGCGTGCGACCGGGCGATGAGGCAGTTCGTGTTGCACGGGTTCCCCACCACGAGCACCCGCACGTCAGAGGCGCCGTGGGCGGCGATGGCCTCGCCCTGAGGACCGAAGATCCCGCCGTTCACGTTGAGCAGGTCGTTGCGCTCCATGCCCGCCTTGCGGGGGATGGACCCCACGAGGAGCGCCCACGACGTGCCGTCGAAGGCGGTCTTCATGTCGGAGGTGGCCTCCACCCCGGCCAGCAGCGGGAAGGCGCCGTCGTCGAGCTCCATGACCACACCGTTGAGCGCGCCCATGGCCGGCTCGATCTCGAGCAGCCGCAGCACGACCGGCTGGTCCGGCCCCAGCAACTGGCCTGAGGCGATGCGGAACAGCAGCGAGTAGCCGATCTGCCCGGCGGCGCCGGTGACCGTGACGTGTACGGGGGTCTTCGAGGCCATGGCCGGAGGCTACCGGTGCCCCTGCGACGCGGCCAGACCTGCGGCCGGCTCCGGCGCCACTCGTGGCCCGAGCAGGCTGATCCCTAGGAGGGTTCCCCGCTAGAGGCGCTCGACGACGGCGGCGGCGAATTCCGACGTCTTCACCTCGTGCGCCCCCTCGGTGAGGCGGGCGAAGTCGTAGGTCACGACCTTGTCGGCGATGGTGGCCTCGAGGGCCCGCACGATGTCGGCGGCCACCTCGGTCCAGCCCAGGTGCTCGAACATGAGCACCCCGGAGAGGATCACCGAGCCGGGGTTCACCTTGTCGAGCCCGGCGTACTTGGGGGCGGTCCCGTGGGTGGCTTCGAACACGCCGTGCCCGGTGACGTAGTTGATGTTGCCGCCCGGGGCGATCCCGATCCCGCCCACCTGGGCGGCCAGCGCGTCGGACAGATAGTCGCCGTTCAGGTTGGTGGTGGCGACGACGTCGAAGTCCTCGGGTCGGGTCAGCACCTGCTGCAGGGTGATGTCGGCGATGTTGTCCTTGACGAGGAGCTTGTCGCCGGGCTTGCCGTCGCAGTCGTCCCAGCCCACCGCCACGTCGGCGAACTCCTCACGCACGAGCTCGTATCCCCACTTGCGGAAGGCGCCCTCGGTGAACTTCTGGATGTTGCCCTTGTGCACGAGCGTCACACTGCTGCGCCCGTGGCGCAAGGCGTACTCGATGGCGGCGCGGATGAGTCGTTTCGACCCCGCCTCCGAGACGGGCTTGATGCCGATCCCCGAGTGGGGCCTGATCTCCCAGCCCATCTCGTCGCGCAGGAAGGCGGCCAGACGGCCCGCCTCGGGCGTGTCCGCCTCCACCTCGAGCCCGGCGTAGACGTCTTCGGTGTTCTCCCGGAAGATGACCACGTCCACCTTCTCGGGGTGGCGGACGGGAGAGGGGACGCCGGTGAACCAGCGCACCGGGCGCAGGCACACGTAGAGGTCGAGGATCTGGCGCAGCGCCACGTTGAGCGAGCGGATGCCCCCGCCGACGGGCGTGGTGAGCGGCCCCTTGATGCCGATCAAGTGGTCCCGGAACGCCTCGACCGTCTTGTCCGGCAGCCAGTCGCCCGTCTCCTTGAAGGCCTTCTCCCCCGCCAGCACCTCCTTCCACGCCACGCGCTTTCCGTGCTTGGCAGCCGCTGCGTCGAAGACCAGCTTGGATGCGGGCCAGATGTCGACACCGGTGCCGTCCCCCTCGATGAAGGGGATGATCGGCTCGTCGGGCACCTCAAGCGAGCCGTCGTCTCCCAACGTGATGCGCTCGGGCATGCCGGCGAGCCTACTGGGCGGCGCCGATGGCCCCTCCGGGAGCAGCGGCGCTGGGCGCCGGTGCCGGACCGAGGCCGAGGGAGCTGTAGATCTCGCGCGTCGCCGTGGAGCGGTTGAGCGTGTAGAAGTGCAGCCCGGGCGCCCCGGTGTCGAGGACGGCCCGGCACAGCTCACAGGCGAGCTCGATGCCCTCCTTGCGCACGGCTTCGTCGCCACCGGCGGCATCGGCCGCCTCCAGGCGCTCCACCATCCACGCCGGGACCGCCGCGCCCATCTGGGCCATGCGGGGCACCGACCTGAGCGAGGTGACCGGCATGATGCCGGGCAGCACCGGCTTGTGCTCGTCGAGGGCGGCGAGGTCCTCGACCAAGCCCGAGTACTCACCGGGCTCGAAGAAGAATTGGGTCACGGCGAAGTCGGCGAGCGCCATCTTGGCCGCGAGCCAGCGGCGGTCGCTGGCCATGTCGGGCGACAGGGGATGGCCGGCGGGGTGGGCGGCCACACCGATGGAGAAGCCCCCGATGGCCCGGGCCAGCTCGACCAGCTCCATGGCATGGAGCAGCTCGCCCGGGCCGGCAGCCGGGTCGGTGGGCGGGTCGCCGCCCAGGGCCATCAGGTTCTCGATGCCCCCCTGGCGCAGCGACAGCAGGATCTCGGCCAGCTCCAGTCGGGTGTGGGCCACGCACACCAGGTGGGCCATGGGGGTGATGGTCGTGGTGCGGAGGATGCCGGTGACCAGGTCGTAGGTGCGCTGGCGGGACTCCCGCCCGCCCCGGTAGGTGACCGAGACGAACGAAGGGGCCAGCGGCTCCAGGTCGCGCAGCGTGCGCACCAAGGTGGCCCGCTCGGCCTCGTCCTTGGGCGGGAAGAACTCGAATGAATAGGTGCGGCCGCCGGCCAGCAGGTCGGAGATCCGGGCCATGGCCGACAAATCCTACCGACCGGTGGCCCTGGCCCCTCTCTCTGGGTATGGCGCATCTCGGTAACGTTGCCTTTCGGATCGCGAGATCGACGAGATCGACGAGGGACACCACGTGGGCTGGAGCGTGCTCGTCCAAGGCTCGGCCAGGGGGCGTGCGGGCACGGCCGCTGCCCTGTCGCTCGCCGCGTTGGGGCTGCTCCTCGCCGGGTGCAGCGCGCCGGGCACCACGGGTCAGGCGGAGCGGTGCCCCCTCACCGACCTGGCACCCCCGGGAGGATCGGTACCCAGCCGCCCGGCTCTGGCCGTGAAGGTCGAGAACCTGCCCGTGGCCCGGCCCCAGTACGGCCTCGGTGACGCCGACGTGGTGTACGAGGAGCCCGTCGAGGGCGGCATCACCCGCTTCGTCGTCGTCTACCAGTGCCGGGACAGCACCCGGATCGAGCCCGTCCGCTCGGCGCGCATCGTCGACCCGGACATCGTCAGGCAGTTCGGCGAACATCCGCTCTTCGCCTATTCGGGCGGCATCGACCCCGCTGTGGCGGCAGTCCGGTCGTCTTCCCTCGTCGACGTGGGCGTGGGCCGCGCCCCCGGTGCCTACTTGCGGGATGCCGCTCGCCCCTCGCCACACAACCTGGCCACCTCGACGCGCGCCCTGTACGACGCGGCGTCGAAGGACCCGTCGTCGGCCGGCCCGCCCGCCCCGGTGTTCGGCTACGGGCCGGTGTCCTCGGGCGCAGCGCCGTCGGCGAGCGTGCACATCGCCTATCCGGCGTCGGACGTGACATGGCGCTGGGACTCGGGGGCCCGTGCGTGGCTGCGCTCGTACTCGAACGGCCAGGCGGCGGCCACGGCCGAGGGTGGCCAGATCGCCGCCGCCAACGTCGTCGTCATGAAGGTCGAGGTCTTCCCCAGCCCCTATGTCGAGGACGCCTCGGGCGTGCACGAGAACCTGGTGACGCTGACCGGCTCAGGCTCCGCAGAGGTCTTCCGGGACGGCATGGCGGTCAAGGGCACGTGGAGCAGGCCGTCGCTGCACGAGAACACCCGGTACCTGGACGGGTCAGGCCAGGACATCGCCCTGGCCAACGGGACCACCTGGGTGGAGCTGGTGCCGACCACGGTCCCGGTGACGCCGGGGTGAGGGCCGTGCGGCCCCGCCCACCGAGACCGGCCGGCCTTCCGAGGGGCTGAGGGTCAGGCCCGGCGCTCGGCTGCCTGCACGGCGTTCACGAGCAGCATGGCCCGGGTCATGGGCCCGACACCTCCGAGGCGCGGGGTGATCCAGCCGGCCACCTCGGCCACGCCCTCGTCCACGTCCGACAGCAGCCTGCGCCCCGACCACGACGTGCCCGCCCCCACCACCGCCGCGCCCGGCTTCACCATGTCGGCGGTGATGAGCCCGGCCTGGCCGGCGGCGGCCACCAACACGTCGGCCTGGCGCACGTAGTCGGCCAGATCGGGCACCCCGGTGTGGACCACCGTGACCGCGGCGTTGGGGCGGGGCGGGCGCATCGACATGAGCAGCGCCAGGGGCCTGCCGATGGTGAGCCCCCGTCCCACGATGACGACGTGTTGGCCCTCGAGGGCCACGTGGTTGGCGCGCAGCAGCTCGACGATCCCCGCCGGCGTGCACGGCAGGGGCCCGGGGGTCCCCATCACGAGCAGGCCCAGATTCACCGGATGCAGGCCGTCCACGTCCTTGGCCGGGTCCACGCTGAGCAGCGCGGCGGTCTCGTCGAGCCCGGCGGGGAGCGGGACCTGCACCAGAAAGGCGTCGACGGCGGGATCGGCGTTGAAGCGCTCGATCACCTTCTCGAGGTCGCCCTGGCTCACGCTCGACGGGAGATGCTCATGGACCGAGACCATGCCCACCTGGGCGCAGTCCTCCTGCTTCATGGCCACGTACCGGGCGCTCGGGACGTCGTCGCCCACCAGGATGGTGCCCAGCCCCACCGTGATGCCGCGCTCGGCCAGACGCGCCACCCGCTCGGCCACATCGGCGCGGATGCGCGCCGCCAGGGCCTCGCCGTCGAGAAGGCGCGCCGTCAATGCCGGAAGTGGCGCTCGCCGGTCATGACCATGGCCAGGCCCCGCTCGTCGGCCACCGTCACCATCTCCTCGTCGCGCACAGACCCACCGGGTTGGATGACGACCGCCACGCCGGCATCGCCCAGCACGTCGAGGCCGTCGCGGAACGGGAAGAATGCGTCGCTCGCCGCCACCGCACCCGCTGCCCGCTTCCCCGCCTTTCTCACGGCGATGGTGGCGGCCTCCACCCGGCTCTGCTGCCCGGCGCCCACCCCGAGAGCCTGGCCGCCTTGGGACAGCACGATGGCGTTGGAAGAGGTGCGGGCGCACACGATCCAGGCCAGCTCGGCGTCGCGCCACTGCTCCTCGGTGGGGACGGCCTTGGTCGGCACCGACCAGTCGCTCCGGGACGTGCCGAAGTGGTCGGCCTCCTGCACCAGGAAGCCGGGGCCGATGCTGCGCACCTCCACGGTGGCGCCCGCGTAGGGCGGTGCCTCGAGCAGGCGGGTGGCCTTGCGGCGGGCCCGCAGCACCTCGATCGCCTCCGGTTCCCACGAGCCGGCCACGACGACGTCGGCCTGCGGGCCGTCCGACACGGCTCGGGCCACCTCGGCGGTGCACGCTCCGCCCAGCGCCACCACCCCACCGAAGGCGGACACGGGGTCGCCGTCGAGGGCCATGCGGTAGGCCTCGGCCAGGGCGGCGGCCCGGGCCGCCCCGCACGGATTGGCGTGCTTGATGATGACGGCTGCCGCCTCGCCCGGCGCGCCCAGCTCGTGGACGAGCCGCCAGGCGGCGTCGGTGTCGAAGAGGTTCAGGTACGACAGCGCCGTGCCACCGTGCTGGACGACGCCGTCGAGCCAGCTGGGCTCGCCGCTCCGGCGGTAGCGGGCGCCGCGCTGATGGGGGTTCTCGCCGTAGCGCAGGAGCTCCCCGGATCGCTCGAGGCGCAGCTCGAGCTCGGTGGGCAGCACGTCGTGCGCCGGCGCGCCCGATGCGGTGGGGGCGTCGGCGGCCAGCCAGGCCGTCACCGCGGCGTCGTAGGCGGCGGTGTGGGCGAAGGCGGCGTGGGCGAGGCGCCGGCGGGTGGCGTCCGACAGCGCCCCTGAGGTGCGCAGCTCCTCGAGCACCGTGGCGTACTCGGCGGGGTCGACCACGACCGCCACATGGGCGAAGTTCTTGGCGGCGGCGCGCACCATGGTGGGGCCGCCCACGTCGATCATCTCGACCGACGGCTGCGTGGAGAACGGATAGAGGTTGCACACGACGAGGTCGATGGGGGTGATGCCCCGGCGCTCGAGATCCTCCATGTGCCCGGCCTGCGAACGGTCGGCCAGGATGCCGCCGTGGATGTCGGGATGGAGCGTCTTCACCCGGCCGTCGAGCATCTCGGGCGCTCCGGTGACGTCGGCGACCTCGCGGTGGGCGACGCCCGCCTCGGCCAGGGCGGCGGCGGTGTTGCCGCTGGCCACCAGCTCCCATCCGAGCTCGTCGAGCCCTCGGGCGAGCTCGATCAGCCCGGTCTTGTCGTACACCGACAGCAGAGCTCGAGGGGCACCNNGGTGCAGGTAGGTGAACAGGACGTGGCGCGGCTCGAGCCGGGCAACCTCCGGCGGCTGGGGCTCCTTTTGGGGGGCCCCCCCCCCCCCCCCGGACGGCCCCCCGGGGGCCCGCCCCGGGGGGCGGGGGCGGCGGCGCCCCGGGGGGGGGCGCCGCCCGCCTCGGCCAGGGCGGCGGCGGTGTTGCCGCTGGCCACCAGCTCCCATCCGAGTTCGTCGAGCCCTCGGGCGAGCTCGATCAGCCCGGTCTTGTCGTACACCGACAGCAGAGCTCGAGGGGCACCCGTCACGACTGCGACTGTACCGCCGACCTCCACGAGGGCCGGACGGCTGCCGCGGGCCGGAATTCGTCAGCGTTCGGGGCCCGACCACAGCGCGCCGGCGTCCACGAACGGCGTCCGGCACGGCGGCCCTTCGGCGTAGCGCAGACGGGGAGGGCGGTCGTCGGCGGTGACCTCCACGAGGCACGACCATCGCGTTCCGTATCCTTCGCCGTGGACGCAGTCGGCCAGCACCGACGCGGGGAGCCGGCCCTGGGCCGTGTCCTCCGGCGAGTGTGGCGGCACGGCGTGATCGCCCAACACCGAGAAGAGCAGATCCGATCGCTCGTGGGCCGGCAGCCGCTCGGCGCCGGCGAGCAGCTCCATCACATGGCGGATCTTGGGCGACTCGCTGCCGAAGGGCTTGTTCTCGAGGACGTGGAGCCCGGGCCGCAACTCCTCCACGCGCAGCGCCCGGCCGTCGGAGACGTCGAGGGCGAAGAGCGAGCGACGGTCACCGACGAGGATCCACGCCGGGTTGTAGTCGGACGGATCCACCTTCGCTTCACAGGCGGCCACGGCTGCTTGGGCGGACGTCGCCCGGGCCAGGAGCACGGGCAGCTCGCCGCGGGAGCGCTTGGTCGGGACCCTGCCGGCTTCGACCGGGCGGTTGGTGAGGCCGGCCACCACACCGTGGTCGTTCACCGCCAACCACGTCCCCCCGGCCAGCTCGTCGCGACCGCCCAGGACCCGGGGCGGTCCGGCGTCGAGCACGGTCATGGCCGTGGCAGGCCGGTCGAGGCGCTCGTCGCGGTTCGCCGCCACGACGAGCGGGGCGTCAGGCAGTGTCCTCGAGAAGACGATCAGGAGGCACACGGGCCCATCATCGTCCCGACGCTATCGCCGGGACGAGGGGCGCTATTCGGGCTTGAGCATCCCCCGGATCTCCTCCCGCAGCTCGGGGCCGTCCTGATGGCCGTGCACGTCGGCGGCGTGTATCGCCGCCGCCCGCACCACCTCGTCCTCCTCGCCGGCGATCGTGAGGGTGCACCCACTCTCGCTGGGGATCTCCCGGCAATCGGCGACCATGCGTCCCATCGATGACCTCCTTTGCGACGTGTCTGTCTTCCCTGATCACTCCGAATCGAGCTCAACCCTTGACGCACGAGAGCTTCTCCGCCACCTTGCCGTCGCGCACCCGCAAGACGTCGACACCCCGGACATGGCCTTCCTCCCAGCCCTAGCGCCAACGCTGCACGACACGATCTCCGGCAGCGAACGTCTCCTCGGCGTCGAAGTGTGCAGAGGCGTCGTCGAAGACGGCCTCCCATGCGCCCCCGATGGCGTCGCGGCCCACGAAACGGGCGCCGTCGGGAGCAGGCGCGGTGGTGTCGAACACGC
>DMNK01000112.1:396-5024 GCA_003453695.1 Acidimicrobiaceae bacterium | reverse complement strand
GCCGAAGACCTCGACCACCTCGAGCGCGTCCACCGGACACCATCCCTATCACCGGCCTTCGCTTCCGACACGACCGTTGGCTGGGCCGACGGTTGCCATGAGCAGGCGGCGCCCCTGGTCGAGAAGTATAGGTGACCGTATTGACACGTGACTAGATTGTCACTTATACTGCAGTGGTGGACCACGAGGACCTGGTGTTCAAGGCCCTGGCCGACCCCACCCGGAGACTGCTCCTCGACCGGCTCTTCGAGCACGACGGCATGACGCTCGGCGACCTGGAGGCCGAAGTGCCGGAGCTGACCCGGTTCGGGGTCATGAAGCACCTCGGGGTGTTGGAGCAGGCGGGCCTCGTCGTCACACGAAAGCAAGGGCGCCACAAGCACCACTACCTGAACCCGGTGCCGATCCGCCTCATCTACGAGCGGTGGATCGACAAGTACCGGGATCGCCGCGCCGCGGCGCTCCTCGACCTCAAAGACCACGTGGAGGCACGACCATGACCACCGCCACCGAGCCCGACACGGCCACTCAGGTGTACCAGCTGTACATCAACGCATCGCAGGAGGAGGTGTGGAAGGCGATCACCGATCCCGCCATCGTGGCCCGGTTCTTCCACGGCGCCCGGGTGGAGTCGACCTACGAGGTCGGCTCGCCGATCCGCAGCTGGTCCCCCGACCACTCCCAGCAGTGGGGCGACAACGTCGTGTTGGAGTGCGACCCGCCCCGACGCCTGGTGCACACGTGGCGGAGCCTCTACGACGCCGAGATGGCGAGCGAGCCCGAGAGCCGGGTCACGTGGGAGATCGAGCCCCAGCCGGGAGGCATCGCCAAGCTCACCTTGGTCCACGACCGCCTCGACGCCTCGCCCAAGACGGCGGCGAGCGTCCGTGGCTGGAGCTACATCCTGAGCAACCTGAAGACCGTCGTCGAGACGGGCGAGGCGCTGCCGCCGATCGTGTAGCTACTGTGGCCCGCCGTGACCACACAGCTGCTGTTCTTCGGCGCCCTCGGAGTCCTCAGCACCGCCTTCGCCTTCTGGGTGAACCGGCGGCTCTTCGACCGGCGGCGCGTGGAGCGGGTCTCTGTCCTCGAAGGGATCTTCTTCGTGGTGGGGCTGGTGTCGCTCGGCCTGGGCTGGTACTTCAACGTCCGCTACACCCACCAGTACGGGAGCCACGCCAGCTACGTCGACTACACGAAGCACCTGTTCGACAACTGGGCCTCGGACTCCGCCGCCCAGGACTACATCATCTTCAACGTGGTTCTCTTCCCCCTGTGGAGCATCGTGGACGGGCGTCGCCGGGGCATGCGGGCGCCGTGGATCTTCTTCGTGATGAGCCTGTTCACCAGCCTGGCCTTCTCGGTGGCGGTGTACCTCGCCTTTGTGGAGCGCCAGATCCGCTACGACCGGGCCACGTCGGCGGCTTCCAGCACGGCGTAGCCGCAGTTGTAGCCCGGGATGAAGGTGCCCCCGGGCCCGCCGTGGCAGCCGGCCCCGCACATGTAGAGGCCCTCGAAGGGGACCGGGAGGTCGGGCCAGCCCCGTGGTCCGGGCCGGAACGGGCCCATGAAGGCCGGCTCCAAGAGCCCGTGGGTGAAGTCGCCACCGGTGCAGCCGAACATCCGCTCGTAGGTGTAGGCCGGGTAGTTGAGCTGCCGCTCGACGAGATCGGGGAAGTTGGGGGCCACCCTGGCGATCTTCTTCACCATGCGCTCCGCCATCTCGTCCCGAAGCCGGGTCTGCTGGTCGTGGGTCGACCCGATGGGGAAGTAGAAGGCGAAACCGCTGGCGGCGTGCTTCCCCGGTGGCGCCAGGCCCGGGTCCTCGATGGACGGGATCTGGACGCTGAAGGAGGGCGAGGCGGGCACCTGGCCGGCGACACAGCCCTCGTAGTCGCGCTGCATGTCCTCGGCGGAGCCGAAGAAGGTCACGTTGCGCGAGAACGTGGGGTCGTTGAGCAGCTCGTAGGGGGCGACATACTCGGGGAGCCCGCCCAGGGCGAAGTGGACCTGGAAGTAAGCGGCCCGATGGTCGATGGCACCCACCCGGTCGGCGAACGCCACGGGTAGCTCCTCGCGGTCCATGAGGCCGAAGAAGGTGGCGCTCGGATCCAGGTTGGACACCACCACCGGGGCGGAGACGACGTCGCCCTCGCCGAGCTCGACGCCTCTGACCCTCCCCTCCTCCACCACGATCCTCGATGCCTTGGTGTGGCGGCGGAGCACGCCGCCGTGGCCCTCGAAGATCCCGAGCACGTGTTGCGACATCGTCCCGAGCCCGCCCTGCACCTTCGACATGGTGGCGTCGCCCGGTGAGGCCAGGGCGAAGGCCAGGCACAGCGCGCTCCCCGGCGTGGCCGGGCCCTTGTACGTCGAGTTCACGGACAGAAAGGCCAGCATGCTGCGCAGCGGCGCGTGCTTGTCACGGTCAGGGAGGAACCGGTCGAGGACGTCCATGACGCTGCCGAACATGGCCATGCGGATGGCCTGGCGCTCGGCCTCGCTGGCGGCGCTGTCCCACATCTCGTCGAGCGACTTGGGCGGCTTGCGGACGTCGAACCGGCCGATGGCCCGGGACGGCGCCTCGGCCCAGGCGGCCACCTCGGCCATGCCCATCAGCGCCTCGAGTCCGAGCGTCTCGCCGAGATGGTCGAGGAGCCGTTCCATGTCCGAGTACATGACCATGGGTGGCTGACCGGGCTCGCCCACGCCGGCCGACATCACCTCGGGCTCGTAGATCGGACAGGCGTCGAAGCCGAGGTCCTCGTAGACCTCGTTGGGCAGGGGGAACTGGACCGAGCCGGCCAGCTCGAAACGAAACCCTCTGATGAGCTCGGTGGTGGAGGCCATGCCGCCGATGAAATGGTTCTTCTCGAGGCACAGCACCCGCATGCCACCTCGGGCCATCACCGCCGCGGCGGTCAGCCCGTTGTGCCCGGCGCCGATCACGATGGCGTCGTAGTCGTCGTTCACGGCCACGAACGTAGCCGTGTTGACCCCGTGCCGCTCCGGGCCGGCGGCGACGAGCCACACGCCGTCCCCGAAGGAGGTCGTGGGATCTCCACGACCTCCTTCGGATCTGGCTCAGCTGGTCCTATCGCCCCTATCGCAGCGCACGAAAGCGGCGCCGGCGCAACAAGCCTGTCGTCACCATCAGGCTGCCGGCCGCCGCCACGCCCACGACGTAGGGTGTCGACCCCGCCCAGGGCACACCGGTGTGCACGGTGGTCGCCGAGGGGACGTTCGAGCCGGCCGCAGCCGTGGCCGGTGAGGTGACCGTCGAACCCCCAGCGGCTGCCGTCGGCGGCGGGGGCGTTACCGACGACGACACGATCGGACTGTCGACGAAGGACAGCGTGGTCGATCCCTTGACGTTCGAAGGATCGTCCTTACCCTTGCCGTTGGAGGACCCCGCGATCTTGACGACCTGAGAGTCCTGGGTGGGCAGCGTGTACCCGGGTGGTGCCGTGGTCTCCACTACCCCGTAGTTGTGGTGTCCCTCGAGGCTGAAGACGGCAATACCACTGCTGTCGGTCGTGGCTGTCGCCACCGGGCTGGACATGTCGATGGACCCATGCCATTTGTACAAGGTGTAGACGGCACCGGCCAACGGTGCACCTGTGCCTACCGCTGTCTTGGATACGGTGATGATCTGATCAGAATGCGCTGGCGCGGCACTTGCTGCCATCCCCAGGGGAGACAGGACAAGCGCCGAAAGAACAAGCGCCCCGACCATGGTCGACAACCATGGGCGCTTCATCTCAGCCCCCTATCTTTCAAAGAGGGGCGGTTTCGCCATTGGCTCCCCGTCAGAAAGGCGACCAGGTACATCTGACGGCTCGAGGCCCCGGCCTCTGAGGTTCCCTCAAACCTCAATGGTGACGGTAGGACGCGCCACGGTGACCAAGAAGGGTCGAACGTCCTAATCGCTTGGTGCACCGCAGACGTCCCGCCGGCCGGGTACCGGATGTAGGGCATGCAGCGCGATCAGTGACGGCGCGCTGGTTTCGCCGTCTGTGCGTCGGCTGCAGGCGTCCCCAATTGTGGGGACGCGCCACGCTCGGCCGCCGCCGGCCCGGGCAGAGTCGAACGGACCGGATTTGCGGCCTATGGTTCGGCCATGCGCGCCGCTGTCACCCTGCACATCGATGCCCCGCCCGACAAGGTGTGGGACCTCGTCACCGACATCACCAAGATGGGCGAGTACAGCCCCGAAGTGGTCGAAGCGGAGTGGCTCGGGGGTGCCACGGGCCCAGCCGTCGGCGCCCGCTACCGCGGTCACGTGCGGCGCAACCAGAACTGGCCCGTCCTGTACTGGACGATCTGCGAGGTCACCGAGTGCGTCCCCGGACAGGTCTTCGAGTTCGACGTGGTGCTCGGCGGCCGTCCCGTCAACACATGGCGTTACGAGTTCAAGGCGGCCGAGGGCGGGGGCACCGACGTGACCGAATCGTTCGACCTGGGCGACAACCTCTTCACCAAGCTGTGGCGCCCGTTGGGCGGCTTCCTGCGCGAGCGCCGGAACCGTCGCGACATGCTCACCACCTTGGAGCGGGTCAAGGCGGTCGCCGAGCGCAGCTGAGCACCTTCAGTCGAGCATCCTGGCCTCGGCCAGGTCGACGCGGCCA
>DMNK01000112.1:0-182 GCA_003453695.1 Acidimicrobiaceae bacterium | reverse complement strand
GGTACCCCCTCGCCGACCAGCAGTCGCAATTGCCGCTCGCCCTTGGCCACGCTGCCGTCGGCCCGGACGACCCGGTGCCACGGCACCGTCTCGGTGGTGGTGGCGAGCACCCGGCCCACCAGGCGCGGTGCGTGGGGGTCCACGTCCCCGTAGGTCCTGACGAAGCCCTCGGGGATGTCACG
>DMNK01000015.1:12259-14550 GCA_003453695.1 Acidimicrobiaceae bacterium | reverse complement strand
GCCGCCACGACCGGCGTTGCCGGCGCCGCCACCACCGACAGCGACTCCGGGCCCGAGGACCTGGTCGAGCTGGCCACGCGCCTGGCGGGCGCCGCCCGCCCCGGCGAAGAGCTGGAGGTGTACGTGTCGCGCGGGGTCGAGACCGACGTGCGTGCCTACGAGGGCAAGGTCGAGTCGCTGTCGTCGGCATCCTCGGCCGGCGTGGGCATCCGCGTGCTCTCTGGTGGCCGCCAGGGCTTCGCCTACGCCGGCAGCCTCGACGACAAGGTGGTGGCCGAGACCCTGGCCGACGCCCGCGACAACCTGGCCTTCGCCACACCCGACCCGCATGTGGCCCTGGCCGTGCCCGACGGCGTGGCCGCCGTCCCTCTCGACGTGTGGGACGAGGCGGTGCTGGCCACCCCCACCTCGCGCAAGGTCGAGATGGCGCTCGAGCTCGAGCGGCTGACGAGGGCCGCCGACTCCCGCGTACGCCAGGTCTCCTCCGCCGACTACGGCGACATGGCTGCCGAGGCCGCCATCGCCACCTCCACGGGGATCGTGGCCGCCTCGCGCCGCACCGTGTGCAGTGTCGTGACCGAAGCCATCGCCGGGGAGGGGGCCGACAGCCAGTCCGGCTACGGCTTCTCCGCCGCCCGGGGCCCGGGCGACGTGGACCTGGCACATGCGGCTGCCGACGCCACCGAGCGGGCCGTGCGCATGCTCGGCGCCACCAAGGCCCGAAGCGGCCGGTGCGTGGTGATCCTCGACCCCCGCGTCGCCTCCACGCTGTTGAGCGTGGTGAGCTCGGCGCTGTCCGGTGAAGCCGTGCAGAAGGGCCGGTCCATGTTCGCCGGCCGTCTCGGCGAGCACGTCGCCGTGGCCGGGGTCACCCTGGTCGACGATCCCACCGACACCCGGGCGTTCGGGGCGTCCGCCTACGACGCCGAGGGCCTCGCCTGTCGCCGCAACGCTCTCATCGAATCAGGCGTGCTGCGGGGGTTCGTGTACGACAGCACCTCGGCGCGGAGGGCGGCCACCGTCTCCACCGGATCGGCGGTGCGAGGCGGCTATGCCTCGACGCCGGGGGCCGGCTGCCGGGCGCTGCTGCTCGATCCGGGCACGTTGAACCAGGAGGAGATCCTCGCGGCGGTGGGGGAGGGATTCTTCGTGCAGTCGGTCACCGGGGTGCACTCCGGGGTCAACGCCGTGAGCGGCGACTTCTCGGTGGGGGCCGAGGGTCTCATGGTGCGCAACGGCGTCCTGGCCGAGCCCGTGGGGGAGGTCACCATCGCCTCGACCTTGCAGCGCATGCTCCAGTCGCTGCTCCACATCGGGGGCGACGTCGAATGGCTGCCGGGCATCGCCGCCGGCCAGACCCTGGCCATCGAGGGGATGTCGCTCAGCGGAACCTGAGCGGTGGGCAGGTCCCGCCTCAGGAGGCGGCAGCCGCCGACCCGGCAGCGCTCCCGCCCGACTTGCCGGCGCTGTCTGACTTGGCGCCCGAACCGCTGTCGGTGGACGGAGCGCTCTTCTCCTTGGCTTTGGAGCCGGTGTCGGACGCGGAGGCAGCCGAGCTGTCCCCGGAGGTCTTCGACGCGGCCGAGTCACCGCTCGAGGTCTTCGCCGCCGGGCGGCTGTCGGTCTTGTAGAAGCCGCTCCCCTTGAACACCACCCCGATCGATCCGAACACTTTGCGCAGCTTCCCGCCGCAGTTGGGACACTGGTCCAAGGCGTCGTCACGGAAGGACTGCACCACCTCGAGGTGCTCTCCACACTTCGTGCACGCGTACTCGTAGGTCGGCACGGCGCTCGGCTCCTTGTCGGTTCCCACTGTCGGGGCGGACCCCGGGGCGGACCCTCTAGCAGTCGCGTCCCTTGAGTGCCAGTCTATCGTGCCGCTCTCGAATTCGCCTCTGGGGCGGGTCCTTCTCCGTGGGGGTCGGGGCGGCGTGCCGTAGACTGTCGACGTGCCCGAACGTGGCCTCGCCCACCTCGACCCTCTTGGGGGGGCCCGAGTGGTGGACGTCGTTCCGAAGGAGCCCACCCATCGCCGGGCACTCGCCCGGTGCCGCGTGTTCATGGCTCCCGAGACGACCGGCAAGGTGGCCAGCAACGCCATCACCAAGGGGGACGTCCTGGGCACGGCCCGTATCGCCGGGATCCAGGCGGCCAAGCGCACGCCCGATCTCATCCCCATGTGCCACCCGCTCCTGGTCGGCTCGGTACACGTGAACTTCAACCTGGGCGACGACTACGTCGAGGTGGAGGCGCAGGTCGAGACCGTCGACCGCACCGGCGTCGAGATGGAG
>DMNK01000015.1:11691-12049 GCA_003453695.1 Acidimicrobiaceae bacterium | reverse complement strand
CCATCTACGACATGTGCAAGTCGTCCGACCGCTCCATGAGCGTCGGGGAGCTGGCGCTGTGGGAGAAGACCGGCGGCAGCATGGGCACCTGGCGGCGCCAGGCCGTCTAGGGCGCTCCCCTCACCCGGCACCTGGTGCCGGGTCGGCTCAGGGTTTGCGGCTCAGGGCCGCTTCAGCTGGAGCCGGCGCTTGCGGTGGTTCTTGCTCACCAGCGTGATGTCCGGGCTGATGATCAGCGGCGTCGGTTCCTGCGGCTCGCTGGACGGAGGTGGGGCTGTCGAGCCCAGGATCTCGGTGGCCATGGAGGCCGTCGACTGGGTGGGCGGCGTCGGCAGCGGGGGTTCCGTCGCCGGCTCGA
>DMNK01000015.1:11138-11410 GCA_003453695.1 Acidimicrobiaceae bacterium | reverse complement strand
TGCACCTGCGCAACCCCGTGTACCTGCGGCTCCACGGAGAACCTGGGCACGACCGGCGGTGGGACGGAGAAGGAGGCGGCCAACGCCTGGGTGGCCTCTTCGACGGCAGAGTTCGGATCCGCTGGTCCATCGAGCCCGTGTTCGGCGGAGCCGATCCGTTCCAGGGTGACCTCCGGGATCGAGGTCTCCGCCGTCGCCGGGGTGTACACGAGCGGCTGCGGGACGGCGGGTGGGTCGGAAGGGACGCCCGGCTCGGAGGTGGCGGCCGGCGT
>DMNK01000015.1:10800-10944 GCA_003453695.1 Acidimicrobiaceae bacterium | reverse complement strand
GCTCGGAGGTGGCGGCCGGCGTGACCGGCATCTCGAGCGTCGCCGGCTCGGAAGGTGCGGCGTCTGCCGACGCGGGGATGAAGGGAATCGGTGCCGGCGCGCTCGGCGTGACCGCCGTCACGGGCGGCGCAGGTGGCGCAGGCG
>DMNK01000015.1:4716-10530 GCA_003453695.1 Acidimicrobiaceae bacterium | reverse complement strand
GGGGCGGGGGGGGGAGGTGGCGGGGGGGGGGGGGGGGGCGGTGCGATGAGCGGTGCCGTCAGCGCCGAGACGGCGGGCACGGGCGGAGCAGGCGGAGGTGGCGGTGGGGGCGGCGGGGGCAGGAGCGCACTTTCGTCCTCGGCAAGCGACACCGGGGCCACTTCGGTTGCCTCGAGGTGACGACGGCGCCGTCCGCGCAAGCGCGTGCGGCGGCTCTTCCCCTTCACCTCGACGCCGGCGCTGCTCTCGAGCTCGTCCACGTCGTCGACCTCTTCGAGCAAGGACGTGTCGTCGATGCCCTGTGCCCCGGTTTCGACGAGCTCGTCCTCGAGCTCCATCTCAGGCTCGGCGGCGGCGGCTTCCGTGGCGTCGTCGTCCTCGACATCGGCGATGACCGTTGCCAGGGGGACGTCGACCTGGTTCGGTTCGAGGTGCAGGCGACGCTCCCGCCGGCGCAGCCGACGCTTCTTCGGGTTCTGCACCTTCGGCTTGCGGGGCGAGACGTCAGCCTCGTCCTCGGTCTCGAGCTCGTCGTCCTCGGCCGTGACGTCCTCAGGGGCCGCTGCCAGGGCGAGGCGCTGACCGGGTGCCGAGTCCACGCTGGGAAGCGCCGGCACCTGCTGCCCGGAACCGAGTGAGGTTTGCACCATGTGGCCCAGCTCGGCGACGGCTTTGGTCAGAACTCGCTGGTTCTCCTGCAATTCCGACAGCCGCTGAAGCACGTCGTGCCACAGCTCCGCCGAGGACAGGGCCATGGAGCGGATGAGGTTGGTCGACGACGGTTCAGGTTGCCCGTCGCCGGCGTGCTCTTCGACCTGCTGCTCAGCCACTTCTCCGTGCACCGACACGCCACCACTCCGTTCGAGGCGTGCCCCTGAGGCGATCGTGGGGGCCAGAGGCTCGCCAACTAGTACGACCAGAGGGTTATCGGCGCGCCAATGACCGATCTAAAGAAGCTCGGTTGGAGGGCGGGCCCTCCCGGCTGAGGCGGATGGCGGGCCGTCAGGCCCGGGCAGCGCTACGCAGCTCGTCCAGGGAGAGCTCGGCCGTCGCCTCACCACCGCACTGGACGCAGTGCTCGACGTGGCGCCACGACCGCAGCAGCCTGGTCCCCTCCGGGTTCAGCAGGACCACGAACGACTCCGAGACGGGGTCGATGTCCAAGCCGAAGTAGGGGCGCCACCCGGTCGAGGCGGGACGGCTCTCCACATCCAAGCCCTTGAGCACCCGGCGGAAGCGCATGCGCTCCGTGTCGAACAGCCAGGTGCTGTGGCAGGACTCGAGGACGAAGGGTTCCATGCGCAGAATCATTGCCGGAAATCTTGCTGGTGACACGCGCCATTCATGTCGATTCAGTGACGATCGTTTCTTTGGGCTGAGCGTGATGATTCGACCACTCGACTGACGAGAACAGGTTTCTTTTCCCCGCCCGTGGGGACCGCGCTTGCGGGCTGCTATCCGTCCAGGCCGCACCGCCACAGGTGGTGGCCGCCGGCCGCCAAGGCTGCTCCGTGGGAGCAGGCAGGCCGGTCTCGACGACCGTTCCCACAACAAGCGCGCAACTCGCCACTTCCCGATGCAGGCGTGGGCTGAACCTGCCGAGACAACGAAACCATGGGGAGTGACAATCTCAACCGGCTTCTGCACGTCCTGAAGGAGCTGAACGGCTCAGACCTCCACCTCAAAGCGGGGGCGCCCCCCCGGGTGCGGGTGGACGGTGCGCTGATGGCCCTGCCGGGCGAGCCGGAGCTCACGACCGAAGAAACCGAGGAGCTGGTCAAAGACATCATCCCGGAGCGGCTGCTGGCCACCTTCGACGAGGCGCACGAAGCGGACTTCGCCTACAGCGTGTCGGGCCTGGGGCGGTTCCGGGTGAACGCCTTCACCCAGAGGGGTTCGGTCTCCTTCGCCATGCGCCGGGTGGTGTCGAGCGCCTCCACCATCGCCGACCTCGGCCTGCCCGATGTCGTCCGCCGCCTCTCCGACGAGCACCGCGGCCTGATCCTGGTGACGGGTCCGACCGGCTCGGGGAAGACGACGAGCCTCGCCGCCATGATCGACCACATCAATCACACGCGGTCGTGCCACATCATCACCATCGAGGACCCGATCGAGTACCTGCACGCCGACGACCTCGCCGCCATCGAGCAGCGCGAGGTCGGGTTCGACACGGCCAGCTTCAAGTCGGCCATGCGTGTCGTGCTCCGCCAGGACCCCGACGTGATCCTCGTGGGCGAGATGCGTGACGAGGAGACCGTCTACACGGCCCTCACCGCCGCCGAGACGGGCCACCTCGTCATGTCCACCTTGCACACCACGACGGCCACGGAGACCATCAACCGGATCGTGGACTTCTTCCCGCCGCACCAGCACGGTCAGATCCGGGTGAGCCTGTCGGCCGCCCTCAAAGGCACCATCTGTCAGCGCCTCGTGCCCCGGGCCGACGGCAAGGGCCGTGTGCCTGCTCTCGAGATCATGGTGGTGAACGGTCGCATCCAGCAGGCCATCGAGGACCCCTTGCGGACATCGGAGATCGATCAGATCATGGCCGACGGTGAGTACTACGGCATGCAGACCTTCGACCAGTCACTGGCCGGGCTCATCCGTGACGGAGCCATCAGCATCCGCGACGCCATGAACGCGGCATCCAACCCGCACGATCTCAAGATCATGTTGGAGCGAATGGGTGTGGTACAGACCGGACGCGGCTTCGTCGCCGCCGCCGGAGCCTGAGCCCCGTCCGCGCTCAGGCCAGCGACGCTCCTGAGGCGATCGCCGCCACCACCCCGAGGACGGCGGACAGGGCAGCCGCCACACCCGGGCCGACGGTGACGGCGCGTCGGGCCTGCTGAGCTCGGGACGGCCGCGCCGCCCGCATGGCCAAGAGGAGCAGCACCCCCAGCACTCCCGCACCAACGGCGGCGCCGACCGGCCCCGACCACCCCAGCGCCGCGCCTGCCGGGAGCAGTGCCGCACAACCGTGAGCGACTGACGCACCTCCCGCCGCCCCGGCCCTTCGACCGAGCAGCACACCCAGCGCTCCGGCGACGGCCACCCCGCCGACGGCGCTCACGAACTTGGCCCAGTGGCCGTCGGGGACCGCCGCGCCCAGCAGCCCGAGCGTGCCGATGCCCGTGCCCCACGAGGCCACGCTGAGGGGGGGACGCTCCCCGTCGAGCTCGATCGCCGCCGAGGCGGCGACGGTCGCAGCCAGCACGCACAGGCCGACCACGGCCCAGTGCGATCCCACTGCCGCCGCCACCAAGGCGAAGAGCACGCCCGTCCCCCCTTCCACCAGGGGATAGCGAGGGGAGATGGGGGCTCCGCAGGAACGACATCGCCCCCGCAGCAAGAGCCAAGACAGCACCGGCACGTTGTCGAACGAACGCACCGGCGTACGGCAATGGGGGCAGAACGAAGCCGGTTGCACGATCGAGAGGTGGCGGGGGGTGCGGTACACGACCACGTTCAAGAACGAGCCGATGACGAGTCCCATGACCCCGGCGACGACCACCACCCCCCACCGAGGCACGGCGACGGCGAGCTGCGCGGCAGCGAGCGGGCTCACGAGTCCGTTCATGGCCCCTGACCAGGGCGGACACTCCCCCGGCGGCCCGAGCCCATGGCGTCTGGGACCGTAGCACGGGCTCCTCGCGCCCACAGTCCTCCCATATCTGGTAGCGCGTCTCCACAGAAGTTCAATTTCCTGCTCGTTCGTGCCGATGGACTTGTCCATGGCCGAGGTGGACGCCGCGCCTCTGGCGGCCCAACACAAGCTCCAATTCGTCGACCTCGAGCAGGTCACGGTGGATACCACCGTGGCGTCAGTGCTGCCTGCCGCCGTGGCTCGGCGTCATCACGTCGTCCCCATCGGCCGTCGGTGGGGCACACCGGTCGTCGCCATGTCCGACCCGAACGACCTCGGCGCCATCGACACCCTGCGGGCGAGGCTCGGTCGCGAGTTCATCGCCGTGGTGAGCACCCAAGCGCAGATCGACCAGTGCATCGACCGGCTGTACGCGCAGAAGCCCCCGCCGGCGCACCCTGGTGTTCCGGCACCCGCCGAAAGCCGTCGGAGCACCCCCGAGCCCCCTGCTCGGGCGCCGAAGCCGCGCAAGGAGACCCGCCACGGGACGCATGCACCGGCCGCAAAAGCCGCTCCCGTACCGGCGGCCCGTCAGGCCCCTCACGCGCCGGCGGTCGCCCAGGTCCCTGCGGCCCCGGCCCCTGCGCAGGCCCCGATGCCTGCCGGCTCTGCCGTAGCCGACGTGCTTCGGGCCGCCGAGGCGTCGATGTCGGCGTACGAGGCCCTCGAGTCACTGATCCGCTCGGCGCTCGTCGCCGGTGCCCAGCCGGTCGTGGTCCCGCCGGCCGACGTCGAGCCCACGGCAGTCGTCGAGCACGAGGTCGAGGCCGAGGTCGACAGGGGCGTGGACGAGGCCGTCTTGGAGGAGACGATCGAAGTCGAGGACGAGCGCGCTGTCCTCACGTCGGTGGCGGCGGCCCCCGTCGAGGTCAGGGCGTCCTCCGAAGACGCCACGGCCGGCACCCCTCCGATGGGCTCGGACCCACAGCCCGCCGACCAGACGCAAGAGGCCGAATCGCACTTTTCCTTCAACCCCGCGCCGTCAAGTGCCGAAGCCGGTGACGTGCCCCAGTCGGCCGTGGAGCCCCCTCTGGACGAGTTCGCCACCGCGCTCGAGACCGACCTCGTGTTCGAGGCGGTCTCCGAGGACGACATCGACGCCCTGTCGCCGAGTGACTTCTCCGACCCGTCGCTCCCACCATTGGCCCGCGTCCTGGTGGAGGGGGGTCGAGTCTCGGCGGCGGTCATGCACGAGGTGCTGGAGGAGCGCGACCGCACGGGACACGCCATCACCAAGATCCTCACGGCCAGAGAGCTCGTCACCGAGGCCGACCTCATGTGGGGCATGGCCCAGGAGATGGGGCTCGAATTCGTGGACCTCGACGTCCGCGCCGTGGACTTCGCCAGCGTGTACGGCCTGCCCGAGGCGACGGCTCGCCACCACAACGTCCTGCTCATCGGCTACAGCGACACCGGCTCGCCCGTCGTCGCCGCTTCCAACCCGACAGACGTCTTCGCCATGGACGACCTGCGCACCATCCTGGGTCGCAGCTTCGTCATCGTCGTCGCCACCCGGTCGCAGATCACGGGCTACATCGACAAGGCGTACAACCAAGGCGGCGACGCCAGCGAGGCGGCCTACACGGCTGCATCCGACTTCGACGACACGGCTGAGGACCTGGAGACGCTGCACGCCGTCGTCGACGACGCCCCCATCGTCCGCTACGTCAACCTGCTCATCCTGCAAGCCCTCAATGAACGGGCGTCGGACATCCACGTCGAGCCGACGGGGGAGAACCTGCGCATCCGGTACCGCATCGACGGTGTCCTCCACGACGTGTCCACCGGTCCAAGGGCCATCGCCGGAGCGGTGACCACCCGGCTCAAGGTCATGGCCGACATCAACATCGCCGAGCATCGCATTCCTCAGGACGGCCGGATCTCGCTGACGGTGGGCAGCCGTCAGATCGACCTCCGCATAGCCACCCTCCCCACCATCTACGGCGAGAAGGTGGTCATGCGGGTGCTCGACAAGTCGAACGTGGTGCTGGGCTTCGAGGACCTCGGCTTCGACGCGGACCTCCTCGAGCGGTACCGGGAGGTCTTCACCAAGCCGTACGGCACCATCCTGGTCACGGGGCCGACAGGAAGCGGGAAGACGACAACCCTGTACGCCACGTTGTCAGCGCTCAACGCTCCGGATCGCAACATCATCACCGTCGAGGACC
>DMNK01000015.1:438-4518 GCA_003453695.1 Acidimicrobiaceae bacterium | reverse complement strand
ATCACCGTCGAGGACCCGGTCGAACTTCGCATCAAGGGGATCAACCAGGTCCAGCTCAACGTCAAGGCAGGCCTCACCTTCGCCTCGGCGCTGCGGTCGATTCTGCGTGCCGACCCCGACATCCTCCTGGTGGGGGAGATCCGGGACAAGGAGACGGCACTCATCTCCGTCGAGGCCGCCCTGACGGGCCACCTTGTGCTGGCCACGCTCCACACCAACAGCGCCGCCGCCACACCGATGCGCCTCGTCGAGATGGGCCTCGAGCCCTACCTGGTCACCTCGGCTCTCAGCTCTGCCGTGGCTCAGCGACTGGCCAGGCGGCTGTGCGTGCACTGCCGGGATCCGTTCGACGCCACAGAGGCGGACATCGTCGCCGCCGGGTGGACGCCGGAAGAGGTCTTCGCCCATGAGAAGCACCCGGTCCTCTACCGCGCCGCCGGGTGCTCGGCGTGCTCCAACACCGGATACCGAGGCCGCAAAGCACTGCTCGAGCTGCTGGTCATCAGCGAGGAGATCGAGCGATTGATCATCGAGGGAGGCACCGCTGATGACATCCACAAGCTTGCAGTGGAGCAGGGCATGGTGACCCTGCGCCAAAGTGGGCTGCGCAAGGCGCTCGAGGGGGAGACCACCCTCGAGGAAGTGCTGCGGGTGGTGGCATGAGCACCGCCACGCGTACCGAGTCTGCCCGGCGGCTCGCCGATGCGCTTGTCAGCGGAGGCTATGCCTCCGAAGACGTCGTGTCGCCGCTCGTGGCCGAGGCATCGACGACGGGCCGGTCGTTCGCGGACCTCCTCATCACCCGAGGAGGCGTGGCCGCCGAGGTCGTGCTCGGGGTGCAGTCGCAGCTGACCCAGCTTCCTGTCGTCGACCTCCACACACACCGTCCCGCTTCCTATGCCATGGACGTGGCACCGCCGGCGGTCGTGCGCGAGTTCGGTGCCGTCGGGTTCGAGCTTCAAGGTGACCAGCTCGTCATGGCCTTCAACGACCCGCCCGACAGCGAGGATCTTCGTACCCTGTCGTCGCTCGTCGGCCACCCCATCATCCCGGTGCTGGCCGACCCGCGCGCCGTCGAGCGGCTGTGGCAGGACCAGGAGCCGGTGTCCAACCCGGCTGAGCCCGCCGAGCCGGCCCAGCCGGCGATTGCTCCCGACACCGTCGACGTCGACCTCGGCAACCTGGGTGCCGACGTCCTTTCCGGCACGGCGTCCTCGCCTGACGCCCCCGGCGCCAACGGCGCCAGCGGCGCCAGCGGGGGCATGGTGCATGCCAACGGCTCTGGCGAGAGCGACGAGATGCCCCTGCACCTCGACGACCTCTTGCGCTATGCCGTCGGTCTCGGGGCCTCCGACCTCCACCTGACCTCGGCGATGCCGGCGTGCATCCGGTTGAACGGTGCCATCCGTCCCATCGAAGGAAGCCCCGTCCTCGACAACGAGATGATCCGGGAAATGGTGTTCGGCGTCCTGCCCCAGGGTTTGCGGGAGCGCTTCGAGGCCGAGAAGGAGCTCGACACCTCCCACTCCGTCCAAGGGGTGGGCCGGTTCCGGATGAACGTCTTCCAGCAGCGGGGAACGGTGGCGGCCGTTTTGCGTGCCATCCCGCACGAGATCCCGCCCTTCGAGTCCCTCGGGGTGCCCGAGTCGGTCCGGACCTTCACGGAGCTGCGCCGCGGCCTCGTCCTCGTGACCGGTCCCACGGGATCCGGGAAGTCGACGACCCTCGCCTCGCTGGTCGACATCATCAACCGTTCCAAGCCGTTGCACATCGTCACGGTCGAGGACCCCATCGAGTTCCTCCACAACCACAAGCGCTCGATCGTGAACCAGCGAGAGGTCGGCCAGGACACCTTCTCCTTCGCCGAGGCCTTGCGCCGGGTGCTGCGGGAAGACCCCGATGTGATTCTCCTCGGTGAAATGCGCGACCTCGAGACCATCTCGATGGCTCTGACGGCTGCCGAGACCGGCCACCTGGTCTTCGCAACCCTGCACACCCAGGATGCTCCGCAGACGATCGACCGCATCGTCGACGTCTTCCCCACCAATCAGCAGGAGCAGGTCCGGACCATGCTGGGTGCCGCCCTCGAAGGCGTGGTCACCCAGCAGCTCATTCCCAACCTCGACGGCACGGGCCGGGTCGCCGTGTGCGAGGTGATGATGTGCACGTCCGCCATCCGGAACCTGATCCGGAGCAACAAGACTCACCAGATCTACTCGCTCATGCAAACCGGTGGGCAGTACGGGATGCAGACCATGGACCAAGCGCTGGCCCGGATGGTCAGGGAGCAGAAGATCTCCGAGGCCGTCGCCTACGACCGCAGCCGGAGCGAAGAAGACCTCCGGAACCACTTGAACTCTTAGGACGAAGACGTGGCCCTCACATTCGACTACAAGGTACGCGACCGCGGGGGCAACCTCGTCCAAGGTCAGCTCGAAGGCGACAGTCTGAGCCTGGTCGTCTCCAAACTGCGCGAGATGGGCTACATGCCCATCGCCGTCACGCCCAAGACCAAGGTGGACGTGCGCAAGGAGATCACCATCCCGTTCCTCTCCAACCGGGTGAAGCTCGCCGAGACCGCCGTCGCCACCCGACAGCTGGCCACCATGGTCGACTCCGGGCTCTCGGTGGTCCGGTCACTCAGCATCCTCACCAGCCAGGTCGAGAACAAGGAGCTGGCCCGCGTCTTCGGCGAGGTCAAGCTCGACGTCGAGCGGGGCTCTTCGCTGTCGGCCGCCTGCGCCAAGCACCCCAAGGTCTTCAGCCGGCTGTTCGTGACCATGGTGCAGGCCGGTGAGGCGGGGGGGACCCTGGAGAAGGTCCTCATGGACCTGGCCAAGACGATGGAGAAGCAGGCCGTCCTCATCCGCACCGTGCGCTCGGCCATGACCTACCCGGCCATCGTCGTGAGCGTGATGGTCATCATCTTCCTGGCGCTGCTCGTCTTCATCGTGCCGGTGTTCAAGAAGCTGTTCTCGTCGCTGCACGCCACGCTGCCGGCGCCGACCCTCGCCCTGATCGGGATCTCCAACATCATCCTGAGCCCGTGGTCGGTGCTCCTCGTCGCCATCATCATCGGCGCTGTCGTCGCCTTGCGGAAGTGGATCAAGACCGAAGACGGTCGAGCCAAGTGGGACGCCTTCAAGCTGAAGCCACCGGTGTTCGGACCGCTGATGCACAAGGTCTCCCTGGCCAGGTTCACCGGGACGTTCTCGTCGCTCATTCAGTCCGGCGTGCCGATCATGGAAGCGCTCGACATCGTCACCGACACAGCAGGAAACGTCGTGGTCGGCAGGGTCCTCCAGGAAGCCAAGCTCGGCGTCCGCGACGGCCGCTCACTGGCCGACTCGTTGAAGGGCCACGAGGACGTCATGCCGCAGCTCGTGATCCAGATGATCGAGGTGGGTGAGCAGACCGGTGCCCTCGACGCCATGTTGGGCAAGGTCAGTGAGTTCTACGACGGCGAGGTCGAGACCACGGTGAACAACCTCACCTCGCTCCTCGAGCCGATGCTCACCGTGATCATGGGAGCCGGCGTCGGCGTGATGGTCATCAGCATGTACCTGCCGATGTTCGATTACATCAAGCACATTCCGCAGAGTTGAGCATTGTGAGAAGGGAAGACTCCAGATGTCTCCAGTGGTAGGCCTCGATATCGGGACGAGCGCCGTACGCGCCGCCCAGCTCGATCTGGGGCCGCGCGTCCCAGCGCTGTCCGCGTTCAGCCAGGTGGGACTTCTTCCCGGAACGGTCGTCGACGGGGAGGTCCAGGACGCACACGCCCTGACCGGTGCTCTGCGCCGCCTCTGGCAGAACGGGCGGTTCGGGTCCAACGCGGTCGTGGTCGGTGTCGCCGGCCTTCGTGTCATCACCCGCGAGCTGGACATTCCCTGGGTGTCCGACGCCGAGGTGGACAGCGCCGTGCGCTTCCAGTCGGAGGAGGTCATCCCGTTCTCTCCCGAGAAGACCCTGCTGTCGACGCAGGTGCTGGGGGACAACACCGGACCGGACGGCGCGCGCACCCGCCGCGTCCTCGTGGCCGCCGCCCACAAAGACGTCGTCGACGGGATCGTGGGCGCC
>DMNK01000015.1:0-126 GCA_003453695.1 Acidimicrobiaceae bacterium | reverse complement strand
TGGTGCACCAGGCGGGACGTCCGCTCTTCATCCGCACGGTCGCCACGGGTGGCAACGCTGCCACTGAGGCCATCGCCAGTTCGCTGGACCTGCCCATGGCCGACGCCGAGAACCTGAAGCGCACCC
>DMNK01000131.1:4507-4689 GCA_003453695.1 Acidimicrobiaceae bacterium | reverse complement strand
CGGCGTCGCAGATGAGGCAGTCGCGCCTGTCGTCCCCGCTTCCGACCGACCGCTCACCGAGACGGCGCGCTTCCCCGTCCAAGGTGACGATGGTCTCCCCCGGGCGTGCCGCCCGCACCCGCAGGCCCGACCCGGCCAGGTGGTCGAGGTCGTAGGGGTGGGTGGGCTGGCCGAGCTCGAGC
>DMNK01000131.1:449-4336 GCA_003453695.1 Acidimicrobiaceae bacterium | reverse complement strand
GCTCGAGCATCACGTAGTTCGAGGCGTCGACCACGCTGTTGATGGGGCGCATCCCGGCCAGGGTGAGGCGCCGGGCGACCCACGGGGGCGAAGGGCCGATGGGCACGGCGGTGAGGACGCGCCCCACGAAGCGGGGGCACAGGTCGCGGTCCACCACTTCCACCGACGCCAGCTCGTGCACCGAGGGGGCGCCGGGCGCCGGATCGGGCGCCACCGGGTCGGGGATCTCGAAGGGCACCTTGAGTGAAGCGGCGAGGTCACGGGCCACTCCCGCCACCGACGAGGCGTCAGGGCGGTTGGCGTCCACCGCCAGGTCGAACACCACGTCGCGTTCGATGCCGAGGGCCTCGGTCAACGCCGTGCCCGGTGCGGGCGCCCCCGAGCCGTCTGTACGGATGACGAGGATGCCCTGATGGTCCTCGGACAGCTCCAGCTCCCGCGGCGAGCACAGCATGCCGTTGGAGACGACCCCCTTCATCTTGCGCCGGGCGATCTCGAAGCCGCCGGGCAGCACCGCCCCGACGGGCGCCAGGGGAACGAGGTCTCCTTCCTCGAAGTTCCAGGCGCCGCACACGACCTCGACGGATCCTTGGCCGGCGTCCACCACCACCCGCCGGATGCGATCTGCTCCGGCGATGGTGCCGATCTCCTGCACCCTGGCCACGACGACGTCCTCGAGCCCTTCGCCCACCCGCACGATGCCCTCCACCACCAGACCGAGGTCGTCGAGCTGCTCGGCCAGATCGGACACCTCGCCCTCGACGGGGGCGAACTGCCTGATCCACGACAACGGCACGCGCACGACGACTCCTAGATCTGCTCGAGGAAGCGGGCGTCGTTCTCGAGCAGGACGCGCATGTCGGGGATCTGGTGACGCATCTGGGCACAGCGGTCGATGCCGAAACCGAAGGCGAACCCCGTCCACGTCTCGGAGTCCACACCCACGGCGTCGAAGACGGCCGGGTCCACCATGCCGGCACCGCCGAGCTCGATCCATCCCGTCTGCGAGCACGTCCGGCACCCGGCTCCCCGGCAGATGGTGCAGGTGATCTCGTACTCCGCCGACGGCTCGGTGAAGGGGAAGTACGACGGCCGGAGCCGGGAGTGGATGTCGGGACCGAAGTAGGCACTGGTGAACGTCTCGATGGTCCCGGCCAGATGCGCCATGGAGATGCCGCGGTCCACGACCAGCCCCTCGATCTGGTGGAAGGTGGGGATGTGACGGGCGTCGGGGGTGTCGCGCCGGTAACAGCGGCCCGGCATCACGGCGTAGACCGGTGGCGCCTGGCGCTGCATCAGCCTGATCTGCACCGGTGAGGTGTGGGTGCGAAGCATGATCGACTCCGGCGCCCCGAGCTCGAGATAGAGCGTGTCCCACATCCCTCTCGCCGGGTGGGCGGCGGGCATGTTGAGGGCCTCGAAGTTGTGCCAGTCCGTCTCGACCTCGGGCCCTTCCACGACGGCGAAGCCCATGCCGACGAAGACGTCCTCGAGCTGCTGGCGGGTCCGCTCGACGATGTGCACCCGGCCCCGGCGAGGCACCTCGAGGAGCTCGGTGAGATCGAGGCGCTCTTCGGCCGTGCGCGTGGACCGTTCCTCGGCCGCCAGGGCCGCTCGGCGCCCTTCGAGCAGGACCTCGAGCTGCCGGCGGGCGTCGTTGAGCAGCTGGCCCTGGCTGCGCCGCTCGTCCGGTGGCAGGGCGCCCAGGGAACGGTGGGCGACGGCCAGCTCGCCGCGCTTGCCGAGAAAGGCAGTCTCCACCTCCCGGAGATCGTCGGTGGTGTGGGCGGCGGCGACGGCGGCTCGGGCCCGGTCCAACAGACCCTCCACGACGAGAGGGCTGCCGTCGGCCGTCACGTCCCGTCCTCCTCCACGGCCCGCAGGTTACGGGTCGCGCGCTGGCGGCGAACCTCGAAGCACAGCACCGCCGCCGCCGCCGCCACGTTGAGCGATTCGGCGCGTCCCGACATCTCGATCGTGAGGTGCTCGTCGATCAGGTCGTCCACGTCCTCGGGCAGGCCCGCCACCTCGTTTCCCAGCACCAGGGCCAGCGGCACGCCCAGGTCGGCCTCGGTGTGGGGACGACCTCCGTGGGCCACGGCCGCCACCCGCCGCAGTCCCCGGCTGCCCATGTCGGAGAGCACCTCGGGCGTCGGCCCGGCGCTGAGCACGGGGAGGTGGAAGACCGAGCCGGCCGAGGCCCGCACCGTCTTCGGATTGAACGGGTCGGCCGTGCCCCGGCAACACACCACGGCGTCGGCGCCCGCCGCGTCGGCGGCGCGGATGACCGCCCCCGCATTACCGGGGTCGCGCACCTCGGCACACACGACGACGAAGCCGGCACCGGCCAGCTCGGCGCCGGTGACAGCCGGCGCGGCGACGACGGCCAGGACCGGCTGCGGGGTCACCGTGTCGGCGACACGCTCCAGGACGCCCGGCGCCAGCTCGAACAGCCGGGCCCCCGCCGCGTGGGCCCGCGCCAGGACCTGCTCCAGGCCGGGCCGGCTCGGGTCGCCCGCCGCCACGTACACCGACTCCACCGTGGCACCGGCGTCGAGGGCCGTCGCCAGCAGGGTGGGTCCTTCGACGACGAAGGCGCCCTCGCTGTGACGGACGCTGTGGCGCCGCAGCAAGCGGCGCAGTCGCTGGACGCGCTGGTGGCGGAACGAGAGCGGTGCGCTCAGGAGGCGTCTGCAGCCGGCGCCGACGCGCCGAGCGGCCGGGCCGCACTCGACACCTCGACCAAGCGGGAGAAGGCGGCGGGATCCGACAGCGCCAGCTCCGCCAGCATGCGCCGATCGACCTCCACGTCCGCTTCCCGGAGGCCGGCGATGAGACGGCTGTAGCTGGTGCCGTTGGCGCGGGCGGCGGCGTTGATGCGCTGAATCCACAGGCGCCGGAAGTCCCCCTTCCGGGCCCGCCGGTCGCGGTAGGCGTACTGCAGCGAGTGCATGACCGCCTCGTTGGCTGATCGAAAGCTTCGGCTGCGGTTGCCGTAGTACCCCTCGGCCTGCTCGAGGACGGCGCGTCGATGCTTCTTGCCGCTGACAGCGCGCTTCACTCTGGCCATCGGAGCTCCTTTCCTGTGTCGAACCGTGCCCCGGCTCGCTGCCGGGGTCGAGCGGGCGGCTCAGCGCCCGAGCATCCGCCGGACCTCCCGGCGGTCTGCCGGGGACAGCTCGACCTCCCGGCCCAGGCGGCGAGTGCGCTTGCTGGTCTTCTTCTCGAGCAGGTGCGAGCGCATGGCCTGGCGGCGGCGCAGCCGGCCCGTGCCCGTGACCTTGAAGCGCTTGGCGGCGCCCCGGTCCGTCTTCATCTTGGGCATGTCATTCCTCTCCGTCGGCGCCGCTCGATGCGCCGTCCCCGCCTGCGGCACTCCCGTCCACCGTTGCCGCCGGTGCCGCTGCTGCTGCCTCGGCCGGCACCGGTTCTCCCTGTGGTGCTTCGGCCCCGGCCCCTTCGCCCGGCGACCGGGCCGAGCGAGCCGCAGCCGACTGGCGGGCCCGCTTGTCGGGCGCCAGCACCATCACCATGTTCCTTCCGTCGAGCCTGGCCTCTGCCTCCACCCGCGCCGCTCCGTCGACCTCCTCCGCCACCCGGTCCAGGATCTTCTTGCCGAGCTCGGGATGGAAGACCTCCCGGCCCCGGAACATGATCGTGACCTTCACCTTGTGTCCCTCGTTCAAGAAGCGCAGCACCTGCCGGGTCTTGGTCTCGAAGTCGCCGGGCCCGATCTTGGGCCGGTACTTCATCTCCTTCATCCCGACACTCACCGTCTTGCGACGGGACTCCTTGGCGCGCTGGGCGGCGTCGAACTTGAACTTTCCGTAGTCCATGATCCGACACACCGGCGGGTTGGCCATGGGCGCCACCTCGACGAGATCGAG
>DMNK01000131.1:0-169 GCA_003453695.1 Acidimicrobiaceae bacterium | reverse complement strand
CGGATGCGGTCGTTGATCCTGGGCTCGGTGGTACTCGGCGTGGTGGCGATGCGCATTCCTCCCGGTTCCGGTCCGGGCTTCCCCGGTTCCCTGAGCGGAGAATGCGGAGCGACGCCGGCACGCCCGAGCGGACTGCCGTCGACCCGGCGCACGCCCGGCGTGGCCAGGT
>DMNK01000129.1:62581-62800 GCA_003453695.1 Acidimicrobiaceae bacterium | reverse complement strand
GACGCTCACCGGATCGGTGCATCAGATCGTGGGGGTGGCCAAGGGCCTGGTGCGCAAGCTCACGGGCGGGCTTCCCCCCGGCGTCGTGAACGTCTCCAACCCGGGCAAGGGTCACCTGTCTGCCTGAGCTGTCGCCTCCTCGATCACCGACGCGGCGGTAGAAGCGTCAGTCCAGCCCAGGATCTCGGTGGCCGAGCCCGGCTCCAGGTCCTTGTAGAC
>DMNK01000129.1:62163-62344 GCA_003453695.1 Acidimicrobiaceae bacterium | reverse complement strand
GAAGAAGTGGGCGATCTCCCGCTTCAAGTGCTCGGGTAGGTCGCCCACGTCGTCGAAGGTGTCCCACCTCGGGTCGGTGGCCGGGACGGCCACCACCTTGTCGTCCTGTCCGTGTTCGTCGCGCATGCGGAACAGCCCCACCACCCGGCCCCGCACGTGACAGCCCGGGAAGGTCGGCTCG
>DMNK01000129.1:45714-61975 GCA_003453695.1 Acidimicrobiaceae bacterium | reverse complement strand
CGGGATCGAGTGCCGAGGTCGGCTCGTCGAGCAGCACCACGGCGTCGAGCGGATCACCGTCGGGGGCGAGGGTGTCGGGGATGAACCCGTAGTCGGCCGGGAACTGGGTGGCGGTGAACAGCATCCGGTCCAGCCAGATGTCCCCGGTGGCGTGGTCGGCTTCGTACTTGTTGCGCGAGCCCCGGGGAGCTTCGATCACGACCTCGATCTCCATGCCGGACTGATACCCGGAACGGCCATGCGGGCCGCCACCGGCTACTCGAGGACCCCCTCGTCGGCGAGGCGGTGCTGCTCGGCCGAGCTGAGGCCGAGGATCTCGCCCAGGACGTACTCGTTGTGCTGGCCCAGCACGGCGCTGGGCCGGTCGAAGCCGGCGGAAGCGGCCGAGAGTCGAAAGCCGTTGCGTTCGTACCCGCACTCGCCCATGCACGGGTGCTCGAGGGTCACGAAGTGGCCACGGTGGTGCAGCTGCGGGTCGCCCCAGGCGTCACCGAGGTCGGCGACGGGCACCGCCTCGACCCCGGCCGCCTGGAGACGCTCCGCCACCTCGAGCTGGGAGCGGACCCGCGTCCAGTCGGCCAGGACCTTCTCCAGCTCGTCCTGGGCGGCGAAGCGGTCCGACAGCGTGGCGAAGCGCGCCGTGGTCTCCTCGTCCAGGCCCATCGCCGACGCCAGCGCCTCCCAGTCGTCGTCGTCCCAGCAGGCGATGGCGGCCCAGCGGTCCTCGCCGGTGCAGGGGAAGGCCCCGTGGGGGGCCTGTCGCACCGAGCGGTTGCCCAGGCGAGATTGCACGTGGCCGTTCACCACGTAGTCGAGCACCCAGGGCGACAGCGAGTACACCGCAGCCTCCACCTGGCTCACGTCGAGATGCACGCCCCGCCCGGTCCGACGACGGTAGAGGAGGGCGGCGGCGAGGGCACTGGCCACGAACCTGGGTGCCAGGGAGTCGGTGATGGTGCCGTAGGGACCGAGCGGCTCCCGGTCGGGCCATCCGGTGAGGAAGTTGTAGCCGCCCAGCGCCGATCCCTGCCCCCCGAAGCCCGGGTAGTCCTTGTGCGGCCCGGTCTGCCCCTGCAGGCACGAGCTGACCATCACCAGGTCGGGCTTCTCCTGCACCAACGAGGCGTAGTCGAGCCCGAAGCTGCGCATGGCCCGAGGGGCGAAGTTCTCGGCCAGGCCGTCGGCCCACTGCACGAGCCGCCTGGCCAGGGCCACGCCGTCGGGGTGCTTCAGGTTGAGGGTCACCCCGAGCTTGCCGACGTTCAAGGAGTCGAACATGTCCGAGCCTTCGAGCCCGCACGGGTTGCCGGGCACGAGACCGTAGGTGCGCAGGAAGTCGGGACGCGATCGCGACTCGATGCGGATCACGGTGGCCCCGTGCTCGGCGAAGTAGCGGATGGCGATGGGCCCCGCTGCTCCGGCGCCGAGCTCGAGGAGCTTGGTGCCCTCCCATGCCGGCGTGGGGGTGGCGTCGGCGGTCGAGGATGCTGGACGTGCCGGCCAGGTGGGGGGGGCGCCGTCGGTACCGACAGGCCGGGGACCGGGGCGGGTCACGGCGTCGTCGGGGCTCGTGGTGATGACGAAGGAGCGGGGGAACTGGGAGACGTCGCCGAAGGGGGCGAAGAACCCGCGCGCCTCGAGCTGGGCACTGGCGGTCAGCTGCGGAGGTGAGTTGGCGGGGGCCAGCATGAGGTTGGTGGCACACGCCGTCTCGTACAGCTCGGCCATGGTGTGGCGGCGGAAGTACTCGGCGATGGGTGCCGAGATGGCCTCCAGCTCTTCGGGCGTCGCCCGGTTGTGGTCGTAGGTCGTCCAGTCCCGTTGCGTGAGCGCCGGCGCCTCGATGCCGTCCTCGGCGACCAGCCTGGTGATGGTCTGGAGGTTGGGCACGCGGGCCTTGCCGCCGCGCAAGCCGAAGGAGACGAAGCCGTCGCCGCAGGGCCAGATCTCGCGGGTGACCCCGATGTTGGCGCCGGAGCGCTTGCCGCGGTTCTTCGTCCGGGGGAACCGCCCGACGTGGCCGATGGAGGCGATCATCACCACCTCCTGGGCCGAGACGTCGACGATCTGGGGACGTCCCGAGGCCAGCGCCGTCAGCGCCGCGAAGGCGGCCTCCGGCCCGAGATGGCTCCACGCCGTGGGCTCGGTGCAGCGCACCGGGGCCCGGTCGGGGTCGCCGGTGCAGTACATGTTCCCGGTCGAGGCCATGACCCCCAAGTCCGACGCCTTCCAGTGGGCGCGGGGGCCGTCGAGCCCGAAGGGGGTGACGAGGATCCAGCTCGCCCGCGGTGCCTGCCCAGGGTCCACCTCGACCACCCCACGCCATCCCGGCGTGCACACCACGACGTCGGCACCGGCCAGCAGCTCAGAAAGACGCCGGTCGCCGGGACCCTCCACCGACACCACCGACTTGCCGGCGTTCCACGCCAGCTGGCGCAACGAACCGCCGGGGCCGAAGGGGGGGAGCTCGGCCAGGCAGTCGCCGCCGGCGGGAACGACCCGTACCACCTCGGCGCCCAGGTCGGCCAGGATGCGCCCCGTCATGGCGGCCGGCTCACCGGCCAGGTCGACCACGCGCACCCCGTGCAGCAGCGGCTCGGTCAACGTCTGGCTCCTGTGGTCGCCGCCGGCAGCGTGCTCAGGAGGCGGCTCGCTCGAGCACGTGCACGGCGCACGCCGAGCCCAGGCCGATGACGTGGGTGAGCCCCACCTTCGCCCCCTCCACCTGCCGGTCGCCCGCTTCGCCGCGCAGGTGGGTGGTCACTTCGTACAGGTTGGCGACCCCTGTGGCGCCGATGGGATGGCCCTTGGAGATGAGCCCACCCGAGACGTTGACCGGCGTGGCGCCGTCGCGCCACGGGCCGCGCCGGTCGATGAAGTCCCCGGCTCCCCCCGGCTCGCACAGCGAGAGGTTCTCGTAGTGGATGAGCTCGGCGGTGGCGAAGCAGTCGTGGAGCTCCACCAGGTCGAGGTCGCCGGGCCCCACGCCCGAGGACTCGTAGGCCTGGGCCGCTGCCTGCTTGGTGAGGGTGGACACGTCGGGCTGGGCGGTGTCCGACTCGACATAGGGGTCCGACGTGAGCACCGAGGCCGACACCTTCACGGCGCGTCGACGTACGTCGGGGTCGAGGGTCTGCAACTTGGCGTCCGAGCACAGCACGACCGCGGCGGCCCCGTCACCGGTGGGGCAGCACATGAGCAGGGTGTTGGGGTAGGCGACCATCTCGGCGCCCATGATCTGTTCCAGGGAGAAGGCCTTCTGGTACTGCGCCAGCGGGTTCAACGTCGAGTGGGCGTGGTTCTTCTCGGCCACCTTGGCGAACTGCTCGAAGCCGACGCCGTCATGTCGCGAGGCGTACTCCATGCCGGCCTGGGCGAACACGCCGGGCATGAGGCCGGTGCCGAGGACGCCCTCCACGGGCATGACCGACCCGTAGCGGCCCGAGGGGGTGAAGCCCGAAGGCTTGCTCCGGGCCTGCCCGGCCGGGCCCAGGAGACCGGCCTTGCCCATCTGCTCGACCCCCACCGCCAGCGCCATGTCGGCTTCGCCCGCCTTGATGGCGAGGAGGGCGCTGCGAACGGCCGTGGCCCCGGTGGCACAGGCGTTGGCCACGTTGTAGACGGGGATCCCGGTCTGTCCGATCTGCTTCTGGAGGCGCTGGCCCAGCATGGCGGACGCTTCGAGCAGGCACCCGGCGGCCAGCACCTGCACGTCGGCCATGGTGGCGCCGGCGTCGTCCAGCGCCGACAGCGCAGCTTCGCTGGCCAGGTCGACGGTGTCCTTGTCCGGGTAGCGCCCGAACTTCGTCATCGCCGTGCCGATGATCCACACGTTGTCGGCCATGGATTTCCTCCTACGGCAGCGGTCAGGCGGGGACGAAGCCGAAGGCCACCGCTTCGGTGCCCTCCTCATCGGTCCCGCAGGCGAAGGTGGTGAGCTTCACGGGCATCCCCAGATCGATCTTGTCGGCGTCGGTACCCGCCTCGAGCAGGTTGGCCTTGACGACCCCGCCGCCATCGAGCTCGACGACACTCGAGACGTACGGCACGGGCACGTTCGGGGCGGCCCGGTGGATGATCGTGAAGGAGCGCAGGACGCCGGTCGTCGCCAGAGGGCGGAGGTCGAAATGGCGGGCACCACAGCGAGCGCAGGCGTTGCGGCGGTCGAAGTACAGGGCTCCACAAGACCGGCAGGCATTGGCCACGAGATGGGGGTCGTCACCCAGGACGAGGTAGCCCACGACGGGAACCTGCGTGCGCTTGCCCTCTTCGCCCACGTCGGCCAACGCTACTCGGAGCATTCTCGGAAGGTGACATCGGTGTCAGGTAGTGGGATGCTGCTCGCCTCCGGCGCACCCGTGACCGAGGACGAGACCCGCGGGGCGCAGACGCGCAGTCGGCAAGAGGAGGAGACGTGTCGGACCAGCCTCTCGAGGAGCAGGTGCTGCACCGGGTCGAGGACCGGGTGGCATGGATCACCCTCAACCGGCCGGAGGTCCGCAACGCCATCACGCCCGACCAGCGCGAGCGTGTCATCGCCTTGCTCGAGGAGGCCAGCGCCGATCTGGCCGTGGGCGCAGTGGTGCTCGGGGCCACGGGAGAGGGTTTCTGCACCGGCGCCGACCTGCGGGCCGGGCGCCGCGCCGCACCACCCAAGCCCGAAGGTGCACCCGATCGCATCATGGGTGACGCGGCACGCATGATCCGCCGGGGCGCCCAGCGCCTCATCGCCGCCGTGCTCGATTGCGAGAAGCCGGTGGTCGCCGCCGTGAACGGCACGGCGGCCGGCATCGGGGCCCACCTGGCCTTCGCCTGCGACTTGGTGGTGGCCGCCGAAGAAGCCCGCTTCATCGAGGTGTTCGTTCGCCGGGGCATCTCGCCCGACGGCGGCGGCGCCTACCTGCTCCCTCGCCTGGTCGGCGTCCAGAAGGCGAAAGAGCTGATCTTCTTCGGCGACGACCTTCCCGCTTCCGAAGCAGAGCGGATCGGCCTGGTCAGCAAGGTGGTGCCCCGCGCCGAGTTGGAGGAGACGGCCGGCGGCCTGGCTCGGCGCCTGGCGGCCGGGCCCACCAAGGCGATCGGCATGGCCAAGTGGCTCCTCAACCGCTCGCTCGACTCGGACCGCGTCACCGCCTTCGACGAGGAGGCCTGGGCCCAGGAGCTGGTGGTGGGCACCGCCGACTCCCAAGAGGGCATCGCCTCGTTCGTGGAGCGGCGTGACCCCAGGTTCCGCGGCTTCTGAGCGACACCTCCGGCCCTGGTGGCGGGCACTTTCCTGACGACCCGTCAGAGGCTAAGCTGACACGAAAGTCAGAGAACTGCGGGGGTGGTGTGCGCCCCCGTTTCGGCCCCCCGGCCGGACCTAGGAGGTGTGATGGCTCGCCAGTACCGGCTCATCTCGGCGGACGGACACGTCGTCGAGCCACCCGACATGTGGACCAAGTACCTGCCCTCGAAGTTCCACGACCGAGCGCCCAAGCTGGTGAAGGACCCCAAGGGGGGAGACGCCTGGGAGCTCGTGCCCGGCACGGCGCCCATGCCGCTCGGTCTCGTGACCAACGCCGGCCAGTACGGCAAGCGCTACGAGGAGCTCGAGTGGTACGGCTCGACCTACGACACCATCCTGCACGGCTCGTTCGAGGGCAAGGCCCGCCTCGAGGAACAGGACTTCGACGGGGTCGACGCCGAGGTCCTCTTCCCGTCCCAGCGCACCATGGGAGCCTTCATGGCCCAGGAGGACGACGACTATCACCTGGCCGGGCTCGAGGCCTACAACGCCTGGATGCACGACGAGTTCATGGCGGCCGACCCCGAACGGCTCATCGGCCTGGCCCAGATGCCCGGAGTCGATGTGCAGACGTCGGTGAAATGGCTGCGCGACGCCAAGAGCGCCGGCTACAAGGGCGTGATCATCTCCGCCTATCCGTCGGGCAATGCCACGCTGTCGGCCGACGACGACCCGTTCTGGGAGGCGGCCGAAGAAGAGCAGATGCCCGTGCACATCCACAGCGGGCTGCGCCAGGCCGGCAAACGCACGGCGGGATCGTTCCAGAAGGCGGCCGCCTCGGCGGGACGGGAGATCGGCCTGGCCGAGATGGGTGGTCCGGTGGGCGACGCCTCGCAGTTCATGTCCAAGTTCATCTACTCGGGGCTCTACGACCGCTTCCCAGGGCTCAAGACCGTGGCCGTGGAGTGCGGCGTGGGCTGGATCCCGCACTTCCTCGAGCACATGGACGACCACTACTGGCGCAACCGCACCTGGACGAAGTCGCCGCTCAAGATGCTCCCGAGTGAGTACTTCCGGCGCAACTGGAAGGCCACCTTCATTCGCGAGCCCTTCGCCGTCGCCTCCCGCCACTGGATCGGCATCGACAACATGATGTGGTCCACCGACTACCCCCACCACCGTCACGACTGGCCCTACAGCCGCCGCATCGTTGAGGAGTCGATGGGAGGGGTGCCCGAGGCGGAGCGCCGGCGCATGGTGTGCGACAACGCCAAGGAGTTGTACCGGCTCGGATAGGGCTCACCGGCGCCTGCCCGTCCATCGCCGGGTCACTGCGTCCCCGCACCGACGCACGGGCGCCGAGGCTTCCCGTGCCGGCCGTCCCACAGGCCGGCCACGGGCAGGAACTGACTCGTTCGGTGGTGCCGGGCGCGCATGTCTCGACCTCATAGGGCTAGAACAAGGAGAAGAGAAGCGACATGGGACTGCTCGACGGCAAGGTGGCCATCGTCACGGGCGGCGGGCACGGCATCGGCCGGGGCGAGGCGCTGGAGCTGGCCCGTCAGGGGGCGACGGTGCTGGTGAACGACGTGGGCGGGTCGGTGCACGGCGAGGGCGCCGACAAGCGTCCGGCCGAGGAGGTGGCCGAGCTCATCCGGGCCACCGGTGGGCAGGCGGGCGCCAACTACGACGACGTCGCCGACTGGGGCGGCGCCAAGAACCTCGTCGCACAGGCGGTGGCCGAGTTCGGGAAGCTGGACATCGTGGTGAACAACGCCGGCATCGTGCGCGACGCCATGCTGTTCTCGATGTCGGAGGACGACTTCGACGCCGTGGTCCGGGTGCACTTGAAGGGCACCTTCGCCGTCACCCATCACGCCGCCAACTACTGGCGCGACCAGTCCAAGGCCGGCCGTCAGCCCCGGGCCGCCATCGTGAACACGGTGTCGTCAGCCGGGCTGCAGGGCAACGTGGGCCAGGCCAACTACGGCGCCGCCAAGGCCGGTATCGCCGCCCTCACGGTCATCTCGAGCCTGGAGCTGGCGCGCTACGGGGTGCGGGCCAACGCCGTGGCTCCGGGGGGCATGACCCGCATCACCGCCACGTTGACCAAGGACACCGACGTCAAGGAGCCGGACCAGCTCGAGAGCGGGGAGTACGACCGCATGAACCCGGCCAACTCGGCGCCCATGGTGGCGTGGCTCGCCTCGGACGAGGCCCTGCACGTCACCGGCCAGGTGTTCCGGGCGGTGGGACACCGGATCACGCACTACAAGCCGTGGTCCCTGGGCGAGACGGTGGAGACCAAGGGCGGCCCCGCCCGCTGGGACCCGGCCGACATCGGCCCTGCCGTCAACGCCCACATCTTCGGCTCGCGCGCCCCCGGCCTCCAGATGGGAGGCTGACCACATGGCCAGTCCGTGGAGTTACGAGGGCAAGCGGGTGCTCGTGAGCGGCGGGGGCGGGGCCGGCATGGGCGCGGCGGTGGTGCGCGACCTGCTCGAGCTCGGCGCCGAGGTCCACGTCTTCGACCTGAAGGACCCGCCCGAGGGTGCCGCCAGCTTCCAGACCGTCGACCTGCGCGAGCCGGACGCCATCGACGACGCCGTGGCCAAGGTGGGCGGCCGCATCGACGCCCTCTTCAACTGCGCCGGGCTGCCCGGCCCGCCCTTCTCGGGCACCGACGTGATGCTCGTGAACTTCGTGGCCGCCCGCCACCTCACCGGTGTGGTGACGAGCGGGCCGATGCCCGAGGGTGGCGCCGTGGTCACCATCTCCTCGGCGGCCGGCTACGGCTGGGAGAACGTCCAGGCCCAGGTCGCCGACCTGCTGGCCACGCCGGACTACGCGTCGGCCCGGAAGTGGTGCGAGGACAACACCGAGAGGGTGGGCGAGGGGTACGTGCTCTCCAAGCAGGCCATCAACTGGTGGACCTGCAACGCCGCCCTCGACCTGGCGCCGCGCAACATCCGCGTCAACAGCACCGGCCCCGGTCCCACCGCCACGCCGATGATGCCCTCGTTCGAGGAGTACGTGGGCAAGGACTTCATGCAGCGCTTCCCGAAGCCCCTGGGTGGCCGCTACGCCACTCCCGAGGAGCAGGCGCACGCCATCGTGTTCCTGAACAGCGACGCCGCCGCGCAGGTCACGGGCGTCAACCTCTACGTGGACGCCGGGTTCGCGGCCATGATGGTCACAGGGCGGGTGGACTGGTCATCGATCTGATGGTCCAGCCGCGGGCGGATCTCGAGGAGTTCTTCCATCCGCAGGCCGTGGCTCTCGTGGGATCGGTCAACCGCAACGCCAAGCCCGATCGGCTGCGCGCCGCCCACGCCGAGCGGTGGGGGGACCGCTGGTTCCTGGTGAACGCCAAGGGCGGGAGCATCGGCGACATCCCTGTCTACGAGCACGTCACCGACATCCCGGTTCCGGTGACCTTGGCCGTGATCAACGTCGGCACGCGGCTCGTGGCGAAGACCGTCGAGGAGTGCGGCCAGCACGGCGTGCCGTACGTGATCATCTTCAGCGCCGGCTTCTCCGAGATGGGCCCGGAAGGCGCCGCCCTCGAGCGTGAGGTGGGCGAGGTGGCCCGGCGCTACGGGATACGGGTCTTCGGCCCCAACACCAACACGAACGCCTTCGAGGTCATCCCCGACCCGCCCAAGCTGCGAGGCGGGCGCATCGGACTGGTGACCCAGAGCGGGCACCAGGGCCGCCCCCTCGTGCAGGGGACCGAGTTCGGCGTGGCCTTCTCCCGCTGGGTCCCCACCGGCAACGAGCTCGACCTCGAGGCCGCCGACTTCATCGAGTACTTCGCCCACGACGACGACACCGCCGTGATCGCCGGCTACTTCGAGGGGTTTCGGGACCCGGTGAAGCTGCGCCGTGCGCTCGAGGCCGCCAACGACCGGCGCAAGCCGGTGGTGGCGCTCAAGATGGGGGCCACGCTGGCCGGTGCCGTCATGGCCCGCTCCCACACCGGGCATCTGACCGGCGCCGACGCCGTCGTGGACGGGCTGTTCCGCCAGCACGGCGTGGTGCGGGTGCACGACCTCGACGAACTGCTCGAGACCGCCGCCCTGTTCGCCAAGCTCCCGGCCGGCACCGGCACGCGCTGCGGTCTCTACTCCATCTCGGGGGGCTCGGGGACGCTCATGGCCGAGGTGGCCGAGTCGAATCGGGTGGCCGTGCCCACCCTCACCGACACCACCCAGAAGGCGTTGCGCCAGCTCATCCCCGACTACCTCACCGTGGCCAACCCGGTGGACAACGGCGCCCAGTTCCTGGTGTCGGCACCGGTGGAGGACCGGCGCCGCGTCTTCGAGCTCATCTGTGCCGACGACCGCATCGACGTGATCGTGGTCGGCATCACCGGTGCTCTCGGCACGCTGACCGACAACTTCGCCGAGGACGTGGCCGCCTTCGTCGACGAGCTGCCGAAGCCGGTGGTCGTCACCTGGAATTCGTTCAAGACCGACGAGCCCGGGTTCGGCGCCCTGGTCGAGTCGGGCGTGCCCATGTTCCGATCCTTCCGCAACTGCTTCTCGGCGCTGCGCGCCTACGCCTGGTACCAGAGACAGGCGGAGGGCTTCCGCCATCGGGCCCCGGTCTCGGGCGGCATCCCCGTACGAGCCCGGCGCCTGGTGGCCGGGCTCAGCGGCCGGCCCTCGGCCCCGCTCGGCGCCGCGGACACCCGCACGCTCCTGGAGGCCTTCGGCGTGCCCATGGCGGCCGAGGGCATCGCCGCCTCGGCGGCGGAGGCGGGGCGGTGGGCCCGGGACATCGGTTCTCCCGTGGTCATGAAGGTGGCGTCCCCCGACTTCCCCCACCGGTCCGACTCCGAGCTGGTCCGCCTGGGGGTGTCCAGCGCCACCGAGGCCCGTCGTGTGTACGGCGAGCTCGTGGAGCAGGCTCGGCGGGTGAAGCCCACCGCCCGGCTCGAAGGTGTGCAGGTGCAGGAGCAGGCCCCTGCCGGTGTGGAGATGATCGTGGGGATGGCCCAGGACCGCGTTCTCGGCCCTGCCGTCCTCGTGGGGACGGGCGGGGTGTTCGCCGAGATCTTGAACGACGTGGCCGTGCGCCCCCTGCCCGTCGACCACAGAGATGTCGAGGACATGCTGGCGTCGCTCAAGGGCTCGGAGCTCCTCGCCGGGGCGCGGGGCCGGCCCCGGTCCAGGCGCGACGCCCTTGTCGGTGTGGTGCTGGCCGTGGCGCAGCTCGCCGCTGCCTGTGCCGACCAACTGCTCGAGGTCGACCTCAACCCGGTGGTGGTGGGGCCCTGGGGCGCCCTGGTCGTCGACGCCCTGGTCGTCACCGGCAATGTGGACCGTGACCTCGGTTCGCGGGCCATCTACGGCCGGCTGAACCCGGTTCGAGGAGAGCCGTGGACCTCGAACTGAGCTCGGAGCAGCAGGCCCTGGCGGAGTCGGTGGCGTCCTTCGTCGACGCCGAGTGCCCGATGTCGCTGGTGCGCCGGGTGGTCGAGGAGGGCAAGGACGCCGACGAGCTGTGGAACGCCATGGTGGCGCTGGACTGGCCGGCGCTGACCGTGCCCGAAGCGGACGGCGGCATCGGTCTCGGCCAGGTGGAGCTGGCCGTCGTGGCCGAGCAGCTGGGCCGGGTGCTGTGCCCGGCCCCCTTCCTCTCGACGGCGGCGCAGTTCGTCCCGGCCGTGGTGGAGGCGGGTTCGGCTGATCAGCGCCGGCGCTTCCTCGGGCCCGTCGCCGCCGGAACCGCGGTGGGCACCCTGGCCCTGGCCGAGGCCGACGGCCGCTTCGACGTGGAGTCGCTCGTCACCACGGCGACGCCCTCGGGAGGGGACTGGCGCCTCGACGGCGAGAAGCACTACGTGTTCGACGCCGGCCGGGCCGACGAAGTCGTGGTCGCGGCCCGTCTTCCCGGCACGAGGGGCGACGAGGGTGTCGGCCTGTTCGTCGTGCCGTCCGGAGCCCTTCGGGTCACCCCGCTGCACGCGCTCGACGGGACCCGGCCCCTCGCCACGGTGCACCTGGACAGCGTCGTCGTCGACGCCGGTCGCGCCCTCGGCGAGCCCGGAGCGTCGGCGCCGGCGTTGCGCCGGGCCCTGGAGGTGGCGACTGCCGCTCTCGCCGCCGAGATGGTGGGCACCAGCCAGGCCATCTTCGACACCGTGCACCGCTATGTCCAAGAGCGCGAGCAGTTCGGGGTGAAGATCGGGTCCTTCCAGGCCATCAAGCACAAGCTGGCCAACATGTACGTGGCCCTCGAGGCGGCCCGGGCCACCGCCTACTTCGCCGCCGCCGCCATCGACGAGGGGGACGAGCGGCGGTCCGAGGCGGTGTGGATGGCCAAGTCCAGCGCCGGTGACTGCCAGAAGCTCATGGCCCAGGAGGGAATCCAGTGCCTGGGGGGTATCGGCTACACCTGGGAGCACGACATGCACCTGTACGTGAAACGTCAGAAGGTCCAGGCGGCGGTGTTCGGGACCGGGGCTGAGCACCGAGCTCGCCTCGCCGCCCATCTCGGACTGTGACCCGGGCCGAGGGCTCCGACCGAGGCGCCCGGCCCCGGGCGCTCGTGACCGGGGCGTCGTCGGGTCTGGGGGCGAGCTTCGCCCGCCAGCTCGCCGCCGCCGGTAACGACCTCGTGCTCGTGGCCCGCAGCCGCGAGCCCATGGAGAAGCTGGCCGCCGAGCTGTCCACCGCCCACGGCACCGGGGCCGAGATCCTCGTCGCCGACCTGGCCGACCGGGTCCAGCTCGCCACCGTGGCGGAGCGCATCGGCGCCGGGGACGTGGGCACCGTGGTGAACAACGCCGGGTTCGGGTTCTACGGGCCGGTGACCACCCACGGCCGCGACCAGGAGCTGGGCATGGTGGACGTCGACGTCGCCGCCGTGGTCGCCCTCAGCCACGCCGCGGTGCAGGTCATGGTGCCGCGGGGCTCGGGGAAGCTGCTCAACGTCGCTTCGGTGGCCGCCTTCGCACCCACGCCGGAGAGCGCCACCTACTCGGCGGCCAAGTCCTTCGTGCTCTTCTACACCGAGGCCCTGCACGACGAAATGTCGGGGAGCGGGGTACTCGTGACGGTGCTCTGCCCCGGCTTCACCCGCACCAACTTCCAGTCGTCGGCGGGCATCACGGGCCATGGGCTTCCCGGCTTCGCCTGGGCCGAGGCCGACGACGTCGTGCGCCAGGGACTGGCGTCCCTGTCGCGCAACGAGGCCGTGTGCGTGCCGGGCCTGGTCAACAAGGTGGCGGCCGTGTCGCCGCGGTTGGCGCCCCGACCGGTCGTGCGCCGAATCGCAGGCCAGGTCATGAAGCGCCTTTGAAGAAGCAGGCCGAGCCCCGGCCGTCGGCGACCTGCCTGCTCCTTCGGGCGTGCCACTGGGATTGCCCCACGACAGATGAGTCGAGGAGGCGCCGTCCGTCAGCCTGTGGTACGAGGAGGCGAGAGCTCTTCACCGAGACGGCGAGAGCTCGGCACCGAGGAGGCGATCGATGACTTCCACCGACTCGACTGAGGACCTGACGTCCCTCATCAAGGACGGGTACCTGGGCCTGGCCGATGTGCTGGAGCAGCTGCCTGCGGAGCGGTGGGACGCCGATTCGCTGTGCGAAGGGTGGCGGGTCCGGGAGGTGGTAGCCCACATGACCATGCCGGTCCGCTACGACCAGGAGGCCTTCATGGCCGAACTCCAGGAGTGCGGGTTCGACTTCACCATCCTCTCCAACAAGGTGGCGGCTCGAGACGGCAGGCTGCCGCCCAGCCAACTGGTGTCCGAGTTGCGCGACGAGACCATGCACAACTGGGAGCCACCCGGTGGGGGGCCGGAGGGGGCGCTCACCCACCTGGTGATCCACTCCCTCGACATCACCGTCCCCCTGGGCGAGCCGCCGGCGTCCTCGGCCGAGGCTCGGCGTACCGTGCTCGACCTGCTCACGACCGGCGGAGCCCACGCCCACTTCGGCATCGAGAAGATCGACGAGCGACTCGAGGCCACCGACATGGACTGGGGCTTCGGGTCGGGCACCGTGCGGCGGGCCTCGAGCACCGACATCCTCCTCGGCCTGACCGGGCGCAGGACATCCGCAGGCTGATCACCGCTGTCGCCGGCGTCGCTGTGGTCCTGGCGCGGCGACGCCGCCAGAGTCCGCTAGGGCAGGGCGCAGGTGTTGTGCCAGCCTCCTGAGAAGTAGGGCGGGCCGGCCAGGGTCGAGGTGGCGGTGATGGGCTGGCCGTCGTAGTGGGCGAGGAACCCGGTGAGCATCTGGGCGGGGTCGGTGACCAGTCCTCCGGCGATGCCGTACTGCGCGCCGTTCACGTCGAAGTAGGTCCCCTTCATGTCCTGCGCCGCGCAGGTCCGCCGGGGTGCCTCGTGGGGATCGAGGTTGGCCCGGGTGTCCGGGGGCGGCACGTCCGAAGGGGGCGGAGGGTCGGTGGCGTACGCGGTGCCGTCGCCGTCGGGGCCGGCGTCGAAGATGGCGATGGCCGAACCGTTGTACGGGTAGCTCGAGATGGGCGTGATGCCCCACAACGGTGAGTCGGGCTGGTAGCAGTACTCGTTGGCGACGCTCGAGTTGTACCCGCTGTCGGTCGGGTCGTTGGTGGTGGCGCTGCCCCCGGCATCGGTGTTGCACAGCCGGCTGGCCAAGAGGGCTTCGCCACCTCCCGGCGCGTTGGAGCCGGTGGAGCCGCCCGAGTTGCCCACGGACTCGGCCCCGATGGTGCGGGCCTCGTCGAAGGCGGTGAAGTTGGCCACCTGGTGGTCGCCCCAGGCGATCTCCATGAGCACGTGATGGTCGGGCCCGGGAGTCACCCCGGGCGGGTCGCACCCGGCGGGCGTCTGCTCCACCACCGCCTTCACGCCGTCGCCTGTGCAATCGGGGAGCAGGTTGTGCGCTTCCCCGAAGGAGCTCATGTGGCCGGCGTAGCCGTCGGGGTCGGCCCGGTCCCACAAGCTCTGGATGAGGTCCAAGGTGAGCTGGCGTTGCCCCTGGTCCGGGTAGAAGAGGTCGAAGGCGTTGGAGTAGCCCACGCCGGTCAGGCCGGTCGGGTCGTAGCCGCTGGGGTTGGCGGCGAACTGCTCCACCTGCTGCTCGAGGAACTGCGGCAGGGTGGAGGTGGCCACGTAGTCGACCGAGCGCGGGAGCAGGGTGGAGTAGTCCATGCCGTTCACCCCGAGCCCGCAGCGAGGGACGTCGATGGAGACGGCGCACACGGTGCCTCCGAAGATGCCGCCCTGGCTGTTGCCGTCGTAGTACACGCCGTCGTTCAGGTCGATGATGGGGACGCCCGGCGAGTACTGGAAGGCAGGGTTGGAGGAGAAACCGCTCGGGTTGATGAGGAGGCGCTGCAGGTACAGGAAGTTGAGCTCCCCCTGCTGTCCCCGGTCGGCCAGGAAGGAGAAGTTGGAGAGATCGGCCAGGGCCACCACCGCGTTGGGGATGTCGGAGTTGGCCCAGCCGAACCAGTCGGTGGCGCAGTAGATCATGCCTTCCCGGTTGGTCATCTCCTCCTGGGGCGAGGCGGTGACCTCGGTGTAGCTGCCGAACAGCCCGTGGCCGTAATCGACGGGGATGAGCGGCTTCCCGGCGTCGAAGCCGCTGCGCCCGGCGATGCAGATGTAGTCGGCCTGGTAGGTCTGACCGGGCACCTGGCCGGGATCGGCGTCGGGGTTGGTGGGATCGGCGTAGTAGAAGCTCCCGGGAGAGGGACAGTCGTCGAAGGGGCTTGAGCTCGACAGGTTCTTGCACTTGACCGGCGGGGAGCAGGTGGGAGCGATGTAGCAGGGCACGGTGAAGCTGCCCTGGATCTCCCTGGCGACGTTCACGTTGTAGTTGGCGCCGCCCGGGTCGCTGTCCTGGAAGTCGGTGATCGAGCTGACGGTGAACTGCGGGGCCGACCCGGCATCCTGCCCGGCGTCGACCTGGGCCTTGGTCTCGCCGAGCTGCCGAAAGGCGTCGTCCCTGATAGCGAGGAGCCGGCCGGTGACGTTCTGCGTGGAAGCGGTGGTGAAGTCCCAGGCCAGATACAGCTGGGACGGGTCGGTGGAGACGTTCCAGCTCGGTTGCTGGGCCAGGTCCTCGAAGACGCGGTCCATGTGGGCGGTACGGGCGTCAGCGGGGACGATGGCGCCCAGACCCAGCGATCCGGCGCTCGGTGCCGGCGGGTGGAGATAGGCGTTGACGTAGGACTCGAAGGCCGAGCTGGGCTTGGCCACGCTGCCGCCGTCGGTGGTCAGGTCGCGCAGGGCCACGACGTAGCGGTGCCCGTCGAGCAGGTTCCGGGCCGGGTGGATCATGAGGTCCTGCTGGACCGCACCGGTGGCGCCTGCCGGGACGACCCCGGCCTCCGCGGTGTAGTGGTCGATCTCCGCCCAGACCGGCCACACCTGGCCGGTGGTGGCGTCGAAGAGGATCACGCCCAGCTGTGACGGGTTGCTCGTGGAGCTGTCGTTCAGGCCCATGTTCACGTCGGTGGGCAGGCCCGATGCGGCCAGGTCGCTGTTCTTGGTCATGCCGGGCACCACGGTGAGGATGGTGCTGCCGGCGCTGAAGCCGTCACTGCGGTTGTAGTCGGCCGGGTTGATGGGGAGGCCCGCCACGTTGCGGGGCGTCGCCAGGATGTTCAGGTCGAGGCGGCGCCCGGTGGCGCTCGAGCTGTCGGCGCGGGTGAACCAGTCGTTGGGGTAGGGCAGCATGCACTGCGCCGGGTCGATGGGGTCGCAGCCGGCCGGGTTGGTGAGGAAGCCGGCATTGGCGGGGTTCGACCATCCGCCCCAGTTGTCGGTGTCGTAGTTGGTCCAGGTCGCCCTGGCCGTGGGTTGGCTCCCCGCCGAGGTGAGCCACACCGCTGACAACGCCAGCAACGTGGGCACCAGCACCAGCCGCAGGACCACCGTCGCCCGTCGCCGGGCTCCGCCACTTCCGCCTCGAGACATCTGCATCCGCCTTGCGCTCTTTGTGGCCTCCCGCCTTGGAGGCCGCCCACCTCATCCAGTCGCCATCCCGTCGCCGCCGGAAAGAGATGTACCGGCGGGGCCGACGGCCGTCAA